>CBFGSB010000124.1:0-9076 GCA_965651325.1 uncultured Chromatiales bacterium | reverse complement strand
TCCACGACACGTACTTGAAGTTCTGCCGCTCCTCAGGCGCGATATTGCGCCCGTCCTGCACAACGAGCAGCCCGTCCGGGAAGCGCTCGCCCAAAGCCGCGCTGGTCACATCGAGACCGTCGGTCTCAGAGGCGCCATCGATGCCGTCGGCAGCGTTCGCAACGATGTGGAAGTACCCGACGTACGCGTTGTCCCCTCCGCGCTCGTAGACGAAGTAGTTGTCCGCCCCCTGGTTGGAAGCGATCAGGTACCCGGTGCCGTCCTCGCGCGTCCACAGTGCGAGACCTTCGACGTCGGCCTCGAGGCGCCCGTCCTCCGTCGCGTCGATCAGGGTGCGCGCGTCGCCGCCGTCCGGCTCCGCGGAGTATTTCCAGATCCCGCGATCCTCCTCCGCGACATAAAGGTGACCGAATGCATCGTCGGCGACGCAGCCTTCGGCCTGCGAGCCCACTTCGAACTCGCGCACCGGCTCGGCGGCCACCCTGCCCTCGCCGTTGTCGTAGAGCCGCCACTGGCGGAAGGTGCCGATACCGCCTTCGTTCACGAACACGTAGAACTCGCCGGAAGCCGCACTGTGGTACATGCAGAGGCCGTACGGATCCTTGAAACCGGTCGGCAGCGTGCCGGCGGCCGCCTCGACGAGCCGCGCCTCGCCGGGCGCAATCTTGTAAGCGGCGATACTGTCGGTGCTGCGGTTGCTCGCAGTCACGAGCGTGACGGTTTCACCGCCGAGCGGGAAGTCGTAGCGCAGGTCGACGTTGTTCATGCGGCCATCCGGCAGCGTCTGCACCGCGCGGCCCTCGAGATCGAATACATAAAGCCCGAGCTGCTTGTCCGTGCCGATGACCAGGCTTTTTGCCGGGTCGTCCGGGTGCACCCAGATGGCGGGATCGTCGGCGGCGTCGCCGTAGCTCGCGGCCACCTCGGTTTCCAGCACCGGCCGCACGGCCGGAACCGGCTCTGGCGCCGCGGGCTCGCCGTCGGCGCTCCGCAGGCCCAGCGCACCGGCGAAAGCCTGCCAGCCGATGAGCTTGATGTCGGTGCCGCCCGCGGACTCGTCCTCGTCGGCGACCGCGACCAACCCGCCCGGGTAGTCGCCGCCGAGCGGCAGGACCGTCACGGCGACGCCCTCGGCCTCGACGAGCTCCGGGATGACGACGGCGCCGAGCAAACCGGACGTTGCCGGATCGAACACGGCCAGCCGCTCGGCACCGATGTCGGCCGCAACCAGGTAGGCCGTTTCCGGATCGACGCGGTAGATGCCGATGCCCTTCACCTCGTCGCTCAAAGCGCCCCAGGGCGCGACCAGCGTCACCGGCTCGCGCGTCGTATCGCTTTCCGGCTCCGCGCCGAAGCGCCAGATGCCGACTTCTTCTTCGGCCACGTAGAGCGCCGCTTCGACGGGATCCACGTCGCAGTAGCCGCTGCCCTTGCCGGACGGGATGGTGCGCAGCAACTGCCCCCCGACGATCTCGCCCTCCGTGAACAGTTCAAAATGCAGGATCAGCCCGCCGTCCGTCACGCCGTACAGGTAATCGCTGTCGGACAAACGGCTGTGATAGTGGCAAAGCCCGGTGAGCTCGTCTTCCAGCGGCAGCGGTTCCGGAATGACCGGGACCAGGGTCAGCGCCTCGCGATCCAGGCGGAAGCCCTTGATGGCGGCATCGTGCCGATCGTAGACCACCACCAGCGGCGGCCCCGCGCGATCCGGATCGGGGACGACCGTGACGAAGCCGGCCTCGACCTCGCCGAAGCCGCCGACGCGCGTGCCGTCGGGACGGTACATCTCGATGCCGGAGGTGCCGGCAGCGCCGAGGACGAGCGCGGCGTCGGGCCGGGCCGGATCGACCCAGAACGCGGCGTTGACCAGCGCGCCGAATTCGACCGGTTCGGTGACGGCGGTCGCCGGGATGCGGGCCGGCGCGTCGCCGCCTTCGGGGGCGGGTTCACGATCGGGACCGGCGCAGGCGGCCAGGGCCAGCAAGGCGATCAGGTGGATGATTTTCATGGTCTCCCCTGTACGAATGGGCCTCCGGCGGACGGCCGGCGGCGCGAGTGGAACAACAATTCTATTTTCTATTATAATCGAATGAAAATTTCATAACCTTAAGGTTTGCTGAACGGTCCGGATGGGAGTCGTCCGGGCCTGGGGGCCCACGCCATCTTCCACAAACTGACGTCGATATTCGCTACCGGGCCCGACCAGCCGTCAATCGGCGACCGCGCCACGGTCGACCGCCTCTACCGGCAACACCGCTTGCGCATCCTGGTCGCGATCACCTTAGGGTACGGCATCGCGTACACCTGCCGGCTGGCGCTGTCGGTGGTCAAGCAGCCGCTGATCGACGCCGGCATCTTCAACCCGGTCGAGCTCGGGCTGATCGGCTCCGCGCTCTTCTACACTTACGCGGTCGGCAAGCTCACCAACGGCTTCCTCTCCGATCACGCGAACATGAAGGTGTTCTTCGCCTTCGGGCTGCTGATGTCCGCGCTGCTGAATATCGGCATGGGCTTCTCGACCGTGCTGACGGTCTCCATCGTCTTGTGGGCCCTGAACGGCTGGTTCCAGGGCTTCGGCGCACCCGCCGGCATCGTCACGCTCGCCAACTGGTTCAGCAATCGCGAGCGCGGCCGCTACTACGGCATCTGGAGCACCGCGCATTCGATCGGCGAAGGCCTGACCTTCGTGGTGGTCGCGGGAATGGTCGCGGCCTGGGGCTGGCGGTTCGGCTTCTGGGGTCCGGGCCTCCTGTGCATCCTGGTGGCAATCGGTGTCTTTGCCCTGATGCAGGATCGGCCGCGTACGCTCGGCTTGCCCGAAGTGAACGACTGGAAGAACGACCGTTGGCAAAAAGAGCGGAAACAGTCGACGGCGAACCTCTGGAAGACGCAGCTCTCCATCCTTGCGCTGCCCTCGATCTGGGTCCTCGCGGCGGCGAGCGCCACCAACTATGTCGTGCGCTACGCCATCAATAGCTGGGGCATCCTGTACTTGCAGGAAGGGCGCGGCTATTCGCTCGTTGAAGCCGGCACGCTGCTGATGGTCAACACCATCGCCGGTATCGCCGGCTGCATCGCGTACGGCTTCATCTCGGACAAGGTGTTCGGCGCCCGCAGGCCGCCGGCGAACCTGCTGTTCGCGATCATTGAGATCGTGGCGCTCTACCTGATCTTCTTCGGCCCGCGCAACATGCCGATGCTGTTCTTTGCTTTCGCGCTGTACGGGATCGGGCTGAACGGGCTGGTCACCTCGCTCGGCGGGCTGTTCGGAGTCGACATCGCACCCAAGCGGGCGGCCGGCGCGGTCATGGGATTCATCGGCGTGTTCAGCTACATCGGCGCGGGCATCCAGGAAAACGTCAGCGGCTATCTCATCCAGCAGGGCATGACGATGGTGGACGGCGAACGCGTCTACGATTTCACCAGTGCCATCTGGTTCTGGATGGGCGCCTCCGTCCTGTCCATGCTGCTGGCAGCCACCCTCTGGCGCGTGCAACTGCGCGACTGACACAAGGACCCGTTATCCGTGCATTCCTACGACTTCCTCGCGATCGGCAATTACACCAAGGACACCATCGTTTCCGCGGCCGGTACCCGGCACGTGCACGGCGGCGGTTACAGCTACGCCGCGCACGCCGCTGCACTGCGGGGCCTGGAAGTGGGCGCAATCACGCGCCTCGCCGCCGAAGACCGCGGGTCCACCGACAGCCTGCGGGAGAAAGGCGTCGACGTGCACATCATCGAATCGCCTCACTCGACGCTGATGCGGCTGGAATACCCGACGGCAAACGTGGACGAGCGGCAGCTCACCGTCGCGGCTGTCGCAGAGCCGTTCACGGCGGAGATCGTCGCGGATTTCGAGGCCCGGGCGTTCGTGGTCAACGGCTCGGCGCGCGGCGAGACGCCGCTCGAAGTGCTGGAGGCGCTGAAAGCAAAAGGCGGTCTGCTTTGTGCCGACGTGCAGGGCTTCGTGCGCGTCGTGACCGACGACGGCCGGCTGCGTTACGAGCGCTGGCCCGAGCAGGCGGCGGTGCTCGGCCTGGTCGACATCCTCAAGACCGACGCGGTCGAAGCTGAATTCCTCACCGGCGAAACGGACATCCGGCGGGCCGCCGCAGCGCTCGCGGAATTCGGCCCGCGGGAAATCGTCCTCACGCATCGCGACGGGCTGCTGGTACTTGCCGACGGCGAGTTTTTCGCCGCCGGTTTTCATCCGCGCGAGCTGGTCGGCCGCAGCGGGCGCGGCGATACCTGCATGGGTTCTTACGTTTCGGCGCGCCTGGACGTCCCGCCTGCCGACGCGACGGCCTGGGCAGCGGCGGTCACGAGTCTCAAGATGGAAAAGGAAGGGCCGGTACAATGCTCGGCGGATGCCGTTCGCAAGCTGATCGCGGAGCGCTACACACCATGACTATTTGGGCACGCAAAACCGTTGTCGCCGCCACGCTGCCGCTGCTGCTCGCGGCCTGCGCGCTCGAGGTTCCGGAAGCGCCGGTGGCCGATGCGTTCGAGCCGGTCAGCATCCTGGTGTTCGGTGACACGGGCTACGACTACGACTACCTCGACGCTGACGATTACGAGGATGCTTTCACCGGCCGGGAGTTCATCATCAACGAGCTCGACGACTGGATCGAGGACCACCGCCCGATCCAGGAGTTCCGCATTCCGCCCATGCACTATGCCGAGCAGACCGGCGGCTGGGTGATGGCGAGCGGCATGTGGCCGGTTTCGAAGGCCGCTGTCGAGTGGTGCCGTCCGCAAGGGCGCTGCCACTTCGGCGTCATGGTCGGCGATAACATCTACCCGGCCGGCGCGACCCTGGGGGCGGACGGACGCTCCGATGCCAGGCGCTTCGACGACCTCCTCCGGGCGCCCTACGCGCCGTTACAGGAGCAGGACCCGGACTTCGTCATCTATCCCGTTCTCGGCAATCACGACTGGGACACCTCGCGCGAAAGTGCGATGGCACAGGTCGCCTGGCTCGAGCAGTCGCCGCTGTACGCGATGGACGGCATCTACTACCGCGCCCGCCCGGCGCCTGACGTGGAGCTGTTCGCCCTCGACACGACCGTGCTGCTCGCGGCCGAGACCGTGTACGACGACGCCCTCGCCCCCGACGGCACGCCGATCGACACCGGCGTCGAGGACCGCGATGAGCCTTGGTCGGAGCCCGTCGGCGATGAGAAGCAGATGCTCGATTGGTTGGCGCAGGCGCTCGCCGATTCCGACGCGCGCTGGAAGATCGTGATCGGGCACCACCCCTTGTGGTCGTCATCCGGCAGCAAGCACGAGGAATCGAAAGTACTTCGCCGCCTGCTGCTACCGTCGCTGTGCCGCTACGCCGACGCGTACCTCTCCGGGCACGATCACACGCTCGAAGTCCACACCGACGATTGCCGCACGGAAGGCGAGGCCTATCGCAACCGCCCGCCCCTGGTCACGCTCGTCTCCGGCGCCGCCGGCAAGCAGCGCCCGATCCACACCTCGTTCATGGCCTGGCGCGACCGCACCTACCCCCAGCACCAAAGCCTTTACGTCGAAGGCCTCGTTTGGGGCTTCGCCGACCTCACCCTCACCGCCGACACCTTAACCATCACCATCGTCACCACCCCCAACTCCGGCACCGGCGCCCCCCTCCCCACCTACACCCACACCTTCCGGGGTCGGACCAACCCAAGCGATTGATTTAACGAGTTAAAAGGTGCCAAAAACTGCGGCTGTGGGGCCTTAATCCACCCATTTCCCTGCAGAATGGGCGATTTAGCGCGTTGTGGCCGCGGCCGGCTACTGCGACATCTCGAAGCGCAACACGGTTTGCAGCCCCACGCGCTCGACGGCAACGCCGTCCTCGATCTTCGGGCTGTAGAGCCACCGCCGCACGGCCTCGATGCTCGCTTCCTCGAACACCCCTCGCGGCGTCGCGTCAACCACGATCACATCCGTGACCCGTCCCGTGCTGGTGATCGAAAACTGCACCTTGACCCAGCCTTCGATGCCGCGGCGCTCCGCCGAGGGCGGGTAGTCGGGCTCGATGCGCACGACCGGCTGGACGTCGTGGTCGCTGCCGCCGGGAGCTGCCGTGATTTTGATGCCCGTGCCACGGGTGACCACCTGCGGCCGCTCGTGAAACGCCCTTGCCGGCCGGGTGTTTTCGTTCGGCACCCCGATCGTGCCTGGCCGAGGCGGAGCCTCCGGAATGTCGAGCACCGGTTTTTGCGGCGTGGGTTTGGGCTGCGGTTTGCTGTCGATTATTTTCGGCGTGAACTCGACCACCGGTGCGGCGATGCGCTGCCCGATGTCGATCGGAGCGTTGATCATGCTCCACAGCGCCCAGAACATGACGAGGCTGACGAGCGCGCCCCATCCCGATGCTATTGGAAGTCTCAAAGCCCGCATGATGGCGCCCTCCGCATAATCCCGGTGGCGTGCTCCCGGCGGAGGTCGTGACGCTTGCGGACCACCGCCGGACACGATTCCAGCATACGCCGATGCTTTTGGCAGGACAATTGCAGCCGAAGCGCTCGGCCGCGGCGCAGGTTATGTCGAAGGCAATGCGATGCCGTCAGGCAGCGAGCGGCAATTCCTGCAGCGCCTGCGCGACGACTTCGACGCCGGCCCCGGGCCGGTGTGCCTGCTCGCTCAGGTACCGGCGCCAGCGGCGCGCTCCCGGCATGCCGGCGAACAGGCCGAGCATGTGGCGCGTGATGTGCTTGAGCTCGGTACCCGCCGCCACCTGCTTTTCGATGTACGGCAGCATGCGCTGCACGACCGACCGGCGATCGCGCGGCAGGTCGGCGGCGTTACCTCCCAATGCCTGCTCCAGCTCCACCAGGAACCAGGGATTCTGGTAGGCCTCGCGGCCGATCATCACGCCGTCGACGTGCTCGAGATGGCGAAGGGCGTCGCCGGTCGACGCGATGCCGCCGTTCAGCACGATTGTCAGCTCCGGGTACTCCTGCTTCAGGCGGTACACCCGGTCATGATCGAGCGGCGGCACGGTACGATTCTCCTTCGGGCTCAGTCCCGCGAGGATGGCCTTGCGCGCGTGCACGAGAAACGTGTCGCATCCGGCCTCGGCGACCGGCTCGAGGAAAGCGCAAAGGAACGCGTAGCTGTCGCGATCGTCGATCCCGATGCGCATCTTCACGGTGACCGGCACGTCGACGGCGTCGCGCATTGCCCTCACGCATGCAGCGACCCTGCCCGGCTCGTCCATGAGGCAGGCGCCGAACGCGCCGCTCTGCACCCGGTCGCTCGGGCAACCGACGTTGATGTTGATCTCGTCGTAACCGAACGCCGCACCGGTTCGTGCAGCCGCTGCCATCGCGGACGGGTCGCTGCCGCCGAGCTGCAGCGCAACCGGGTGCTCCGCCGGATCGAATTGCAGCAGCCGCTCCGTATCGCCGTGCTGCACGGCATCGGCCGTCACCATTTCCGTGTACAGCCGCGCGCGCGGAGCAAGCAGCCGCAGGAAGTAGCGGCAGTGCCGGTCCGTCCAGTCCATCATCGGGGCAACGGCCACGAAACTGCCAGTCGTAGGCTTGGTCATGCCGCTATTTTCTCAGGATATGCCGTGCGGTGCTAACCGCCCGGGACGTGCGCGTGCGGCGCGGCTGCCGACCCTGCACGTTCGCCGGGCGACCACGGCGAGCTCACGACCAATAGAATGAGCCGTCCTCTTGGGCGACCAGGCTTGCTTCGAGCAAGAGCGCGGCAGCGGCGTCAGTGCTGCCGGCTGTAATACCGGAACTTGCCCGAACGCTCGCGCGGCACCGTTTCGACACGCTGGATCTCGACCGCGCAGGCCCCGCCGAAGGTCCCCTGCACCAGCCCTCTGAGCTGCTTTGCCAGCGTATCGTTGAATCCCTCGCTGCTCTCTACCAGCACCTGCCAGTGATGTGCATCGACCTGCCGGAACAGCACCTGCCCGACTGCACCGGCGGAGGTCCTTGAGAGAAACACCTTGAGGCCGTCGCCCAGCGCCGACCCGTGCACGAGCCGCCCGTCGGAGGCGACGAACAGGTCGGCCGCACGTCCCTCCAGCTCGGCCAGCACCGGCTGGGGCAGGCCGCAGGAACACGGGTCCGGCGACAGCGTGCCGCGATCGCCGACACGGCAGCGCACCAGGGGCATCGCGCGATTGGTGAGCGACGTGATCACGAGATCGCCTTTCTCCCCCGGTGGCAGCACCTCGTCCCCGCGCATGACCTCGACGTGCACGAGCTCGGTGAAGACATGCCGCGAGCCGGCCGGGCATTCGGCGGCAATCGCGCCGACTTCGGTGCAGCCGTAGAAGTCGATCACGCGGGCGCCGAGGTGCTGTTCGATTTCCTCGCGCTGGAAGGGATAAACCTGTTCACCGCCGAGCTTCGCGAAGCGGCTGAGCGACACTTCGGCCTGCGGGTAATGCGCGCGCACGTGGCGCGCGAGCCGAGCCACTGCGGATGGCAATCCCATGCAGACATCAGGGCGCTTCTCGATCAGCCAGCGAGCCGCCTCGTCCAGGCGTACCGGGTTCAGCTCCTTGGCGTTGAACACGCGGCTGTGCTTGATCCAGTCCAGGACGGTATGGCTGTGGCCCCACATCATCAGCATCTTGGCGCCGAGCGGCACCCCGTGCCATAAGGCGGCGCGATGTTCACCAGCCCAACTCCAGGCAGCGGCTTTCGGGTTGTAGGCCACCGCCAGCGGCGCGCCGGTCGAGGCCGAGCTGTGGCGATACAGCGTACCCAAGGGACGCTTGTCGGCCATGAGATCTCGCCTCCGGGTGCGCACCAGTTCGCGCTCGAGTACCGGCCAGGCGCGAATATCGTCGGGCTGCCGGTGCGCCAACGCGGCCCGCCAATCACCCGTCCGGTACAAGGGTACGTCCACGGCCGCCCGTTTCAGCGCATCGCCGAGCCGTTGCTGCGTGAGCTGCCGAAAACTCTTGCGGTCGAGTCGCTCCCAGGCGCGCAGCCTGCGCATGCATTCACCCACGGGCCGGCCGCGCGCGGCCTGCAGGCCAAGATACAGTTCCTCGTGAAATCGTTGCCGCCGGTTTGCGACGGCCAGCGGAGGCGTCGTGGTTGTTGCG
>CBFGSB010000123.1:0-9087 GCA_965651325.1 uncultured Chromatiales bacterium | reverse complement strand
CCCACAGGGACGTGCTTGTGGCCGGCGCCGAAGGCCCCTCCCCCCGGCCGCGGCTGCGCTTCGCCACGGCCCCCCAGTATCAGCCGCCACTCCCGCCGCGGCTCCGCTTCCCCACGGCCGCCGGGTATCAGCGGCCACCAACCGTTGCCACGGCACCCATGATCACCGCCACGGAGCTGCGCTTGCCGCCCCGCCCCCCGCGCCACAAGCCCCCCGTTCATGGATAATGCGCACTACGACCCACAAGCCCCGAACCGACCCAGGACATGACCGACATCCACCTCGGCGTCAACATCGACCACGTCGCCACCCTCCGCGAGGCCCGCGGCACCGACTACCCCGACCCGGTCGCCGCCGCCCTCATTGCCGAGCGCGCCGGCGCCGACAGCATCACCCTGCACCTGCGCGAGGACCGCCGCCACATCCAGGACCGCGACGTAGAGGCCCTCAACGAAGCGATCCGCACCCATATGAACCTCGAGATGGCGCTCACCGAGGAGATGCTCGGCATCGCCACCCGCATCCGCCCGTCGGATTGCTGCCTGGTCCCGGAAAAGCGCGAGGAGTTGACGACCGAAGGCGGCCTGGACGTCGCCGGCCAACCGGAAAAGGTGGCCGCGGCCTGCGCGCGGCTGAGCGCGGCCGGTATCCGCGTCTCGCTGTTCGTCGATCCGGATCCGCGCCAGCTAGAAGCCGCGGTAGCGGCCGGCGCACCCGTGGTCGAGATCCACACGGGAGCCTATGCCGATGCGGACGACCACGGTCGCGCGGCGGAGTACGAGCGCGTCAAGACGGCCGCGGCGCGCGCCCGCCAGCTCGGGCTGACCGTGCACGCGGGCCACGGCCTGCATTACGGCAACGTGCAGCCGATTGCGGAAATACCGGAGATCGAGGAGCTCAACATCGGCCACTCGATCGTCGCGCGCGCCGTGTTCGACGGCATCGGCGCGGCGGTAAGCGAGATGAAACGCCTGATGGCAGAGGCGAGGGGCCGGTGACCTGTCCCGCACATCAACACGCTGTTCCCGGGACAGGACGCCAGTGATCTTCGGCGTCGGGACCGACATCGTCGAACTGGTGCGCGTGCAGCAGACCTATGAACGATTCGGGGAACGCTTCGTCGAACGCCTGCTGATGCCGGAGGAGCGGGAGCTCTTCGAGGCGAGCCGCCAGCCGGTGCGCTTTCTCGCGATGCGCTTCGCCGGCAAGGAGGCGGCGGTCAAGGCAATGGGGACGGGCTTCCGGCACGGCATGTGGATCCGCGACGTCGGTGTCCTGAACAACGAGTGGGGCCGGCCGTACCTGATCTTTTCGGAGCGCGGCCAGGCGGTATGCAAGCGACTGGGAGTTGGCGAGGGCCACGTGAGCCTGACCGACGACGCCGGGCTGGTGGTCGCCTTCGCGGTGGTCATGCGCGCCGGAGCGCCCGGGTAATCAGCTACGAAGCAAGTTTAACTAATCACGATAATGCACTGTTTTTCTTTCGATATTGAGACCGTTCCCGACGTGGAATTCGGGCGCCGCCTGTACCGGCTCGAAGGCCTGCCCGACGCCGACGTGGCGCGCGCCATGGGGTTCCTCAGGCACCAGGCGGTCGGTCACGAGTTCCTGCCGCATCACCTGCAGCGCGTGGTCGCGATCTCGGTGGCCCTGCGCACGGGCGACACCTTCCGCGTCTGGAGCCTCGGGGACCCGGACTCGGACGAAAAGGAACTGGTGCAACGTTTTTTCGACGGCATCGAGCGCTACTCCCCGGAGCTGATCTCCTGGAACGGCAGCGGCTTCGACCTGCCGGTGCTGCATTACCGCGCGCTCAGGCACGGCATCCAGGCGCCGCGCTACTGGGAGACCGGGGACGGCGACCGCGACTTCCGCTACAACAACTATCTCAGCCGCTTCCACTGGCGGCACCTGGACCTGATGGACGTGCTGTCCGCGTTCCAGGGGCGCGGCCGCGCGAGCCTCGACCAGGTCGCGCTGCTGCTCGGCTTTCCCGGGAAGCTCGGCATGAGCGGTGCGCATGTCTGGGACGCGTGGCTCGCCGGCGGGATTGACGACATCCGAAACTACTGCGAGACGGACGTGCTCAACACTTACCTCGTGTACCTGCGGTTCGAACACATGCGCGGCAAGCTCGATGCGGCCGACCTCGAGCGCGAGCAGGAGCTCGTCAGGACCAGCATTGCGTCCGTCGGCGCACCGCACCTGGACGCGTTCCTCGCGGCATGGGCGGCCGGCGGCCAGTGATGTTGCCCGTCACCCGCATCCGCGCTCGACTCACGCAAGATGGTGGCGGGGCGGGACGCTAGCGGATGGCGCGTCGCGAACCCGAGACCGCCTGCATCGATGCCGTCAGCCACGACGGCAAGGGCATTGCCGCGATCGCCGGCAAAAAGGTGTTCGTGCCGGGCGGCTTGCGCGGTGAGACGGTGCGCATCCTGAGGCGCAAGCGCCGCAAGAGCTTCGATGAAGCGGAGCTGCTGGACGTGCTGGAGCCGTCGCCCGAACGCATCGAGCCGCGCTGCCGTGCGTTCGGCGTGTGCGGCGGTTGTGCGCTGCAGCACCTGCCGGCCGCGGCGCAGCGCGGCATCAAGTTCCGCGCCCTGCAGGACAACCTCGTGCGCATCGGCGAGGTGTTGCCCGAGCGCTGGTTGCCGCCGCTGTATGACGCGGCCTCCGAATGGGGCTACCGGCGCCGCGCGCGGCTCGCGGTGCGGGACGTTCCGGCAAAAGGCCGGGTACTGGTCGGGTTTCGCGAACAGCACGCGCCTTTCATCGCCGACATGACCCGCTGCGAAGTGCTCGCGCCGCCGCTCGATGGCTTGCTCGAACCGCTGAGCGAGCTCGTCGGGGAGCTTACGATCCGCCGACGTGTTCCGCAGATCGAGGTGGCGGTTGCCGATAACGCGACCGAGCTCGTGTTCCGGGTGCTGGACCCGCCGGTGGCGGCCGACGAAGAGAAGCTCATCGCCTTCGCACACGAGCACCGCCTGCGGGTGGCGCTGCAACCGGGCGGGCCCGAAACGGTCCGGCCCCTGCACCCGGCCGATCCGGCCCCGCTGCGCTACGAGCTCCCGGCGCACGACGTCGCGCTGGAGTTCGCGGCGACCGATTTCGTGCAGGTCAACGGCGCGGTCAACCGCCTCATGGTCGACCGCGCGCTGGAGCTGCTCGAGATCGGCCCGGGGCAGCGCGTGCTGGACCTTTTCTGCGGCATCGGCAACTTCTCCCTGCCGCTCGGGCGGCGCGCGGGCCGGGTGCTCGGGGTGGAAGGGGAAGCGTCCATGGTGGCGCGGGCGGGGGCGAATGCCGCGCGGAACGGCCTCGACAACTGCGAGTTCCGCGTGGCCGACCTGGCTGCCGTGGACGGCCGCGAGACCTGGCTGCGCGGAACCTGGGACCGCGTGCTCCTGGACCCGGCGCGCAGCGGCGCGGCGGAGGTCATCCGGCATCTCGGCCGCACGGGAGCGGCGCGCATCGTGTACGTGTCCTGCCACCCGGCGACGCTCGCGCGGGACGCCGGCAGCCTGGTGCGCGAGCAGGGTTACCGGCTGGAAGGGGCGGGCATCATCGACATGTTTCCGCATACCGGGCACGTCGAAGCCATCGCGGTTTTCGTCAAAAATACGTAAAATTTAATCAATTACGCAGCCTTTGCAGAAACCTTTGTAGATTGCGGACCATGGCACTCGGACCCGTCATGCTGGACGTCGAGGGGCTCACCCTGACGCCGGCGGATCGCACGCTCCTCGCCGAGCCGGCAGTGGGGGGCCTCATCCTGTTCAGCCGCAACTATGCCTCCCCGGCGCAACTTGCCGATCTCGTCGCGGCGGCACGCGCCGTGCGCAAACCGCCGCTGCTCATTGCGGTGGATCACGAGGGCGGGCGGGTGCAGCGGTTCCGTGACGGCTTCAGCCGCCTGCCGCCCATGCGCCGGCTCGGCCAGCACTACGATGACGACCGCGCCGCCGCGCTGGAGCTCGCGAAAACCACCGGCTGGCTCATTGGCGCCGAGCTGCGCGCGTCAGGTATCGATCTCGCGTTCGCGCCATGCGTCGATCTCGACTGGGGCGTGAGCAAAGTCATCGGCGACCGCGCTTTCCATCGCGATCCTGCTGCCGTCGGCGAGCTCGCGGCCGCGTTCTGCCGCGGGATGCGCAGCGCCGGCATGGCGGCGGTTGCCAAGCACTTTCCGGGTCATGGCGCCGTGGTGGCGGACTCGCATGAGCGCCTCCCGGTGGACCGTCGCGAATACGGCGAGCTACTGGACGACATGCGGCCGTACGAAAAGCTGATCGGCCATCGCCTGCTCGCCGGCGTCATGCTGGCCCACGTGGTCTACGCGGAAACGGACCGGCTGCCGGCCGGCTTCTCGCGCCACTGGATCGTCGACCAGCTCCGCTCGCAAATGGGCTTCGACGGTGCCGTATTCTCCGACGATCTCAGCATGAAAGCCGCGGCCGCATTCGGCTCGATTCGCGAGCGCGCGGAACTCGCGCTTGCAGCCGGCTGCGACATGGTGCTCATCTGCAACGACCGCCGGGCGGCACGCGACGCGGTGGAGGCCTTGCGCGACTATTCCAACCCGCTGTCGCTGGTGCGTCTCGCACGGCTGCACGGCACCGGCGCGGTCCTGCGCGAGACGCTACTCGCAAGCGATGAGTGGCAATCGGCAAGCCAGGCGATCGGGCGCTGGCTGGAGCGCCCGGAACTCAAGCTCGATGCCTGAAGCGCGCGAGACCGCGACCCGCCTTAGGACCCGCTGGGCGATCATTGCCGGCAGCGGCTTCGGGGAGCTGGCATGTGGCCCCGGCCGCCGGCTCATGACGATGTACGGGGCGCCGTCGGCTTGTGTCCGGGAGCTCGAGATCGGTGGCCGGCCGATCCTCTTCCTGGCCCGCCACGGGGACGCGCTCGCCATCCCGCCGCACCGCGTCAATTACCGGGCCAATGCGATGGCGCTGAAGATGATGGGGGCGGGCTCGATCGTCGCCCTGAACACGGTCGGCGCGATCCGCGCCGAGCACCCGCCGGGCAGCCTCGCGGTGCCGGACCAGCTCATCGACTACACGTATGCGCGAGATCACAGTATTCACGACGGCCACTCGGCTACGCTTGACCATATCGACTTCACCGAGCCCTTCTGTCCGCGGCTGCGGCGGGGGCTGCTCGAGGCCGCGGCCAGCGCGGGCGTCGCCTGCCACGACGGCGGCGTGTACGCGGTGACACAGGGGCCGCGGCTCGAGACGGCCGCTGAGGTCGACCGGCTGGACCGGGACGGTGCGGATTTCATCGGCATGACACTGATGCCCGAGGCGTCCCTGGCAAGGGAGCTCGACATGCGCTACGCCTGCCTGTCACTGGTCGTGAACCGCGCCGCCGGCCGCGGTGCGGGGGCGATCCACGCCGACATCGAAGCGAGCATGAGCTCGGCGCGCGCAGCGGCAATGCGAGTGCTGCAGGCCTTCTTCGAGGCCGGCGGGGATAGCGGCGCATGACGAGCGACAGCAACGACGGACGGCACGGAACGGTGAAGCCACTGCAACGCGAGATACTCGAACAGCTCATCGACGCCTCGGCGGAACCGCTCTTGGTCGCGCGCGTGGACAGGCCCGACTGGCCGGTGGTGCTCGCGAGCGCGGCGTTCGCGGGTATCGCGGGCGACAAGCCGGCGCTCGAACGTCCGCTCGCGGACGTCGTCGAGCAGCTCATCGGCCGCGAGCTTGCCCTCGAAATCAGCGAGACGGTGCGTGCGGGGCAGGACAACACCATCCCGGTGGAGCTGAAGAAGCGCGATTACCTCCTGGTCCTGAAGCCGCTGTCGACGGGTAACGAGTCTTCCGAGAAATACTACGCGCTCTATTGGCGCGGCGTTGCCGGTGCCTCGGCGTCGGTCGCCGACAGCGAAATGCAGCAGGCGCTCATCAGGGCGAGGCGTCGCGTCCGCGACCTTTCACGTGACGATCCGGTGACGGGACTCCTGACTGGCGCGGCGTTTCGCGAGGTCCTGGCGCACGATTGGGCGGTGGCCGCCAGGGAACAGGGCCGCCTCGCGCTGGTGAGTTTCACGCTCGACGACTTCGATGCCTACCTGGAGGTGTTCGGCCGCCATGCCAGCGACTCCTGCCTGCGCCGGGTTGCCCAGGCGATCCGCCGTTGCCTGCGGCGGGCGAGCGACGTCGCGTCGCGCATCACGGTTGGCGACACCGACCTGCTGGTGGCGCTGTCGCACGCGTCCGACGAGGGGAACGTGCGCGAATTCGCGGACCGCATCGCCAGCGCGGTGCGCGAGCTCGGCATCCATCATCCGCGCTCCAAGATCTCGCGATTCGTCACGGTCACGGCACGCACCGCGCTGGCCGAGCCGCACCGGGACAGCACGACCCCGGAGAAATTCCTGCAGCAGGTTCTGTAGCCGCCTGCCGGCGGCCTCAATTCCCGGCGGCCGATTGTTGTTTCGGGATTGCGGTCAGCTTGGCGATGACGCCGAAGCGCGGATGGTCGTAGTAGCGGATCTCGCCGTCGCGCATGATCCTCACTTCGTCGATGCGGTAGCGCACCGGCTGCGGGTAGAAGCCGGCGGTGTCGTCGACGTAGATTTCTTCGCTGTAGCCGCGGTCCGAGTAGACGGGGATCGGCTGGCGTGAATCGCTTCGGGGATCCTGGGTCCTGTCGCTGCCCGGCATGCTCCCGGCAATCGCCCGGTCGGTCGCGGAGCGCATGTCATTGCCGGCGCCGCCACCCGCGAAGGCGCCTTCCGCATCCAGCTCGAGGTCGACGCCAAGGTGCACGAACCGGCCCTGGTAGAGCTTCACCGTGCCGTCCAGGCCTGGTGGCGGTGAGCCCAGGGCCCGCAGCCGGATGGCCGGCGCTTCGTTCTGCCCGGGCGTGGTCTGGGTCCAGGCGGCCCGCATGATCGGCTGGTAGGCGTCCAAATCGACGAGCTTCTGGTAAATCGCGTCCATGCTGTACTGCTCCGGCTCGAGCAGCGTGAGCTCGATACGCGTGCGTAGCGGAATGTCGTTCAGGTTGTACTCGATACCTGTGATCTCGTTCGGCGGCTCTTCCAGCGTGCCGCTCGCATCCGCCGGCATGCCGCCTGGCAATGCGGGCTCCCCGGCCGGGCCGTCCAGTGCAGCGGAGGGCGGGTCGGGTTGTTCCGGCCGGGCGCGGTCGCCAAAAACGGGCACGTCCCGCTCAGGGCGGTCGCTGAACACCGGCACGTCACCGCCCGGCCGGACCGTACCGTTGGGCGCCAGGGGAGCCTCGAAAGGCGGGGACTCCGGCACGAAGACCTCCTTGCTCGTCGTGGCGCCGTCGGCATAGGTGAAGACGATCAGCTCCACGGAATAGCGGGGCAGCTCCGCCTGCGGGAAGCCGGCCAGTTGCTGCGCGGCGCTGCGTTGCCCGGGTACGGCGGCCGCCAGCAGCACGGCCGTCAACAGTCCGGCAGCGAGGCTGCCCTTGGGTGTCGCGAGGCTTTTCATGCTCTCCATCTTATCCTGCCAGCGCGTGATTCGCGCCGGCGCTTCGCTGCAAAGTTTGCAGCAGCTTCTCGACCGTCGCGAACCGCTCGTCGTCGTCCGGCATCTCCACGCGAAACTGCAGCCGGTCCGCGCCCTGCATGCGGTAAGCGCGGCCGGACTGCACCAGTTGGACCAGCGCTGCAGGGTCGACCGCGGCACGGCTGCCGAACTGCAGGAACCCGCCCGTAGCCGAGGCGTCGATTTTCTCGATCCCGAGCGCCGCAGCCTCCAGTTTGATCGCCGCGATGCGCATGAAGTTCTTCGCCACCGCGGGCAACAGCCCGAAACGGTCGATCAGCTCCACCTGCAGCTCGCGCAACTCCCCTGGAGTGGCTGCACTGGCGATGCGCTTGTAGAGCATCAGGCGCAGGTGCACGTCCGGCACGTAGTCTTCCGGCAGCAGCGCCGGCAGGTGCAGGTTGATCTCCACGCCGGAGTCGAGCGGCTCCAGCAGGTTCGGCTCGCGGCCGGCCCTCAAGGATCGGATCGCGCGCTCGAGCAGCTCCATGTAAAGCGAGAACCCGATCTCCTGGATCTGCCCGCTTTGCGTGTCGCCCAGGAGCTCGCCCGCGCCGCGGATCTCGAGGTCGTGGGTGGCCAGGATGAACCCGGAGCCCAAGTCCTCCAGTGAGTCAATGGCCTCGAGCCGCTTGATCGCGTCGGCCGTCATGGCGGCGCGCGGCGGCGCGATGAGATAGGCATACGCGCGATGATGCGAGCGCCCGACGCGCCCGCGGAGTTGGTGAAGCTGCGCGAGCCCGAAGCGATCGGCCCGGTTGATGATGATGGTGTTTGCGGTCGGCACGTCGATGCCGGACTCCACAATGGTCGTGCAGAGGAGGACGTTGTAGCGGCGGTGATAGAAATCCAGCATCACCTGCTCGAGCTCCTTCTCCGCCATCTGCCCGTGGCCGATGCGGATTTCCGCTTCCGGCACCAGCTTTTTCACGCGCTCGGCAACCGTCTCGATGTCCTGCACGCGGTTGTGGATGAAGTAGACCTGGCCGCCGCGCTTGATCTCGCGGAGGATGGCTTCGCGGATCACGACGTCGTTCCATTCGCTGACGAAGGTCCGGACGGCAAGCCTGAGCTCGGGCGGCGTGGTGATCAGCGACATGTCGCGCAAGCCGCCCAGCGCCATGTTCAGGGTACGCGGAATGGGTGTCGCGGTGAGCGTCAGGACGTCGACTTCGCTGCGCAGCGCCTTGATCGCTTCCTTGTGGCGCACGCCGAAGCGGTGCTCCTCGTCGACGATGACGAGCCCGATGTCGCGGAAGTCCTTCGTGTGGTGCAGCAACTTGTGCGTGCCGATCACGATGTCGACCTGCCCCGAGCGCAGCCCTTCGACCACGGCGTCCGTGCCCTTTTTTCCCCGGAAGCGCGACAGCACCTCGATGCGTACCGGCCAGTCGGCGAACCGGTCCTTGAACGTTTGTCCGTGCTGCTGCGCGAGGAGTGTCGTCGGCACGAGCACGGCAACCTGCTTGCCGTCCTGCACGGCCGCGAACGCGGCGCGCAGGGCCACCTCTGTCTTGCCGAAACCGACGTCGCCGCAAACGAT
>CBFGSB010000122.1:0-9091 GCA_965651325.1 uncultured Chromatiales bacterium | reverse complement strand
GGGCGCGTCCAGGCGACCAACACCGCGCCTCCCGACCTCGTGCAGCAACTGCGCTTCCTCGGCTCGCCGGATGCACAAGGCATGCGCAGCTTCCGCTTCGAGGGCAGCCTGTAACGCCGCTTGCCCCTGCAGCGGCCGCGAGTGGCAGCAATTACAGCGGGACTTCCACGAACTGCTGCAGCAGCGGGAAGTACAGCGCCGCGCGCACGGGGGCGCCGGTGAGGCGGGCGTAAAGCGCCGCGTACTTCGCGAGCTGCGGGCGATAACGCTCCTGCTCCTGGACCAGGAAACCCGCAAGGTCGCCGCCTTCGTGCGTGCTGCTCTTGTAATCGACGATCCAGTGGATCCCTTCCTCGTCGATGCGCACGCGATCGATGACGATCGATTCGATGCGCCCGTTCCACAGGCCCGTGACCGGCAGCTCCGCGTGCCCCTCGCCTTCCAGCAGCCAGCGGCCGCGCGCGTCGGCAACGACGCGCATGACGGCGGCCTGCGCGCGCTCGCACACGGCATCCACGTCCGGCGCGGGCACGCCGAGGTCCGCCGCCCAGCGGCGGCTGGCCGGCAACAGGTCCCCTGCCGCGACGCTGGCCGGCACGCGGCCATCGGCGATGCGCTGCAACCAGCGATGCGTGATGGTGCCCGCCTGCCGCGTGATCGCCCCGACCCAGTAGTACTGCACCGGCTGCTGCGCCTCTGCCCGGGCCGCGGCATCGTCGCCGCCGGGCAGCGCGGGTACGGCCGGCAGGCGCAGGCCGTCCGGCAGCCGGCGCAGCCGGGGCCGGCGAAAATCGGCAGCCGTGCGGGCGGGTGGCGGCGCCGTGCCCGGCTCGCGGGCGGCGAACGCGGTGGCGTACTCCGCCTCGAGCGACGGCCAGATGCCGGAGAGCAGCGCCGTGCGCGGCGGCGCGTTCAGCTTTTCACCGTCCGCGGACACGGCCACGTGGCCGACGAGGTGCAGCGACTGCCGCGCGCGCGTGCAGGCGACATACAGCAACCGGTCCTGTTCGAGCCTGTCCTTGTCGCGGCCGGCGGCCTCGATCCAGGAATGCAGCGGATCCCCATCGCTTTCGGCGCGCGGCCCGATGGGGCTGATCAACAGGCCGTCGCGACCCTCGCGGCCCGGAATCGCGCGCCAGCTCAGCACCGGCCTGTTGCTGCCGCGCGGCCGCCGGCCGAGCCCGTACAGCACGACGCGGTCGAACTCCAGGCCCTTCGCCTTGTGCATTGTCATGACCTGCACGCGCGCGTCGCCGCCGGTACCCGTCGAGGCGCGCTCATCGTCGAGCATCGCTTCGAGCGCCGCGACCTCGAGCAGCGTGCCGGCCGTCTCGAGGCGCTCCAGCGCGTCGAAGAAGCGATAAGCGTTGTCGACCTGCAGGCCGGTGGCGAGGAGCAACGGGCCGCGCAGCGCGTACCACGCCCGTTCGACCGTTTCGCGCAGCGAGCGCGTGCCATGGCCTTCGAGGAACGGCGCCAGCACTTGCACCAGCGATGCAAGGCGCGCATGCGCGTCCGTTGACAACGCGGCGGTGCGCACCTCGTCGTGCAGCAACTCCCAGGCGGTGCGCCACCGGTCGTTGCGCACCAGCGTGTGCACATCCATCCACGTGAGGCCCACCAACGGCCCGCGCAGCAGCCCCAGCCACGCGATGCGATCGCCGGGGTGGCACAGCGCGCGCGTCAGCGCGAGCAGGTCGATAATCTCCGGCAGGTCGGTGAGCCGGTCGATCTCGACGGCCTGGTAGTCGATGTTCGCCGCGCGCAGCTTTTGCAACAGCGCCGGCAATTGCGTGCGGCTGCGCACGAGCACCGCAACCGTCTCGCCCGGAGTGCTGTCGCGCAGGCATTGCCCGACGACAGCGGCGCCAAGGTCGGCTTCCTCCGCGACGTCGGCGCCGAAGAGCGAGTGCACCCGGCATTCCCCGGCCGGGCGTCCCGCCGCGGCGACCGACGCCGCGTAGGAGATCGCCCCGGCGGCGATGTCGTCCTCGGCGGGCAGGGTCTTCTCGAACACGCGGTTGAACCAGCCCACGAGCTCGTTGCAGGAACGGAAGTTGCGGCTGAGCACCAGCGACTCGAGCTCGACGCTGCCGATGCCCGCCGTGCGCGCCAGCAGGAACTGCCCGACTTCGGCGTTGCGGAAGCGGTAGATCGATTGCATCGGGTCGCCGACGCAGAACAGCGTGCGCCCGTCGCCCGGCTGCCAACCCGCGACCAGCTTCTCGAGCAGCCGGTATTGCGCGATGGACGTGTCCTGCATCTCGTCGATCAGCAGGTGACGCACGCCGTAGTCGAGCAGCAGCGCAATCTCGCCGGGCTCGTCGCTGCTGCCGAGCGCCCGGTCGGCGGCCAGCGCGACCTCGATGTAGTCGGTCACGCCCTGCTCGGTGAACATCCGCCGCAGCTCGGCGACCGCGAGCGGCAGCAGCCGGAACAACGCCAGCAGCACCGACCATTGCTCGTCGGTGTAGCGCGCGGGCGGCAAACCGCGCACCTTGTCCAGGGCGTCCGCCAGCTCTTCGTGGCCGGCGAGCGCCTGCAGCAGCGCCTGCATGTCCTGCTTCTCGCCGGCGTCACCGGGCGGGAAACCCATGCCGCCGTTCACTGCCTTGCGGAAGTTGCCGGCCCGGGTCAGCAGCCAGTCCGCCAGCGCGCGCCATTCCTCCGCGTGCTCCACGGTGGCGGGCGGCAAGGCCATCCCGCCGGCATCCGCCGCCACCATACCGGGTGTGCCGCCGTTGGCCGCGGCGTACTGCGCCAGCCGGAGCAACTCCGGCAGGTACGGCGCCGGGAACAGGCCGCGCAGCTTCCGCAGGTGCGTTTCGACGAGCTCGACGATGTTGCCTTCCAGCGCCAGGCGCACGCCTGCGTCGCCCGCCGCGGGCGTCAGTCCCGCACCGACCAGCGGCAGCCACTGGTCGCGCGTCGCGAGCATGCCGGCCAGGTGCTCGATGAAGGCGCCGCTGTTGTTGTCGAGGTGCAGGAGCAGCTCCTCGACGGCCGCACTTTCCTCGCCCTCCGCCAGCAGCCAGTCGAGGGTTCCCGCCGCCGCCGCCGCGTAGAACCTGTCGAGCTCCTCGTCCGGCATGACCGTGGCACTGCCGCCAAGACCCGAGCTGAACGGCAGGGAACGCGCAATGCTCGCGTTCAGTGCATCGAGCGTCTGGATGCGCAGCCGGCGCGGCGACTGCACGAGCTGCCACCCGCGGCGCGCGTCGCGCTCGAGGACGCGCCGCGCCGCCGCGAACGTCGTGCGATGATGGCTCTCCTCGGGCTCGTCGCCGCTTTCCGCGCGCGCGAGCGCGGCGGCGACCCGCAGCGCCATTTCCTGCGCTGCTTTTTTCGTGAAGGTGATGGCAATCACCTGCTCCGGTTCGTCCACCGTCGCCAGCAGTGTCAGGTAACGCTGGATCAGGAGCTCCGTTTTGCCGGACCCCGCGGGCGCCTGCACGATGAACGAGCGGGTGACGTCCAGCGCGGCCGCGCGGGCCAGGCGATCCTGCTCGAGCCGCGCTTCAGGGCTCACGCTTCAATTCCTCGACGCGGCTCATGAGGCTCCACGGGCGGGTGGCGTCGCTCGGCAGGCTGACGTTGACGCTGACGTCGCCCGCGGCGAACCGCCGCAGCGCATCGTCCACGCGTGCCTTCCACCCGTCCAGCTTGCGCTCCCAATCCTCCGCTTCCAGCCCGCCCCATTCGGTTGGGCGCCCTATGCCGCGGTAGCGGATGCCGCTGCTCGCGAGATTGGCCAGCGCGAGCGCACCGACGTCCCGATCGAGCGCCGCGGCGTACACGACGAGCTGCAGGTCCTTCGGCTGCCCGTCCCGGTCCAGCAGCGCCTTCGGCGCACCGCTCTTGTAGTCGATGATCAGGAGGGAGCCGTCGGCCAGCCGGTCGATCCGGTCCACGCGCAACTCGAGCACCACACCGTGCGCATTGAAATGCATCCGGGTTTCGACGCTCTCGATTGCGAAGGGCGCACGCTCGCGCTCCACCTCGGCGAAAGCCAGCAGGATCCCGTTGAGGCGCCGCCGCTCGAGCGCCAGCAGGCGGCGCAGCACGCCGTCGGCCTGCCGCTCGTGCGGGCCGAGCGCCGCGTCGACCGCGGCGCTGATGCGCGGCGCGAGCGAGCCGTCCGCCGCCCATGCGTGCAGATCCGCCGACGTCGGTCTCGTCTTCAGCAGCTCGTACACGGCCGCGTGCAGGATGCTGCCGCCGAGCATTGCGGACAGGCCCGGCTGCATGAGCGGCAGCTCACTGGCGCCGAGGCGCCCGCGGGCGAACGCGCTGAACGGATCGGTGACCTGGCGCTGCACCGTGGACGCACCGCCGAGCACCCGCTCGTCCGGTTGGACCCGCGGCACCGGGTCCGCGGCGACAGGCTGCAGCGCATCGTTCCGGCCGAGCGTGGACGCGTACCATCCCGGGTCCTCGATCTCGTCCGCCTCGCCGGAGGTGTACGCGGCGAGCAGCGGGCTCGGTGCCAGCGCCGCTTCCCGGTCGGCGCGCGGCCAGCTCAGTACCACGGACGGCGCGCTGCCGGCGAGCCGTGCGAGGGTGCGTTGCGCGAATGCGAGCGTGTCGGCGGGCAGCGCATCGGGCATGCCGGCCTCGCGCTGCAGCGCGCGCGACACGAGCGGCAGCGGATGCGCGGGCGGCGGCCACTGCAGCGCGTGCAGGTTGCCGACCCAGGCGTGATCGAACTCCAGCCCGGCGGCTTCGAGCGTGCCCAGCAGTTGCACGGTACCCGCGACACCTTCCGGCTGCCACACCGTTTCCGCCCCCGCCTGCACGAGGCGCGCCAAAGCTTCGCCGAACTTCAGGCGCGGGCGCACGGGCTCGATGCGCGTGAGCTCGTTCAACAGTTCCCGCCAGCGATTGACGAGCTGGAATTCCGCGCTGTCGAGCGCGCGCTCGCCCGGCCAGCCGATCTGGTCCAGGAACGCATGGATCCGGCTCGCCCATTCGGCCGGCGTCGCGGGCGGCGCGTCGCCAAAACCCGCCTGCGCGACGGCATCGGCGCGCGCAAGCCACGCGAGCGCGTCCGCGCTCTCGTCGGCGGAGCGCAGCGCGCCGGCGAGGCTGGCAGCACTCCAGCGGCGGTCCGGCAGGTGTCGCAGTGCGAGTTCCAGCCGGCTGCAGCCGCCGATCGAGGTGCTGCTGATGAGCCGCGTCCGCAACAGCACGCTGATCTCGCGGGACGACAGCCCGCGGCGTGTCCATTGCAGCCACGCGATTGCGCAGGCGACCAGCGGATACTCGATGAGCTTCCGGCCGTAGGACACCTGTATCGCCCCGGCGTGCGCGCTGTCGCCCTGCTGCCAGCCCGGTGCGAGGCCCTCGCGCACCAGCCGTTCGGCGCGCACCGCGTGCTGCTCCAGGCCCGGGTAGACAATGGCGATGCGGGCCGCGCGGTTTTCGGCCAGCCTGGCTTGTGCCCAGGCCCCGGCCGAGCGCAGCTCCGCGTTCGCGTCCGGGCTGGAGACCAGGCGCGGCACGGCGCGGCGTTCCGGCACCGGCGCCATCGCCACGTCCGAGCCTCGCGCCGCCAATGCATCGGCGATGGCCCGCGCGGACGGCGTGAGGCGGTCGAAGCCGGCGAAGACCACGCGCGCGGGAGCGCGGAGCGCGTTCCGGCGCAGGCGTTCGACGACGAGCCCGGGCAGTAGCGCGGCATCGATCCAGCCGTGCGTGTCCAGCTCGCGCCGGTACGCGCCGGCCGCGGCGGCGAATAGCCGCTCGTCCTCGTTGCCGGCATGGCGCACGAGCTCCTCCGGCGGCACCTGCCATTCGTTGATGCGCCGCCACGCCTCGCGCGCCTGCCGCACCAGCCCTTCCTGGTCGAGCAGCCGTGTGCCGGCCGCGCGCATGAGGCAGCGTTCCCACAGGATCGCACTCGCTTGTGGGTGCAACCGCCGCGGCCACTCGACGCCCTGCTCGGCGTCGTCGACGAAAGCATTCAGCCACGCGTCCCAGGACAGGATGCGCGGCGTGTGCCAAGCGGTGAGCCCCTGCGCGAGCTGCCGCTCGTCGTGCACGCGGTGCAGCTCGCGTGCCAGGCGGCGGCTGGCCGTGACGATCTCCGCGCCGCCGCGCAGCGCGTCATCGAGCCATGGATAAGCAGCGGCCGGCGCCTGTCTCCCCCCGGATGGCACCGTCAAACGGCTCCTTGCTCTCGCAGCGCGTCGATCTCCAGCCGCCCGTAGCCGAGCTCGCCCAGCACCTCGTCCGTGTGCTGCCCGAGCAGCGGAGGGGCGCTTCGGTAACGCACCGGCGTGGAGGCAAAGCGCACCGGGTTCGCGATGGTCGGCACCGCGCCCGCGGCCGGGTGCTCGAGCCGGCGTACGAGCTCGCGTTCCTCCGCATGCGCGTTCGTGAACACTTCCGCAAGATCGTTGATCGGCCCGGCGGGAATGCGGCTGGCGAACAGACGTTCGGTCCATTCCGACGTCGTGCCTTCGCGGAAGCGTGCCGCCAGGATCGCGACGAGCTCCTTACGGTTCGCAACCCGCGCCGCATTCGTCGCGAACCGCGGAGCATCGGCGAGCTCGGGACACCCGAGGCACGCCATGAGGTCGCGGAACTGCCGCTCGTTGCCCGTTGCCACCATCAGGTAACCGTCGCGGGTGGCGAACGCCTGGTAGGGAACGATGTTCGGATGCGCATTACCGAGGCGCCGGGGCGCCTCGCCGCTCGCCAGGTAGTTCATGCCCTGGTTGGCGAGCCACGCGACCTGCGTGTCGTAGAGCGGCACGTCGATGTGCTGGCCGAGGCCGGTGTGCGCCCGCGCCTGGAGCGCCGCGAGTATCGCCGTCACGGCGTACATCCCCGCCATGAGGTCCGCGACCGCGACGCCGACCTTCTGCGGCTCGCCGCCTGCATCGTCGGCTCCCCCGGTGATGCTCATGAGCCCCGCGGTCGCCTGGATCATCGCGTCGTAGCCCGGGTCTTGCGCCTTGCTGCCGGTCTGGCCGTATGCCGAGATGGAGCAGTAGACGAGCGCCGGGTTCAGCCTGGCCAGGCTCGCCGCATCGAGTTCGTAGCGGGCGAGCGATCCCGCCCGGAAGTTCTCGATGAGGACATCGCTCGCCGCGGCAAGCTTGCGGATGATCGCCTGCCCTGGAGCCTTCGTGAGGTCGACGGTAATGGAACGCTTGTTGCGATTCGCCGCATGGAAGTACGCCGCATCGTCGCCGATCCACGGCGGTCCCCAGCCGCGCGTGTCGTCGCCGCTGCCGGGGCGTTCGACCTTTACGACGTCCGCACCGTAATCGGCGAGCAGTTGCGCCGCCCACGGGCCGGCCAGGATGCGGCTGAGGTCGAGCACCCTGATCTTGTCGAGCGGCGCTGCCAAGCTGTAGTTCCTCCTGCCGTTACCCCCATCGGCATTGTTCATTAATGCCCTGCAAATAAAAACCCGGCCAACCCAAAGGGCTGGCCGGGTGGGTCCGCACGGAGATTGCGGATTGCGCGGCTGGGTCGAAAACCGGTTGCCCGGTCGGGCCGACTCAGCCTAGCTCTTCGACTTCGGCGCCTTTGACTTCCTTTGGCGCCGGAGCCTGTTGCCCGGGGGCAGGATCTTTCTTGCCGTACCGGACCAGTAACTGTTGCTCCTGCTCTTCGCTCAACCGGCTGATCGACTGGACGGGAATGTCTTCCCCCCTGACGACGATGGAGTCTCCGCCGAATGGGCATAGCTGGTCGTCGCGCGACTGGAAGCCCATCTGGAACGAGGATGAGAGCTCAAACGACGGTCGAAACAACGTGACGTAATAAGCCCGGTCGCCGGGCCCGTAGATCAGCAGGTTGCGATCGTCGAGCGTCCTATAGTCTCGGATAGTCCGGATCAGGATGCAATCGCTGCCGTTGTAATCGAGGTCGCCGCGGGCCATCGGTTCCCGTTCCGGAGCCTGCGCACAACCTGCTGCGATACTTAAACAAACAATCGCAAGTAACGGGTTTTTCGTGATATTTGAAATGTTCATCTGCCTCCTCCGGGTGTCCCTGCGAGGGTTAAAAAAGTCGCTGCCCGGACTCCAATTAGATTGCCCGCCCGGGTGTTAAGTTCAGACCGGGCCCGCCGGCCCGCCTTCCCTGCCCCCCTCCGCGGCGACCGGGCGCCGGGGGTCCCGGATCCACTCGCTGAAACTGCCGGCGTAGAGGCGCGGGGCGCGGAATCCGGCCCGCTCGGCGGACAGGGCGAGGTGGCAGGCGGTCACGCCGGATCCGCACATGGTAATCCATGACCGTCCTGGCGGGCTACCGAGCAGCGGTTCCCAGGCTCGCGCCAGCTCCTCGGGAGACCGCCAGGTGCCGTCCTCGCGCAGGCTGGTCCCCAGCGGGAAGTTGACCGCTCCCGGGATGTGCCCGGCCACGCTGTCGATCGGCTCGTGCCGCCCCGCAAAGCGGTCCGCGTCGCGCGCGTCGACCAGCAACGCACCCTGCTCGAGGAGCGCCGGCAACTCCTCGGTGCGCACCACCATGCTGGCGTCGGCGTTCGCCGGGTAGACGGCCGGCTCGATCTCCGGCACCTGCGTGGCGGTCGGCAGCCCTTCCCGTTGCCACGCCGCGTATCCGCCGTCCAGTACGCGCGCGTCGCGATGCCCGAGCCAGCGCAGCATCCACCAGAGGCGCGCCGCGAATGCGCCGCCCGCCTGGTCGTAGCCGACGACGGTGGTCTCCGGCGTGATGCCCCAACGGCCGAGCGTTGCCGCCAGCGTTTCCGGCGGGGGCAGCGGATGACGCCCGCTCACAGGCGTCACGGGTGCCGCGAGGTCGCGGTCGAGGTCCGCGTAGACGGCGCCCGGTATGTGCCCGGCGAGATAGTCGGCGCGGCCCTGTTCCGGGCGCATCAGCTCGAAGCGGCAATCGACGATGCGCCAGTTCGGATCGTCGAGATGCTCGTGGAGATCGCGCGCTGCGATGAGTACCTGTGGTTTGGCCATGGTTTGCTCCTCCGGGGTTCGCCTTGTGCACAGCATAGCGGTCAGAGAGAATACGCGGTTTGCATACAGGACATCGGGAGCGGATTGCGTGGAGAAAATCCTGGTCGGGCTCAAGCGCGTCGTCGATTTCAACGTCAGGGTGC
>CBFGSB010000121.1:0-9244 GCA_965651325.1 uncultured Chromatiales bacterium | reverse complement strand
TACGCCGCGCTGCGGGAGGCGGCGCCCGTGTTCCGGTCGGACGAGCTGGATCTCACGCTCGTCGCGCGCTACCGGGACATCGTGCGCCTGCTGGGGGATCGCCGCCTCGGGCGGGATCCGGCCGCGGCGGGTGCGGAGGTCCCTGCCCCACCGGCCGGCGAGTTGCCCTGTTACGACCGCTACGTGCGCGTCAACCTGCTCGAGACCGAAGGCAGGACACACGCACGCCTGCGCCGCGCGCTCGGCGCCGCGCTGAGCCCCCGGCGGGTGCAGGACCTCGCCCCGCGCATCGAAGCAATCGCCCGGGAATTCGTGGCACGCCTCGAGCCGGGATCGACCGTGGATTTCATGGCGGAGGTCGCGGAGCCGCTGCCGGTCACCGTCATTTCCGAGCTGCTCGGCTGGCCCCTGGACGCGCGGGATCGCCTGCGGCCCTGGTCCGCGCGCATCGTGCGCCTGTATGAGAAAGACGCGACGGCTGCCGACCGGCAGCGCGCCGAAACCGCGTGCCGGGAGTTTGCGGCAATGCTCGAGGAGCTGATCGACGAACGCCGGCATCGCCCGCGCGACGATTTCATCAGCGCCCTCGCCGCGCGCGTGGATACCACCGACGGGCTTTCCCACGATGAGCTTGTCGCGAGCTGCATGCTGCTGCTCAACGCCGGCCACGAGGCAACGGTGAACGCCGCCGGCAACGGCCTGCTCGCGCTGCTACGCCACCCGCACGCGATGGAGGCGCTCGCCAGCCGGCCGGAGCTCGCCGGGAGCGCCGTCGAGGAGATGCTGCGTTATGACGCCCCGCTGCACCTGTTCCATCGCTACCTGCGGGAGGATGTCGAGGTCGGCGGGATAACCGTCCGGCGGGGCGGGAAGGTCGGCCTGCTGTACGGTTCGGGCAACCGCGACGCGGACGCCTTTGCCGAGCCCGACCGGTTCGATATCGAGCGCGCGCCGAACCGGCACTTGTCGTTCGGCGCCGCAACGCATTTTTGCCTCGGCGCGCCGTTGGCGCGCCTGGAGCTGCGAACGTTGTTCCGGACCCTGGCCGGGCACAGCAGGCTGGAGCTCGTCGAGGAGCCCGAGTACCGGAGGGGACTGGTGTTTCGCGGCTTGAAGAAGCTGCTGGTCCGGGCCTGACGTAACGGTCGCCAGCCCGGGACGGGCGGCTCCTACGGCACCGGGCCGTAGGAGCCGGTGCGGTTTACGCGGTGCCCTGCTCGCGCTTGCGCGACTGGATGATGGTCTCTGCGAGTAGCAGCTCGCTTTGCTCGTCGAGGGTCTGCATGATGCCGCGCGAGAAGGCGGTCAGGCCCGCGTTGATGAACAGCAGCGGAATTGCGATGCCGAGGCCCAGCACCGTCGCGATCATGGCCTGGCCGATACCGTGCGCCATGAGGCGGGGATCGCTGGTGCCGGATGCCACGATGGCATGGAACGTGATGATCATGCCGACCACCGTGCCGATCAGGCCGAGCAGCGGGCCCGCCGCGACGGCCAGCCGGAGGAACGCCTGGAAGCGCTCCAGCTTCGGCACTTCACGCAGCACTGCCTCGGACAGCCTGAGCTCCGCAAGCTCGATGTTTTCCGGCGACCGCTTTGCGGTCTTGTCGCCGTTGCCCCCGCCGAATGCGAGGAGCAGGCGACCGAGCGGGTTGTCCCGCTTCGGCTGCGACAGGTTATTGAGCTGCGAGCGCACGGCAATGCGCGTCCTGATCAGGTAGGCATACTGGAACAGCGCAAGCAACACGCCGAGGATGCCGACCGCGATGATGATGTAACCGACCACTTCGCCGAGCGCGATGCGCTGCAGCCAGTTCGGCCGCTGCAGGTAGACGCCGAGCAGCGCACCGCTGGCCGGGTCCACCACGGCCCTCGTGTAACCTGCATCCGACGGCGTGTTGGCCAGGTTGGCCGCGATTTGGCGGAAGGTGCCGGAGAGCTGGCCGTCAAGCTCGGTGAGCTTGGTTTCGCTCGGGAGATATCCCAGGTAATCGCTGCCGCTGATCGCGGTAAACGAGCCGACGCGCACCACCTCCTGCAGCGCCGTCTGCAGCGCTTCCCCCGCTTGCGCGGCGCGCTCGGCGCGCTCGATGGCGGCCCGGCCCGGGTCGTCGCTCAGGTCGACGGCAAACTGCTCCTCGAGGGCCTTGCCGGTCGCGCTCTCGTCGAGCTGGATGACCTCCGTCTCGTAGCGCACGACTTCGCCGGACATCGTCATTTCGCGCATCAGCTCGAACCACAGGCGCTCGAGCTCCTGGATCGAGGGCAGCGCTTTCGCCGCCGCGATGCGCACCATGAAGTCCGCCCGGGCTTCCTGCCCTTCCGGCGGGTCGAGCTGGGTCGAGATCAGCGACTCGCGCAGCACGCCGGCCGCGTCGCCCGCGATCTGCCGGGTCACGCCGAACAGCTCGCCGAGGTTGCCCTGGTGCTGTTCGAGCAGCGCCGTGGTCTCCGCGATGCGCGCTTCGTTCGCTTCCCACCGGCGATCGAGCTGCTGGCTGTAGGCTTCCGCGCGATCGCGGCGCGCAATCATCTGCCGGGTAAGCTCTTGCTGCGCCGCCAGCTCGCGGCGCGCTTCGGCTTCCTTCTGTTGCAGGAGCTGGGCTTCGCGCGCACGCATCTCCTGGATTTGCTGCTGGAGCTGCTGGAAGACACGCTGCCGTTCGCGGCGCTCGGCCTCCGCCTTTGCAGCGGCCTCGGCCGCTGCCTGCGCGGCCGCGTCTTCCTCGTCCTGTTGTGCCAGCGCGGCATACGCCGGTACCAGCATGACCGCGGCAACCCCCGCAATGAGGGCGAGCTTCAGGCGTGCCCGCAGGCCGGCAGGATTGCCACCCATGCCCTGCACGCGCATCACGAGCGGGTCTCCGGCGCGGGCACCGGCAGGGTGACGAGGTCCGGCGCAAGCGCTTCTTCGGCCATCCGGATCGCCTCTTCGACGGCACGGGCGTACCGCGAATCGACAACCCAGGACTTCGAGTTGCGATCCCAGTAGCCGGTCTGCTCGCCGTCGGTCGTGCGGTACATCAAGGCCACCCGGCCGAGGTGAATGAACTGGACTTTGCGGCCGTCGAGCTCGCCGGGATAGGCCTGCATGGTACGGCCGTACTCGACCTCGATCGTGTAGGCCTCGAGGAGTCGCCGGAACTTCTCGGCAAGCGCGCCCTCCTCCTGCATCTGCACGCGCAGCCTGTCGAGACGTGCGTTCCGCTCCTCCTGCAGGAACGGCAGGTCGTTCGTTACGAACTGCTCGAGCGAGGCAAACATCTTCTCCACGAGCGGCTGTACCTGTTCCGCGGTGGCGTCGAGCCCCGCGATCTGCTGTGTCAGCGCCTCGATGTCGCCTTCCTGGGAGACGAGCAGCCGCTGGAGCTGCGCGTTGTACTGGCTGTACCGATCGACCTCGGCCATGACTTCCGCGTACTCGCTGCCGGCTTGTTGCGCGGCGGCCGTGCCGGCCGCCCCCGCAGCCAGCAGCGCGGAGGCCAAAGCGGCCCCGCCGAACCTGTACCAACCTTTGAAGGTCATAATCTGAACAATCCTGTCACTCACAATTCTTGTCTGCCGGAAGCCCGATCCTGCCGTGGCTGCCGTCGCCCCTTGCTTTAAGTCCGCGCCTTAGCGCTTCGAGTCGATCAGCTTGATGTAATCGCCCGCCATGTCGGCGTGCTCGCGCGAACGCGTGGCGCGCTGGAAGTACTCCCGCGCATCGCGCAGCCGGTCGAGATTGAACAGCGCGATCCCCATCAGCAGGTTCGCCTGTCCCGGATCTTCGAGACCGCCTTTCTGCATCGCTTCCTGCAGGGCGTCGGCCGCCTCCTGCCACCTTTCCTGCTGGATCTGCACCTGTCCAAGGCGTACGAACAGGTTGCCGTTGTTGGAAAGCTCCGCGGCCCGCGTCAGCGGCGGAATGGCCTCGTCGAAATCACGCGCCTGGATCCAGGCGTTGGCAAGCTTTTCGTAGGTGTTCGAATCGGTGGCGACCTTGTCGCTCTCCATCGCCTCGGCCAGTACGCGCGCGGCGCGGTACGGGATGTCGTTGAAGCGCAGCATGTCCGAAAGGCGCTGGTACTCCGAATCCTGCTGCAGGAAGCCGGCGTTGTAGGCGATCTGCATTGCCGCCAGCGCGTTGGCGTACTCTTCCTGCTGCTGGTAGAGGGACGACAGGCGCAGCCAGTGGTTCTTCTCCTGCGGCTCCATCACGATCAGCCGTTCGAGCAGGGGCAGCGCGGCGTCATAATCCTCGCGCGTGAGATACAGCGCCAGCAGCAGCTCGATCCAGCTCGGCTGCGGGTTCGCGGCGAGCTCGACCGCTTTCTTGGCCGGCTCCAGGGCCGCATCGAGGTCTTCCATCTGGTAATAGGCGGCAGCCAGCAAATAGTAGGCGGACGAGTTCGGCTCCGCGGCGGTACGGAACCACTCCTGCAGCGCCGCCGCTCCCTCTTCCCAGTTTTCTTCCGCCATGTAGATCTGCGCGATCTGGTACTTGGCCTGGGACACCTCGCGTTCGCTGAAGCCGCCGGCATTGATCGCCTGCTGCAGGTGCTGGCGCGCGGCGCCGTAATTGCCTTCCGAGTACTCGATACCGGAAAAGATCTGTTCCACCCGGCTGCGTTCGTACGGGCTCAGCCGATCGAGGTTGATCTCGTTCAGCACCCGGCGGGCACTGGCGTAATCGTCGGCGTTCAGGAACTCGATGGCTTCGTTGAGCCTTTCACCGGTCCGCTCGCTGATGGTCGGCGCGGAACGGCGGCCTTCCTTGTCTTCCTGGGCGAAAGCGGCGGGCGAAGCGGCCAGCGCGGCCGCGGCAACTGCGGCGAGACCGAGCGAAATCAGGTAATCACGGGCGCGCAGAGGCATCGCCTATTCCTCCAATTCAAACCGAATGAGCGTTTGCACCCCGACCCGCTCGACGGCCACGCCGCCTTCGACCTTCGGGTTGTAGCGCCAGCGCAGGATCGAGCGAATGGCCGCCTCGTCGAACAGTCCCGGTGGATCCGCGGCGACGACCTTGGCGTCCGTGACGGCGCCCGTGGGCGTGATCGTGAACTGCACCTGCACCCAGCCTTCGATACCGCGCCGCAGGGCCCGCGGCGGGTACTCCGGTGCGATACGCACCAGCGGGATCACGTCGGTGTCGGAACCGGCGCTCAGGTCCATCCGCCCGAGGGCGGTGGAGGTATCGATGTTCGGCGTCATCGATACGTTGGTGCCGCCGACGTTGGCCGACGAGAACGACATCCGCGGCATCTCGGGCGCAGGCGGTGGCGGCTCGCGCTCGACCCGTTCGTCACGCTTGGTAGCCGCCTGCGTATCGCGGCGCATCCGGCTGAACTCGATGCGAGTCGCCTCGATCATCTCGTCCACGTTGATGGGCTGGCTGATCAGCGACCACAGCACCCAGAACATGGCGACGGTCAGCGCACCGCCGAGTAGCAACGTCAATGGCAATCGCAGCATCATCATGACCGTATCCTCCGCTCAGCCGCTGCCCGGATCGGCGGCAATGGAGACTTCCGTGATGCCGCCGGCCCTCACTTCATCCATCACTTGGGCAACCACACCGGCATGAGAGTTCCGGTCGGCGATGATGACCACCGAGTCGTCCGGACGCTCGATGTGCAGCCGCTCGATCAGGGCCCTGAGCTCGCGCATGTCGACCTGCTTGCGGTCCATCCAGATGTCGCCGTTCTCCCGGATGGCAATCAAGAGGTTGCCGGACTCCCGGTGCTCCGCGGTGACCGCCTCGGGCTTGAACACGGTGACCCCGGCTTCCTTGATGAAGGAGGTGGTAATGATGAAAAAAATCAAAAGGTTAATGGTAAAGTCCAGCATCGGCGCAAGGTCGATGCCGTGCTCCTCGCTTTCCGGTGCGTGCCGCCGTGATTGCATGCCTGTCCCGTCCTCGCGGCTAATTCGTCGTGGTGAAGGTGATGTCGTAGATCCCGCCCAGGTGGACCTGGTCGACGACCTCGACAATGACCCCGGTCGGCGCCTGCTCCTGGGCGATGATCAGGACACCCGCATCCGGACTCACCGCGCTCATGCGCTCGACGTTGGCGCGCACCGCACGGGGATCGACGACCCGGTTGTCGACCCAGATCTCCCCGTTATTCAGGACCTGGATGTTGATGCTGTCCGTTTCCTGGTTCTGCGGCTCCGAGATGGACTGGGGCCGGTTCACGATCAGGCTGGATTCCTTGACGAACACCGCCGTGATAATGAAGAAAATCAGGAGGTTAATAACGAAGTCGAGCATCGGCGCAAGGTCGATGCCGTGCGATCCGGTGGCCCCTACTTCGGAATGACGTCTGACTCGCATGACAACCTAGAAGCTGAATTCGTCCGCCAGCAGCTCGGTCTCGCGAACCGCCCGGGTACGAAAGTAATGGACAGGCCAGAGCCCGGTAATGCTCACCGCGAGACCCGTCATGGTACAGATCATAGCCGCGGACACGCCGCTCGCCATGCTGCGTGCGTCGGCGCTGCCCCTCAGTGCCATCGAGTCGAACACCTCGAGCATGCCGCTCACCGTGCCGATCAGGCCGAGCAGCGGCGACATCGGCACCAGGACCTGCATGACCGGGAAGCCCGCGGTCATCGAGGCGTTGAGCCGGGAGATCATGGCCTGGCGAATCTGGCGCGCCTTCCACGACGTGCGGTCGGTCCGCGCATGCCAGGCTTCCTTCGCCGCGGCGGCCTCCTTCGGCAGTATCTTCAGGAAATACCAGTACCGCTCGAAGATCAGCGTCCACATCAGGATGCCCGACGCGAAGATCCACATGACGAACGGCCCACCGTCATTCGACAGCGAGGCGATTCCCCGGATGAGCGGGATCTGTTCAAACACTGCGCTGCTTCTCGATGCTCTCGGCCAGCATGCCGGCGCTCTGCTCGTCCAGCACCTGCACCACGGAACGGGACAGGCCGTTCAGCAGGGCGTTCGCGAACAGGAGCGGGATGGCGATGCCGAGGCCGAGCACGGTGGCGATCATTGCCTGGCCGATACCGGTGGCCATCAGGCGCGGGTCGCTCGAGCCGGACTCGGTGATGCTCTGGAAGGTGATGATCATGCCGACGACGGTACCGATCAGGCCGAGCAGCGGGCCGGCGGCGACCGCCAGCCGCAGGAACGCCTGGAAGCGTTCGAGCTTCGGCACCTCGCGCAGCACCGCCTCGGAGATCCTGAGCTCGGCGACATCCGCGTCTTCCTCGATGCGGTTCGGGTCGCCCCGGAATGCCAGCAGCACCCGGCCGAGCGGGTTGTCGCGCTTCGGCTCGTCGAGGTTCTCGAGCTGGCGCCTGACCGCCAGGCGCACGAAGATCAGGTGCACGAGCTGCCAGAAGAACGCAAGCGCTCCGGCGATGCCGACGATGATGATGATGTAGCCGACTTCCTCGCCCAGCTCGATACGTTCCACCCAGGTCGGCCGCTCGATGTAGAGTGCCGTCAGGACGCCGCGGGTGTAGTCGACCACCGCCGTGGCGTAACCCTCGCTGGCGCTGTAGAAGTCGTCCGCGATGCTCATGAACTCGCCGGGAAGCTGCCGCGGCAGCACCGTCAGCGTACGCAGGTTCGGCAGGTAGCCGAGGAACTGCGCGTTCGAGAGCGCGGTGAAGGGCCCGACGCGCACGACTTCGGCCGGCTCCGCGATGCCGCTCGGCTGCACGACCTCGGCCTGGTAGCGCAGTACCTCGCCCTGGGCGGTCATTTCACGGTGAATCTCGAACCACAGGCGCTCGAGCTGTTCCGGCGTCGGTGTCGTCCGGCCATCTGCGAAGCTGCGCAGGAACTCCACCCGGCCGAGCTCGCCCGGCGCCGGCTCGAACTGGGAATTGATCAGCGACTGGTGGAGGATGCCCGCGGCATCGCCGGACACCTGGCGCGCCAATCCGAACAACTCGGAAAGACCGAGGCGCGAAGCTTTCTGGACCAGCTCGCGGTTGAGCTCGTTGATCCGGAGCTCGTTAGCGGAATACTGGTCCGACATCTCCGCCGACGAGGCCTCGAGGGCCGCAACGCGTTGCTGTGCCTGGCGCATCATCTGCGCCCGCTGGCTTTCCGACGCCGCGCTGAACTCGGCGGCGCGCTGGTCGAACAACCGGCTTTCGCCGCGACGCACCGCCCGCACTTGCTCCAGCAGCTCTTCCTTCGAGCTCGCATTGGCAGCCGGGTCGCTTGCCTGCTGCTGGGCGGAGGCGGCCAGCGGCAGGGCGCCGATCAGCGCGAAGGCTGCGAGTGCAGCGAATTTTTTCGTCTTGGTCTTGCTCACGTTTGCGCCTCCTCGGGAGCGGGTACCGGTACCGTCAGCAACTCGGGCGCGCCATCCTGGTTGGCCACGCGGATAGCCTGTTCGACGGCTTCTGCATAACTGTTGTCGACTACCCATTGCCCCTGGACCGCATCCCAATAGCCGGTCTCGGCACCATCCAGCGTGCGGTACAACAGGGAAATGCGACCGAGCCGCACGAACTGCACGGTGCGCGTCTGGTCACCGGCGGTAAGCAGGCCCTCGTAGGCCTCGAGCGTACGGCCGTACTCGAGCTCGATCTGGTAGGCCTCCATGATGAGGCGGTATTTTTCCGAGATGGACACGTCGGCCCGCGACATCATCTCTTTCAGGTTGTCGACCCGCTCCGTGCGCTCCTTGATGAGGAACGGCACGTCGAGCCGGATGAACTGCTCCAGCGCCGTGACCATCTTCTGCATGAGCGGCTGGACTTCGCGGTTGGTCGTTTCGATGTCTTCCAACTGCCGCTGGATCGAGGCGATCTCGTCTTCCTGCGACTGCACCTGCGCTTCGAGCTGCTCGTTGTACTGCTCGTAGCTTTCGGCCTCCGTCATGGCCTGCGCGTATGCCGAGGCGGCGTCCAGCGTCTGGTCACGTACCTGGTCCACCCGCTGCTGGGACTGTGCGGCCGCACGGTCGACCTGGATCTGTGCCTGCAGCGTCTGTTCGAGCTGTGCGCCCGCTACGGCAGCCGCAAGCAGCGCAACCGTCGCGCCCGCCGCAACGATGGCGGTCCGCCGGTGGCCCGGCTCGCGAGGAGCGGCGTGGGATCGCGCGCCCGGATTACTGGTGTCGGAACGGAACAGCCTCATGGCACAAATGCCTCCAAGTTATATTGATTTCCTCGCACCCGGTCGAACCCGGCTGCGGCCGCTCTGGGACGCCGTGCCCGTGACGCGCAAAAATGGAAATCCATTCGTTTTCCGCGGCCGGTGCAAAGGAAAGCCATACTTTGC
>CBFGSB010000120.1:0-9246 GCA_965651325.1 uncultured Chromatiales bacterium | reverse complement strand
GCGCTGTTATCCGGCTTCGCTTGCCGTTATGCTCAGGGGAGGAAGATCGGGCTCGAAATAAAATGGTATAACATAACAATATGCCTCACAAGCCGCCATTGGAACCGCGGGCCCAAACGTTGAACTACACCGGTACCTATGGATAAAAAGCTGCTGCCGATACTCTGCTGCCCGATCACGCACAAAGGCCTCGCGCTTGCGCGCGGCGATCTCTTGAAGAAGGTCAACACCGCCATCGCCGAGGGCAAGCTCGTCAACCGCGAGGGGGTAGCGCTGGAAGGCCGGCTCAAGGAAGCGCTGGTGACCGACGACGGCAAGCTTCTGTACCCGGTGGCGGACGGCATCCCGGTGTTGCTGGAAGCCGAGTCCGTTGGCCTGGAGCAGCTCGACGCGGCCTGATGCGGCAGGTCGCCCTTGCTCACCCGAACCCGCATGACGGAACCCTGTCAGGGTTCCGGCCGGTAGCGTGAATATCTCCCCGAACCAGCTCGAGGCCGCGCTGAAGAAAACCCTGCTGCCTTGCTACTTCGTCACGGGCGACGAGCACCTGCTCGTTCAGGAGGCGCAGGATGCGATCCGCGCGGCGGCGCGCGAGCGGGGGTTCGGGGCGCGCGAGGTGCACGTCGCCGCCCCCGGCTTCCGCTGGGAAGAGCTCGCCGCCGCTGCCGGCAGCCTTTCCCTGTTTGCCGACAAGAGGCTGCTCGAACTGAAGCTGCCTACGGGGAAACCCGGGCGCGACGGCTCGGCGGCGATCATCGATCTTCTCGGCAAGATGGGTGACGATCTTGTATTCGTCGTGAGCGCACCCAAACTGGACCGGAAGGCGATGGCGGCCAAATGGGTGCAGGAACTGGGCAAGCGCGGCGGCATCGTGCAAGTGTGGCCGGTCGACCTGCGCGAGCTGCCGAAATGGATCGACGGGCGCATGCGGCGGGCCGGCCTGGTCCCCGATCGGGACGCGGTGCGGCTCATTGCCGATCGCGTGGAAGGCAACCTGCTCGCGGCGGACCAGGAAGTCGAGAAGCTGCGCTTGCTGCTGGGCGCGGGGCCCGTGAACGGGGCGGACGTCGACGAGGCCGTCGCGGACAGTAGCCGCTACGATGTGTTCAAGCTCGCCGATGCGGCGTTGTCGGGCGATGCCGCGCGCGCGCTCAGGATTCTCACCGGGCTGCGCGAGGAAGGCGTCGAACCGCCGCTGGTGACCTGGGCGTTGGCGCGCGAGCTCCGGACCCTGGCCAGGCTGGCCGAGAGCGTCGCCGCGGGCGCGCCACTCGGTGCGGCAATGCAGAAGGAGCGCATTTGGCGCAGCCGGGAAGGCGTGATGCGGGCGGCCGTGGCGCGGCACGCGGTCCGGGACCTGTACCGGCTGCTGCAGCTCGCGCGCCGCGTCGACGCCGCGATGCGGGGCCGGCTCGCCGCCGACCCGTGGCAGCTCACGACGGAACTGGTGTACGGCCTGGCAACGGGCAAGGCACGCGCGGCATGACCGCAAGCAAGGGAGAGAGCGGGTGACATCCGTGAGTCCGATGGGAATTTTTGGCGGGACATTCGATCCCATTCACTACGGGCACCTGCGTTCCGCCTACGAGATGCTGCAGGTCCTGCGCTTCGACGAAGTCCGGTTCATGCCCTGCGGCAACCCGCCGCACCGGGCGCAGCCGGTCGCGAGCGCGGAGCTCCGGCTGCAGATGGTGCGGATGGCGACCGCCGGCCAGCACGGGTTCGTGGTCGACGACCGGGAACTGCAGCGGGAGGGTCCGTCCTATTCCGTCGACACGCTGGCGGCGCTCCGGGCCGAGTTCCCGCTGCGGTCCATGGCACTGATGATCGGCATGGATGCGTTCCTGGGGCTGCCGAAGTGGTACCACTGGCGTGAAATCCTGCAGCTCGCGCACATCGTCGTGGCGCATCGGCCGGGTTGGCGCGCACCGGACATGGGCCCGCTCGGTGAGCTGCTCGCGAACCGCGGCACTCACCGCATCGGCGACTTGCACCAGGCACGATCGGGACACATCTACATTCACGACGTCACGCAGCTCGAGATCTCGTCGACCGAGATTCGCGAGCTGGTGGCCGCCGGCCGCCGGCCCCGGTTCCTCACACCGGACGCCGTGCTGGACGTGATCGAACAGAGCGGCTGTTACGCCGCCGACGAATCCAACCCGAAACAAGCGGAAGGTGAATGAACAGCGAACAACTCAGCGAACTGGTGATCGATGCCCTGGAAGAAGTGAAAGCACGGGACATCGTCAAGCTCGACGTGCGCAAGCTGACGACCGTTACGGACTACATGATCGTCGCGAGCGGCACGTCGAATCGCCACGTGAAGGCCCTGGCGGACGCGGTGGCGGATAAATCCCGCGAAGCCGGTCATCGGCCGATCGGCATCGAGGGGACCGACGGCAGCGAGTGGGTCCTGCTCGACCTGCAGGACACGCTGGTGCACGTGATGCTGCCGCGAGTTCGGGAGTTCTACAACCTCGAGAAGCTCTGGTCGCTCGAACCGGCCGGCGACCTGGCCGCCCGGGAAACCTGAGCGTCCCGCCGGACGGGATGCAGCCGCCGTGCACATACGGTTGATCGCGGTCGGCGACCGGCAGCCGGCCTGGGTTGACGAGGCGTTCGGCAGCTATGCCAAGCGCTTGCCGGTACAATGGAAGTTCGGGCTGGAGCCGGTTGCCACCGCCGTCCGGGCGGTTGAAAGCGACCCTCGCAAGGCCGTGGAACTGGAAGGACAGCGAGTGCTGCGCAAGCTGAAGCCCGCCGAACGGGTGGTGGCGCTGGACGAGCGCGGCAAGCAGCTCTCCAGCAGCGAGTTGTCGGGCACGCTGGCAGACTGGCAGCGTGACGGGCGCGATGTCGCGCTCGTGATCGGCGGTCCCGACGGGCTCTCGGAAGAGTGCCTCGGGCGTGCCGGGTTGCGCTGGTCACTATCGCGCCTGACGCTGCCGCACGGCCTCGTACGGGTACTGGTCGCCGAGCAGCTTTACCGGGCGTGGTCGCTGCTGCAAGGGCATCCGTATCACCGTGCCTGAGGGCCGGTGCGCCGGTATGAGCGGGCCGCGCCTGCACCTCGCATCCGCGTCGCCGCGGCGGCGCGAGATCCTCGCTGCGCTCGGGGTGCCACACAGCTATGCCGGGGCCGACATCGACGAGACGCCCGCGGCGGATGAGCGGCCGGCGGAGCTCGCGCTCAGGCTGGCGCTCGGCAAGGCCCGGGCGGCGCGGGAGGCGGGCCGCGAGGAGCCGGTGATCCTCGGCGCCGACACCGTGGTGTCGCTCGGGGGCGAGCTGTTTGGCAAGCCGGTCTCGGAGGAGGAGGCGATCTACATGTTGTCACGGTTGTCCGGACGCGTGCACGCGGTGCACACCGCCATCGCGGTGCTGGAAGGCGGTCGCGAGCTGACCGCCGTCTCGGCCAGCGAGGTGCGGTTTCGCGAGATTGCGCCCGCCGAGGCCCGGGCGTACTGGGCGACCGGCGAGCCGGCGGGCAAGGCCGGCGCTTATGCCATCCAGGGCCGCGGCGGCATCTTCGTGGGCGCCCTTACCGGGAGCCACTCCGGTGTGATGGGCCTGCCGGTGTTCGAAACGGCCGCGCTGCTCGCGCAGGCGGGCATCGACGTGCTGGCCGGCGGCCGCATGCAACCGGGGACGCCGGCTTGAAGGACGAATCGGCCCGGGAAGAAATACTCGTCAATGTCACGGCGCGCGAAGTGCGGGCGGCGCTCCTGGAGAACGGCGTCCTGCAGGAAGTGTTCGTGGAGCGCGCAGCACGGCGCGGTCTCATCGGCAATATCTACAAGGGGCGGGTCTCCAGAGTCCTGCCGGGCATGCAGGCCGCGTTCGTCGACATCGGGCTGGACCGCACCGGCTTCCTGCACGCGTCCGACATCGAAAAGCCCAACCGCGGGCGCCACCAGCCGCCTGCCTGGGACGAGGCGCTCGCGGACGAAGACGGCGACGCCGCGGACCTGCGCGACACGAAGGCGGGCGCCAACGCCTACCCGGCCGCGGGTGCCACGGCCGTGCCGGACATCCGCGAGCTGGTGCGCGAGGGCGAGGACCTGCTGGTGCAGGTGGTCAAGGACCCAATCGGGAACAAGGGCGCGCGCCTGACGACGTTCGTCACGCTGCCGTCGCGGTATCTCGTGTACCTGCCGAACGGCGCGGGGGTCGGTGTCTCCGCGCGCATCGAGCGCGAAGAGGAACGCGAGCGCCTGCGGCAACTCGTCGAGAGCATACTCGCGAACGACGGCCACGAAGGCGGCGTGATCGTCAGGACAGCGGCGGAAGGCGCGGGCGCGGATGCGCTCGGCGCGGACCTGCGCTTCCTGAAAAAACTCTGGAGCGCCGTTCAGGTCCAGTGCAGGTCCGCCGCGGTAAAAACGCTTGTGCACGAGGACCTGCCGCTGCCGCTCCGGGTCCTGCGCGATCTCGTCACCGTCGACGTCGAGCGGATACAGGTCGATTCGGAGGCCGATTTTCACAAGATGCAGTCATTCGCGGCGACATTCCTGCCGGAGATCGAGTCCAAGATCCGGCTGTACGCGCGCCGGCGGCCGATCTTCGACCTGCACGGCGTCGAAGACGAAATCGGCAAGGCGCTCGACCGGAGCATCCCCCTGAAATCCGGCGGCCACGTCGTGTTCGACCAGACCGAGGCGATGACGACGGTGGACGTCAACACGGGCGGTTACGTGGGAAGGCGCAACCTCGAGGAAACGATATTCCGCACCAACCTGGAGGCGGCTGTCACGATTGCGCGACAGCTCAGGCTGCGCAACCTTGGCGGCATCATCATCATCGATTTCATCGACATGGAAGTGGAGGAACACCGGCGGCGCGTCATCCAGGTGTTGGAACAATCCATGCTGAAGGATCACGCGCGGCACCAGATCATGCCGATGTCGCCGCTCGGGCTCGTGGAAATGACCCGCAAGCGCTCGCGTGAAAGCCTGCAACATATCCTGTGCGAGGATTGTCCAAACTGCGACGGGCGCGGTTTCGTCATGAGCTCGGCGACCGTCTGTTTCGAGATTTTTCGCGAGATCATCCGCCAGTACCGCCAGTTCAAATTCGACGAAGTCCTCGTGCTTGCACACCAGGACGTGATCGAGATGCTCCTGACCGACGAGTCGAACGGCCTGGCCGAAATGGAGGCACAGACGGGCAAGCCGGTTCGGCTGCAGCCGGAGTCACTGTATCTCCGCGACCAGTTCGACGTGGTGCTGATCTGAATGCTCGCCAGACGCATAGCCAGGAAGTTGTTCACCTACGCCGCCTACCTCGGCGCGGCGGTCGTGATCCTGCTTGCGGTCGGCGTGGGCTTGTTTCGCCTGATGCTGCCGAAGCTGCCCGCCTACCAGGAAGAAATCAAGGATTGGGCGAGCGCCGCGATCGGCATGCAGGTGGAGTTCTCGGGCATGGATGCACGCTGGCGGCTGAGCGGTCCCGAGCTGACGTTCTACGATGCGGAGCTCGCGGCGGACGGGCGCGCCACCGTGCTGCACGCGGAGGAAGTCAGTGTTGGCGTCGAGCTGTTGCGGCTGCTGCTGGATCTCGAGCTGGTTGCCGACCGCGTCCTCATCCGCGAGGCAAACGTGGCGCTCGAGCAGGTCGAGGACGGGAGCTGGCTGTTCGAGGGCATGCCGCTCGCGGACCTGCGGCCGGCCCCGACCGGCGAGGTCGGCGGCGCGCTGCTCGTGATCGGCGAGGACATCCAGGTGGCCGTCGAGCTGGCGCATCATGGCCAGCCGGTGACGCTCCGCGTCGATTCCGTGCGCTACCGCCGTGAGGACGGCCAGCAGTCCGTCGATGCATCGCTCATCCTGCCCGAAGGGCTCGGAACCGAAATCGACGTAGCTGCCGCGCAGATGCTGCCGCGGGGAGCGCCGGCGGGACCGTGGCGCTGGTTCGTCGAAGGGGAAGGGCTCGACCTGGCGGCCTGGGCCGGCCTGTGGCCCGATCGGCTGCCGCTCGCGTCCGGGATCGCCGATCTCCAGCTCTGGGTGGAGGTGGAGGACCGGGTCGTGCGCACTGCCACGGCGAACTTCGCGCTGGCCGATGTGGCGTACCCGCCTCACGCCGCGCCGCAGGGCGCCGCTGACGGGCCGTTCTCCGCGGAGGGCCGCATCGAGTTTTCCGGCGGTCCGGGCGGCTGGCTCGTCGCCGCTGACGGGCTCTCGATGACGGCCACGGATGGCCAGTGGCCGGATTCCTCGCTCATGCTGCGCGCGACGGCCGGCGATGACGGCGAGCTCGAGCGTCTGGAAGGGCGCGCAACCTGGATCGATTTCGACCTGCTGCGCAACGTGGCGCCGCTGGTGCCCGCGGATTACCGGGGAGTATTCGCCGAGCTCGCGCCGTCCGGAGTGGCGCGCAACGTCGACCTCACGGTTTTCAATCCGGGGTCGCCGGACCGCCGCTTCAGCGGGACCGCGCGCCTCGAGCGGGTCGGCGTGGCACCGTGGCGCGGCATCCCCGGGCTGCGCGGCTTCAGCGGCCACCTGCGGGCGGACCAGGCCGGCGGGCGGCTGGAAATCGATGCGGCCGACATGCAGGTGAGCCTGCCCGCCTGGTTCGCGGAGCCGATCGCCGTGCTCGAGGCTGCCGGCACGGTGATCTGGCGGCAGGGCGAGGCCGGCATCACGATTCTTTCCGACAGCGTGCACCTGCGCACGCCCGATATCGACACGCAGAGCAGCCTGCAGGTGACGCTCCCGCCCGACGGGAGCTCGCCGCTGCTCGACCTGCAGAGCCGCTGGACGGCCGGCAGCATCGCGGTCATCGAGCGTTACCTGCCCGTGCACATCATGAAGCCCGGACTCTTCACCTGGTTGCGCGACGCATTGGTGGCCGGCGAGGTCACGGCCGCGACGACGCAGTTCTCCGGGGCCCTGCGCGACTTTCCCTTCGACGATGGCGAGGGCACGTTCCGCACCGAGGCGCACGTCGAGAACGCGATCCTCCGCTACGCCGGGGCGTGGCCGCAGGTGGAAGACATGAACGTGGACCTCGTGATCGACAAGATGCGGCTCTACAGCGTCGAGAATTCCGCGACGAGCGTCGGCAACCGCGTCGTCGATGCGCGCGTTGAAATCCCCGACCTGCGCTCCCCCGTGCTCCTGATCGACGCGCAGGCGAATGGCACCCTGGGAACCATCCACCGGTTCGCCCTCCAGAGCCCGATCGATTCGCTGTTCGGCGGGCATCTCGACCGCGCCGAGGTCGAAGGCAACGCCTCCTTCCACCTGCGGTTGAGTTACCCGGTGCTCCATCGGGAGGATTACGCTTTCAGCACCACGCTGGCAAGCGACGGCGGCACCTTCCATTTCGACGGGCTGCCGGCGCCGATCACGGATATCCGCGGCGAGGTGACGGTCAGCCGCGAGGCCCTGCGCGCCGATGGACTGACGGGTCGCTTCCTCGGCTCGCCGATCACGATCGAGCTGGCGCGGGCCGGTGAGGCGTCGCCGGGCCTGAGCGTCGTCGCCACGGCGCGCGGCAGCATGACCGCCGCGGGGCTGGTCGAGGGGCTAGGCCTTCCGCTCACGGACCGTGTGCACGGCAACACCACGTACGACGCGACGGTGAATTTCCCCAAGCCGGGAATCGAAGACGCCACCCCGCTCGCCATCGAGATCGCCTCGGACCTCGACGGGCTCGCGCTCGAGCTCCCGGCGCCGCTCGGCAAGCCCGCCGGCAGGGTGCGCCCGCTTGCATTCAGGCTCGCGTTTCCCGCGGAGGGCCGCATTGCCGTCACCGGCAGCCTGTCCGACACCCTGCACTGGCGGCTGGCGTTCGCCCGCGCCGCCGCGGGCTGGGACCTCGACCGAGGCACTCTCGCGCTCGGCGGCGCCATGCCGGGCGAGCCGCAAAGCCGCGGTTTGCACATCGAGGGGGAGACCCCGCGCCTCGACATCGACGAGTGGCTCGCGCTCGCCGGCGACGGAACCGAGGGCACCGGGGCAGGAGAGCGCATCCGCTCGATCGACCTCGTCGTGGACGAGCTCAGGGTAATCGGGCAGGACCTCGCGCAGCATCGCCTCTCCGTGGATCGCAGCGCCTTCGAGTGGGTCGTGCAGCTCGACGGGGCGGATGCGGTCGGTTCCATTCGCCTGCCCTATGATTTCGCGGGCGATCGTCCCATCGAGCTCGACATGCAGAAGCTGACGCTGCCCGGCAGTGAGGGCGGTCCCGGCGCGCGCAAGCCGCTGGCGGATCCGCGCACCCTGCCGCCGATCGTCGTACAGGCCGACGAGTTCTCGCTCGGAAACCGGCATTTCGGCAGTCTCGCGGCGGAGTTCGAACGCACGCCCCGCGGCCTCGTTGCCAACACCATCGAGACGAGCGACGCGACGTTCGACATCCTCGGCAGCGCGCGCTGGGTGATCGACGAATCGGACCCGGCCGGCCAGCGCACCTTCGTGTCGGGCCGCCTCACGAGCAGCGACGCGATGCAGACGCTGCAGCAGCTCGATTACCAGCCCGGCATCGAAAGCGAGGCGATGAACGTGCAGTTCGACGTGAGCTGGTCGGGCGGTCCGCGCCAGGATTTCCTGCAAACGCTCACGGGCGACGTCGCGGTCCGGTTCGGCGCGGGGCAGCTCAACGAAATCGAGCCGGGCGCCGGCCGCGTCTTCGGCCTCATGAGTATCGTCGCTTTGCCGAGAAGGCTGTCGCTCGATTTCAGCGACGTCTTCGACCGCGGTTTCGGCTTCGACGAGATCACCGGCAATTTCCGGCTCGAGGATGGGCAGGCCTTTACCTGCGACCTGTCGCTGAAAGGGCCGGCGGCCGACGTCGGCATCGTCGGGCGCACGGGCCTGGTCAACAAGGCTTACCAGCAGGCGGCCGTCGTGAGCGCCAATGTGGGCAACACCCTGCCGGTGGTGGGCGCCGTCGTTGCGGGGCCGCAGGTCGCGGCGGCGCTCCTGATCTTCTCGCAGATATTCAAGAAGCCGCTGCAGGAAATGGGGCAGGTCTACTACGGTATCGAGGGCACCTGGGAGTCCCCGTCGGTGGATGTCATCGATCCGGCGAAATTTGCGGCGATCAGCGATGTGGCCGGGTGTCTCGAGGAGACGGATTCCTGAGCGCGGAAAGTTGTCCATTACCTGTAACGACGGATTCCGGGCACCGGCGGGGTACCTTGGGCGGAATGGCTCCCTTCGGTCCGCTTTATTTCCGCCCAAGGCACCCCGCCGGTGCCCGGAATCCTCGTGCCGGGTTTGAGGAATGTGATTG
>CBFGSB010000119.1:0-9402 GCA_965651325.1 uncultured Chromatiales bacterium | reverse complement strand
CTACTGCGCCTGTACCAGCCGGACGTGGTCGACTTCCAGCTCGGTGTCCCGGCCTTCGTGATCGACTTCGCCCGTGAGCTCCACCCGGTCCTGCGGACTGACCTCGATGCCGCGCCACTCGTCGTCGTCGATCTCGACGGTGAGCGTGCCGCTGTCGTCCTGGAACTCGTAGCGCTCATCGCCGAGCGCGCGCACGATGTAGCCGGTCAGGATGACCTCGGCTTCGTCCGGCAGGTCGGCGACCTCTACGGCGGTTGCAGCTCTCGGCTTGTTGCCGGGGCCGTTGAACCCGTCGGCGTGCGCCGCGACAGCGGCAGCCGACAGGGCCAGAAGTACGAATGCATGTTTCATGAGCGTATCCTCGGTTGGGGTTTCCACGATGTGTACGTTACCGGCCGCGGATTAAGACTGCATTAACCCGGGAACAGGACTTCGACGCGCAGGCCGGGCAAGCCGTCCGGACGCGCTTCGAAGCGCAGCGATGCGCCGTGCACTTCGGCGACGCGCTGGCAGATGGCCAGGCCGAGCCCGTGGCCGCCGCTGCGGCTGTCCAGCCGCGTCACGCCCTGCGACATGCGGCGGCGGCGGTTCTCCTCGATGCCGGGGCCGGTATCGCTGACGGTGAGCAGCGGCCGGTTGCCCGCGAGCTCGAGGGCGACCTCCGCCCGGCACCCGGGCGGGCAATGATCCACCACGTTGCCGAGCAGGTTCCGCAGCAGGATCTCGAGCAGCACGGGATCGCCGGAGATGCGCACGGGCGCGAGGCGGCTCGCCAGCTCGATACCGGCGCGCTGGAAAGCCTCCTCATGGCGCTCCAGCACGCGCCCGAAGATTTCGTCCAGTGCGACCGGCCCGAAATGCTGCCGCCACTGCCCTTCCTCCAGGCGCGCGAGAATGAGGAGCTGCTCCACGAGCCGCGACAGCCGGGCGACTTCGGCTTTCGCCGCATCGAGATCCGGATCGGGACTGCCGAGCTCCAGCCGCAAAGTGGTGAGAGGCGTGCGCAGCTCGTGCGCGACGTCCGCGGCAAACCGCCGCTCGCGCGTCAGCACCTCGTGCACGCCGCGCATCAGGCCGTTCACCGCATCGCGCAGCACCTGGATCTCCTTCGCTGGCGTGGCGAGCCGCACCGGCTCCAGTGAATCGCTGCTGCGGCTTTCGAGCTGCCGCGCAAGGCGCGTGAGCGGCCACAGCGAAAAGCCGATCAGCAATGCCAGCAGCAGCAACGTCACGAGACTGCCCGCCACCGCGGGCGTCACGATGTCCTCGATGACCTGGCCCTGCACTTCACGGTACAGGTCCTCGCGGCGCAGTAGCTGGACGACGATGTGGTCCTCGTCGCTCTGGTAGCCGTGCCAGTCATGGCCTTCGAACGTGCGGCGTATCGTTTCGCGATCGCGGTCGCCGAGGGGAATATCGTGCGAACGATTGCTCACGGATTGTCCCGTGCGCGTGTTGTACACGGTGACCCAGAGCGATTCCTTGCCTTCCGGCTCGAAAGCATCGCGAAGCAGGTCCTCGAGCTCCTCGGCGTCCAGCTTGTCGCCCAGCTCGGCCAGCAGCTCGGCGAGCAGTTCGCCCTGGTTCTCCAAATCCTCGTCGAGCACGTCGCGGAATTCCTCGCCCGCCACCTGCCAGGTGACGAACATGCCGCCCGCGGCCGCCGCGACGATCGACAGCGCGAGCAGCACGGCGAGGTGCGAGAGGCGGAATGTCATACGGCGACCAGCCGGTAGCCGACGCCGCGCACGGTCTCGATGCGTTCGCGGCCGACGGCCTTGCGCAGGGCATGGATATGCACCTCGAGCGTGTTGGACTCGGCACCCTGGGTCAGGCCGTAGAGCTGCTGCGACAGGCGCGCACGGGTTACCGGGCGCCCGCCCGCCTGGATCAGCACCGCGAGGATCTGGTGCTCCTTGGGCGCCAGGGTGAGCGGCTCGCCCGCGAGATAGAAGCGGTGAAACTCGGCGTCGAATTCCAGCGCGCCCATCGACAGCCGCGGCTGCGCCGAGCCCGCGCCGCGGCGCAGCAGCACGCGGATGCGCGCCAGCAGCTCCTCGGGCTCGAACGGCTTGACGAGGTAATCGTCGGCGCCCGTGTCGAGACCCGTGACCCGGTCGTCGAGCCCGTCGCGCGCGGTGACGATCAGGACCGGCATACGGCTGCCCGCCGCGCGCAGCTCGCGCAGCCATGCGACGCCGTCCCCGTCGGGCAGCCCGAGATCCAGCAGGACCAGGTCGTACTCGGCCGCCTCGAAGTGCGCTTTCGCACCTTCCAGGTTGCGGACCCAGTTGACGCGGTAGCGGTCCTTCAGGACCTTGACCAGCGCCCGGCCGAGATTGACGTCGTCCTCGACTACCAGCAGGTACATCGTGCCCCCGAATCAAAGCCTGTCGGCCAGTGTCGCAGCATATGCTGAAGCAATCCTTAAGAGAAAATATCGGCTGTTATACTGCGGCCGCCTACCCGTCAGGAGAAACGGATGAAACAACGGATCGCCGTCGTGCTCGCTGCCCTTGCCTTCTCCACCGCGTTCGCCGAAGAACCCGGCCTGGAGCTGATCATGTCCGATCCCGACTGGATCGGGAACCCGCCGACGGCCGCGTACTGGTCCGATTCCGGCGAACGGATCTACTACCAGCAGAAGCGCACGGGCGAGGACTTCAGCGATCTCTATGTCGTGCCGGCAAGCGGCGGCGAGGCCGAACGCGTCGCCGCGGCGGACGAGGCAGAGAGCTCGAACGCCACGCGCGTCTACAACGCCGATCGCAGCAGGGTTGCCTGGATCCTGCGCAACGACATCTGGGTAAAGGACCTCCGAACCGGCGCCGTCCGGCAGGTCACACGCACCGCCGCGGAAGAAGGCTCGCCGATGTTCATGGCGGACGGCAGGTCCGTGGCGTTCCAGCGCGACGACGTGTATTTCGTGCACGACACCGAGACCGGGCTCACGTACCAGCCGGTCGAGCTGAAATTCGAGAAGGACCCGAAGACCGACGAAAGCTTCGACCCCCTGCGCGAGCACCAGTTGCGCGAGATGGAGACCTTGCGGAACGACAAGCGCCGCGAAGAAGCGGCCGAGGCTCACGCCGAGGCGCGCAAACGGCAGGACCCGGCCGGGCCGCCGCTGCCGGTGTACCTCGGCGCGGACTACGAGCTGGTCCGGCAGTCGCTCTCACCTTCCGGCGATTACCTCCTGCTGGTCGTGAAGGAAGCGGATGCAAAGGAGGGCCGGAAGGACGACATGCCGCAGTACGTCACGGAGAGCGGCTACGTGGAAACGGAAGAGACGCGCATACGCGTGGGCCGTGAAGAGCCTGCCCCACAAACCGTGCTGCTGCTCGACGTGGGCAAGGGCACGTTCACGTCGCTGGACTATGCATCGCTGCCCGGCATCGATGACGATCCGCTCGCGAAGCTCCGCGAAAGCGCGCTCGAGTGGCACGTGGAGCACGGCGCGGACCCCGACGCGGTCGAGGCCGCGCTCAAAGCGCCGGAACAGCGCGCGCTGAATGTCGAAGGCATCGAGTGGAACAGCGACGGCAGCACGGCCGCACTGCAGCTCCATTCCGTCGACAACAAGGATCGCTGGCTCGTCACGCTCGCTCCCGGTGAAGGCGAGCTCAAGCTGCAACATCGCCTGACGGACGAGGCCTGGATCAACTGGCAGTTCAACGAATTCGGCTGGCTGCCGGATGGCCGGACGCTGTGGTACCTGTCCGAGGAATCGGGCTGGTCGCATCTCTACACGAAAGCGGTCGACGAGCGCCGGCCGGAGCCGCTCACGCGCGGCGAGTTCCTCGTAAAGGACCCGGTGCTCACGCCCGCAGGCGACGGGTTTTACGTGGTCGCCAACCGTACTCACCCCGGCAACTACGAGGTATACCGCGTGGCCGCCGACGGCGGCGAGCTGGAGCAGGTTACCGAGCTGGGCGGTGTTGTCTCGTTCGAGCTGTCACCCGCGGGTGACGAGCTGCTCCTGAGCCGCTCTTTCATCGACCGGCACGACGACCTCTACGTGCAACGGGCGGTGGCCGGCGCGCAGGCGCGCCAGGTGACGGACACGGTGAGCGAGCAGTTCAAGAGTATCGACTGGGTCATGCCGGAGATCCTCGAAGTACCGTCGACGCACGTCGACCGGCCGATCTACAGCAAGCTCTACCTGCCGAAGGACTACGCAGAAGGCCGCACCTACCCGGCCGTCCTGTTCGTGCACGGGGCGGGTTATACGCAGAACGCGCACATGGGATGGCCGTATTATTTCCGCGAGTTCATGTTTCACACGGTGCTCGCGAACGACGGCTACATCGTGCTGGACATGGACTACCGCGCCTCCGAAGGCTACGGCCGCGACTGGCGCACGGCAATCTACCGGCAGATGGGACACCCGGAGCTCGAGGACCTCGAGGACGGCGTCGCCTGGCTGGTGGAGAACTACGGCGTGGATCCCGGGCGCATCGGCGTTTACGGCGGCTCGTACGGCGGTTTCATGACCTTCATGGCGCTGTTTCGCGCGCCGGACGTATTCGCCGCGGGCGCGGCGCTGCGCCCGGTCGCCGACTGGGCGCATTACAACCACGAGTACACCTCGAACATCCTGAACACGCCGCTGGTGGACCCGGTTGCTTTCGAGCGGAGCTCGCCGATCACCTTCGTCGAGAACCTCGAGGACCCGCTACTGATCGCCTCGGGCATGCTGGACGACAACGTGTTCTTCCAGGACTCCGTGCTGATCGTGCAGCGCCTGATCGAGCTCAGGAAGCAGGATTTCGAGATGGCGATCTATCCCCTCGACCCGCACGGCTTCGTGCACCCGGAATCCTGGCTCGACGAGTACCGCCGCATCTACAAGCTGATGAACCGCTACGTGAAGAACGGCCCCGCCGCCGACTGACCGTCGACCGGGTGCCGTTCGCGGCACCCACGATACTGGTACCGGTTTTGCATCAACGCTCGGCGATTGTCGTCGTGCTCACACCCGGAAGTGCAAGCTGGGACCGTCGTGGTCGGGAGTCCGGGCGACGCCGTTTTGCGACATTTTTGGAACGTGAAAAAACCGGTTGACATTTAGTCGGCCGGAAATATATTACCGCGCGAAAGGCGGGCACATTCCCGCACGACCCGAAGGGCCGGGTCGGTTTTTGTCTCGCAGGTCGCCCAACTGCGTCTTAAGGATACGAGATGAAAACCGCCAGGCACTACGCCGAAGAACCGCCCGACGTCGGGAGTTGTAAACCCTCCTCCTCTCCCGCCGCCAGCCATTCTCCCCGTCCCGCCTCCGCCGCCAATTCCCTGAAACCGATCATCGCCCGGCGCGACCGGTCGAAGCTGCGCGTGTCGGCCCGGAGCCGGGAATTCCTGGCGGAGTTCTACCCGCAGGCGACGGTGGACGACTGGAACGACTGGCGCTGGCAGAACCGCAACCGCGTGCGCACGCTGGCGGACCTGGAGCGCATGATCGTCCTGGCGGACGAAGAAATTGCGGCCATCAGGCGTCATACCGGCGCCCTGCCCGTTGGCATCACGCCGTACTATGCGAGCCTCGTCAGCCGCGAAGACTGGCGCCAGGGCATCCGGCGCACGGTCGTGCCGGTCCTCGGCGAGTACGAGACGTCCCGCGGCGAAGCCGAGGACCCGCTCGGCGAGGACACCCACAGCCCGGTACCCGGCCTCGTGCACCGCTACCCGGACCGCGTGCTGCTGCTCGTTACCAATTTCTGCTCGGTCTACTGCCGCTACTGCACCCGCGCCCGCATGGTGGGCTCGGTGGGCGAGCGCAGCGTGAAAAAGACCGACATCGAGGCGGCGCTCGCCTACATCGAGCGGACGCCGGCCGTGCGCGACGTGCTGATCTCGGGCGGCGACCCGCTGTCGCTCGACGACGACCGGCTGGAGTACCTCCTGAAGCGCCTCCGCAAGATCCCGCACGTCGAGTTCCTGCGTATCGGCAGCAAGCAACCCGTGGTGCAGCCGATGCGCATCACGTCGCAGCTCACGCGCATCCTGAAGCGCTACCACCCGCTCTGGATGAGCCTGCATTTCACGCACCCGGACGAGCTGACCCCGGAAGTCGCCGACGCCTGCGGCCGCCTGGCCGATGCCGGCGTGCCGCTCGGCAGCCAGACGGTGCTGCTCAAGGGCGTGAACGACGACCTCGATACCATGAAACGACTCATGCACGGCCTGCTGAAGATCCGGGTGAAGCCGTATTACCTCTACCAGTGCGACCCGATCTCCGGCTCCGCGCATTTCCGCACGCCGGTGTCGAAGGGTGTCGAGCTCATTCGCGGACTGCGCGGCCACACCACCGGCTACGCGGTGCCGACCTTCGTAGTCGACGCGCCCGCCGGCGGCGGCAAGATCCCGATCGGGCCTGACTACGTGGCCGGCTACGAGGGCGACGACCTCAAGCTCTCGAGCTACGACGGCGGCACTTACCGGTATCCCGACCCGACGCATTCGCTCGCGCCTGCCGCCGCGACGGCGGAGGCACGGTCATGAAGCGGACCGCCCTGAAACGCACGGCCATGAAAAGTGCGGCCATGAAAAGCACGGTGATGAGGCGCCCGGCAATGAAGCGCCAGCTCGCGAAGCGCGCCCCGCTGCGCGTGGGACTGACCTACGACCTGCGCGATGCCTGGCTGGCCGCCGGCTACAGCGAGCTCGATACGGCCGAGTTCGACCGCGCCGACACCATCGAGGCGATCGCCGGCGCGCTCGCGACGCTCGGCTACCGCGTCGACCGCATCGGGCACCTGCAGGACCTCGCGGCGCGCCTGGTTGCGGGCGATCGCTGGGATCTCGTGTTCAACATCTGCGAGGGCATGCACGGCTGGGGCCGGGAGGCGCAGGTGCCGGCGCTGCTCGACGCCTACCAGGTGCCGTACGTGTTTTCGGATCCGCTGGTCTGCGCGCTCACCCTGCACAAGGGCATGACCAAGGACGTCGTGCGGGCGGCCGGGGTCGCCACGCCCGATTTCGCGGTCGTGCAGGACCTCGCCGGGGCGAGGAACGTCAAGCTGCCGTTCCCGCTGTTCGCGAAACCGGTCGCCGAGGGCACCGGCAAGGGCGTCACCAGCGCCTCGCGCGTCAACGACGCCGCGGAGCTGGTGGCCGTGTGCCGCGAGCTGCTGGCAAAGCACCGGCAGCCCGTGCTGGTGGAACGTTTCCTCCCCGGCCGCGAGTTCACCGTCGGCATCCTCGGCACCGGCCGCAAGGCCGCCGCCATCGCGACGATGGAAATCGCGCTCTTGCCGGGCGCGGACGCCGAGGTCTATTCCTACCGCAACAAGGAAAACTGCGAGGAGCTGGTGGAATACCGGCTGCTGGCCGAAGAGCGGCTCGCCCGCCAGGTCGAAGCGCTCGCGCTGCGCGCCTGGCGCGTGCTCGGCTGCCGGGACGCCGGGCGCGTGGACGTGCGGCTCGACGAGCTGGGACGGCCGGGCTTCATCGAGGTGAACCCGCTCGCGGGCCTGCACCCCGAGCACTCCGACCTGCCGATCATGGCGGCGAAGGCGGGCATGGACTATCTCGCGCTGATCGGCGGCATCATGCAGTCGGCGAAATCCCGCTGCCGCGCCGGGCGCGTGCAGGCCCACTCCCTGGCCGCCTGACGTGACCGTCGTCATCCTGCACGAGGAACTGCCGCCGGACGCGCGCCCGGACGAGCTCGACGCGCTGGTGCAGGCCCGTGAGGTCGAGCAGGCACTCGGCCGGCTCGGCACTCCCACCGCGGTGCAGGCGATCGGCCTGGACCTCGACGCGGGGCTGGCGGCGGTGCGCCGCCACGCGCCCGTGTGCGTGTTCAACCTCGTCGAATCGCTCGGCGGGCGCGGCGAGCTGATCGGCGTCGTGCCGAAGCTCCTGGCGCAGGCCGGTATCCCGTTCACGGGCAGCGGCGGCGACGTGCTGCACCTCACGTCCCACAAGACCGCGGCCAAGTGCCGGATGCGAGCCTACGGCGTCGCGACGCCGGACTGGTTCAAGGCCGGCGGGCGGCCCGGCGACGATCACGAGCGCTGGATCGTGAAATCGCTGTGGGAGCACGCGTCCTTCGGGCTCGACGATGCCGCGGTCGTGAACGGGCGCGCGGCCGCGCGCGCCGCCATGGCGCGGCAGGCCCGGGCGCTCGGCGGCAAATGGTTCGCGGAGCGCTACGTCGACGGTCGCGAGTTCAACGTCTCGCTGCTCGAGCGGAACGGGCGCCCCGTGGTGCTGCCGATAGCCGAGATGACCTTCGTCGACTACCCGCCAGCAAAACCGAAGATCGTCGGGTACGCCGCGAAGTGGCACGAATCCGCCGCCGAGTACGGTGCGACGCAGCGGACGTTCCCGCGGCTCTCCCCTGCGCTGCGCGACGCGATCCGGCGTACCGCGCTCGACTGCTGGAGCCTGTTCGGCCTCGCCGGCTACGCCCGCGTCGACATCCGGCTGGACGCGCACGACCGGCCGCAGGTGCTGGAAGTGAATGCCAATCCCTGCCTGTCGCAGGACGCCGGTTTCGCGGCCGCCGCCGCCGCCGCGGGTATCCCGCACGACCGGCTCATCGAATGCATCCTCGACGCGGCCCTGCCGCAGCAGACCGGGCTGCTGAAACGCGCGGGCTGACCGCGTGTTCCGCATCCACCGCATCTTCGATGCCACCACGCCAGCGAGCCGGCAGCTCGTGGCGCAGGTGCAGGCGATCTTAAGGGTGCAGTTCACCGCGGTGTCCGAGAAGGACATCGCGCAGCTCCCGGCCCGGCTCGCCAACCCGCTCAAGTACCGCTTTCGCTCGATCCTGCTGGTGGCGGAGGACGGCGCAGCCACCGTGCGCGGCTTCGCGCTGCTCCTGCACGCGCCGGATCTCGGCTTCTGCTACCTCGACTACATCTCGGCCGGGCGCGCGGAGACCGGCAGCGGAATCGGCGGCGCGCTCTACCAGCGGGTTCGCGAGCAGGCGCTGCAGCTCGACGTCGTCGGCCTGTTCTTCGAGGCGCTGCCGGACGACCCGGCGCTCTCGCCCGACGCTTCCGTGCGCCGGCAGAACGCCGCGCGCCTCAGGTTCTACGAACGCTTCGGTGCACGCCCGATTGCGAACACCGGGTACGCCACGCCGCTGAAGCCCGGCGACACCGACCCTCCGTACCTGCTGTTCGACAACCTGGGCCAGGACGAGCGAGTGCTCTCACGCCAGCAGGCGAGGCGCATCGTGCGTGCCATTCTCGAGCGGAAGTACGGAGCGTTGTGCCCACCGGAGTACGTCGAGCGCGTCGTGCGCTCGTTCCGCGACGACCCGGTCCGGCTGCGGGAGCCGCGTTACCTGCCCGTCGAGGCCGTGACGCCCGCGCCGAGGCCAGCCGTGCACGGCATCGCGCTGGTCGTCAACGACGGCCACTCGATTCACCACGTCAAGGACCGCGG
>CBFGSB010000118.1:0-9434 GCA_965651325.1 uncultured Chromatiales bacterium | reverse complement strand
GGTTACTGCACGAGGAGGTCGCGGACGGCGCGGGCGTCGGCGCGGCGCATCGGTTTGCCGTCGATCGGGCTGATGGGGGCCTGGCGCACGCCGTCGATCGGGAACACGGTCGCCTCGACCGCGGACTGCTCGTGCACGAATCGCAGGCCCGCGTAGGTTTCGGTGCGGTCGCGGCGGCTTTTCAGGCGCTTCTCGAAGAGCTGGTAAGACACGCGCTGCTCGTCGAGCCGCATCCGGACCTGCTCGAAGGTGTCGGAGAAAACGTGCAGGTTGATCGCCGAGTGCGAGCCGGCCGTGCCGTGCAGGACGGGGCCGACCAGGCGCGGTGTGAAGGCGGCGAGCAACTCCATGGCGGAAAGCGCGGCGGACCGGAGTTGCGCCAGGAGGTCGACGTGGCACTCCCGGCCGAAGAGCTTGAGGTGCGCGCTGAGCGCTCGCTCGATCTCGGCATTGTTGGGCAGCGCCCCGCGCTCGGTCATGCCGAGCCGCTCGGCGGCCTTGTGCTTGGCGACCCGGTAGTCCTGGATGCCCTGCTCCACGATGATGCGGGCGGCCTCCTGGGCCAGCACTTCACGCGCGCGGTCGAAGCCGGTGGCGCTCTTTCTAGCCGTTCTTCCCATCAGAAAATCGGCTCCTCCCCGTCGTCACTCTGGTTGAAGATGTCGCGGTGCTGGTCGGAGTACTCGCACTCCGGTACGTGCCCGATGCGGAAGTATTCGAACATGGTGTTCTCGTCCCCGGCGTTGGCGGGACAGCCGGTCTTCCGGTTGATGCGCGTGGTCACCATGCCCTCCGGCATCGGCAGGGCGGAAGGCGGTACGCCCTGGAGCGCTATCGACATGAAGTCGATCCACAGCGGCAGCGCGGTGCGCGAGCCCTGCTCGCCCGGCCCGAGCGGCTGGGGATTGTCGTAACCGACCCACGTGACCACCGACAGCATGCCGTTGAAGCCTGCGAACCAGGCATCGCGCTGGTCGTTCGACGTGCCGGTCTTGCCGGAAAGGTCGGTGCGCCCGAGCTGGCGGGCTCGCCGTCCGGTGCCGCGGGTAATCACGTCGTGCATCATGTCCTGGATGAGCCAGGCGTTCTGCGCCGAGATCACTCGCGGCGCCAGGTTGACGCCTTCGAAGAGTTCCGGCGCTTCCGTGGCGTCGGGACGGTACGCCGCGCCGAGCTCCGCCATTTGCTCGAGGGGCATCGGCCGCACCGCGTCCTCGCCGTAGTAGGGCGCACTTTCCGGATCCGCCATCGCCACCGACTGCAGCCAGGCCTCCGGCGGATTGCTGCCCGCGACATCGCGCGCTTCGACGCGCGCCTTTTCGTCGATTTCGCATTGCGGGCAGACGATCGGCGGGTTGGCGCGGTACAGGGCCTCGCCTTCGGCGTCGAAGATCGCCTGGATGATATAGGGCTCCACCGCATAACCGCCGTTTGCAAACGTGGCATAGGCCTGCGCCATGTCGAGGGGCGTGGCGTTGCCCCCGCCGAGCGCGAGCGAGCCGTTGTACGGCAGCGCGGCGCCGCCGAAGCCGAACTTCGCGATATGCCGCACCGCGTTGCCGATGCCGGTATGGTTCAGGAGCAGGCGTACCGTGGCGAGGTTCAGCGAGTCCACCAGCGCCTCGCGCAGCCGCTGCTCGCCGTAGAACCGGCCGGTGTAGTTCAGTGGCCGCCACACGGCTTCGAGCTCGGACGAGCGGATGAACACCGGCGCATCCAGCAGGATGGTCGCCGGCGTATTGCCGTGCTCCAGCGCCGCGGAGTAAATGAACGGCTTGAAAGCCGAGCCCGGTTGGCGCGCGGCCTGGGTCACCCGGTTGAATTTGCTGATGGAGTAGTCGAAGCCGCCGGCGAGGCTCGTGATCGCGCCGTCCATGGGGTCGACGGACACGACCGCGGCCTGCGCTTCCGGCACCTGCGCGAGCGCCCACACGCCGGCCGTGGTCGGCATTACATAAATGATATCGCCCGGCGACAGCACGTCCGCCACGGTTTCGGGGGCCGGCCCCTTCGTCGACTGGTCGATGTAGGGACGCGCCCAGGATATGCCGTGCCAGGGCAGCGACAGGGGCGTGCCGTCCTGCAGGGCCACGGACGCGCTGTTGTCCTCGTTGAGTGCGGTAACGATGGCGACCGACAGGCCACCCGGATTGCCGTATTCGGACAGGCGCAGCCGCAGGTTTTCCGGCCAGTCGTTGAACGGCTGTGCGAGCTCCTCCGGCCGCACGTCGACGTGCGCGATCGGGCCGCGATAGCCGCGGCGCCGGCTGAACTCGAGCAGGCCGTTGCGCAGGGCATAGTTCGCCGCCGACTGCAGTTTCGAGTCGAGCGAGGTGACCACTTTCAGCCCGGTGGAATACGCCGCTTCGAGACCGTACCGCTCGACCATCTCGGCGCGCACCATCTCGGCCACGTAGGGAGCTTCGAGTTCCGTGGCCGTGCCGTAGAGCCGGGAGTCCATCGGGGCATCGATCGCGGTTTCGAACTCGGCGTCGGTGATGTAGTCGAGGGCATGCATGCGCCGCAGCACGTAATTGCGGCGCACCAGCGCGTTCTTCGGGCTGTACACCGGGTTGTAATAAGACGGTGCGGGCAGGACACCGGCGAGCGTCGCGGCCTCGGCTATGCTGATCTGCTGCAGGCTCTTGTCGAAGTACGCCTGCGCCGCGGCGGCGACGCCGTAGGAGCGCTGGCCGAAAAACATCTTGTTCACGAACAGGGCGAAGATCTCCTGCTTCGTGAACTCCCGCTCGATCTTCCAGGCGAGGAACGCTTCCCGCAGCTTGCGTGCCAAAGTCGGGTCGAGGTTCAGGAAGTAGTCGCGGGCAAGCTGCTGCGTGATGGTGCTGCCGCCGCCGCTGGCTTCGATGGAGCCCGTGCGGATGAGGCCCCAGGCGGCGCGCAGGATGCCGCGGTAGTCGACGCCGGGATGCTCGAAAAAGCGCTGGTCCTCGGCCGCGACGAACGCTTCGATCACGAACTGCGGCAGCTCGTCGTAGGTCACGAGGATCCGCTTGCGTTCGCCAATCTCCTCGATCAGGCGGCCGTCCCGGCTGTAGATGCGCAGCGGAATCTGCAGGGGAATTTCGCGAATGGTGTCGGCGGCCGGCAAGCCGGGCGCGACGTAGTACCACGCCCCGATCACCGCGGCCGCGGCTCCCAGCACGCCGAGGGTACCGAGCCCCGCCGCGAGGAGCAGCCAGCGGAGCCAGCGCGGGCCTGCGGGTCCTTCCTGCCTTCGTTCGCTTCCGTTCACCATCCTGGCTGCCTGTGGGTGCGTCGGGTCATTCCGGAATGCTCCACGCCTCGAATGATATGACAGCAGAGCCTATCGCGTATCCCATGTGCTCTGGCGCGCGCGGAAGTCAGGTTCGGAATGATAGCCACGGGACCGCTACCTGTCAGCGTAGGCATTCGGCGACATCGACGGTCGACGGGCGCGGGGAAAACTGCAATGATACGAGTGCGGCAGTGTCATCGCCGTGCGCGCGGGTTCGGGCTCCCGCGGGTACGGAGAGGCGGGACTGTCGGAGGCGGCCCAGGTCCGCCGCCGGTCGGGGGTCCGGCATCGGGGGAAAATTCTCTGCCTTAAGCCAACCAGTTCACGGAATGGCCGTTGACACCGGCATTACCATAGGTTCCGCTGGACCGTGAATAAAGTCACGTTTTATTTAACATTTTGTTGATATATAGTTAAATCGCTTTTTTCAGGCCCAGACTATAATCGGCGCGCAATCCGCTGTCTTAAAAGGAAAAACTCGTGCTGTTCGGGAAAAAGTCCGTTCCACTGCTGGGCCTCGACATAACGACCTCGTCGGTCAAGCTGATCGAGCTTTCGCAAAGCGGCAAGCGCTTCCGGGTGGAGTCGTATGCCGCGGAGCCCACCCCGCCGAGCTCGGTCAACGAAAAGGCCATCGTTGACGCGAAAGCGGTCGGCGAAGCCATTCGCCGCGCGGTGAAGCGCTCGGGCGCCAAGGCGACCGACGTGGCGGTCGCCATCAGCGGCGACGCGGCCATCACCAAGATCATCCAGATGCCCTCGAGCCTGTCCGAGCGCGACCTCGAAGGCCAGGTCGAGATCCAGGCCGACCAGTACATCCCCTTCCCGATGGAAGAGGTCAGCTTCGACTACGAGATCGTCGGCCCGAACGCCAACGACCCCGAGCTGATGGACGTGCTGCTGGTCGCGACGCGCACCGACAACGTCGAGCAGCGCCAGGCCGCGGTCGCCGCTGCCGGCCTGCGCACGCAGATCGTCGACGTCGAAGCGTTCGCACTGGAGAACGCCTGCCAGCTCCTCTCCCACCAGATTCCCGACGGCGGCATGGGGCAGTCGGTGGCGATCGTCGATATCGGCGCGAGCGCCACGACCTTTTCCGTGCTGCAGGACCTGAAAGTGATTTACACGCGCGACTTCTCTTTCGGCGGCCAGCAGCTCACCGAGGAGATCATGCGCACCTACGGGCTCAGCATGGAAGACGCGGGGCGGGCGAAGAAGCAGGGCGGGTTGCCGAGCAACTACCAGCCGGAGGTGCTGGAGCCGTTCGTCGACGACATGACGCAGCAGGTCAGCCGCTCGCTGCAGTTTTACCTCGCGTCCGGCGGCGGCCGCGAGCAGCCGGACATGATCCTGGCCTGCGGAGGCTGCGCGAATATCCCCGGTATCGCGGACGTCATTTCCAGCCGGGTCGGCATCCCGACGGAGGTCGGCGATCCGCTGGGCCAGATGAAGATTTCCTCCAGGGCGAAATCGCAAGGCGTGCACAAGGACTCGACCGCACTCCTGACTGCCTGCGGGTTGGCCCTCCGGAGCTTTGACTAATGGTGCACTATGCCACGCATTAACCTACTCCCCTGGCGAGAAGAAGAGCGCAAGAAGCGCCAGCGCGACTTCCTGGTCGCGATGGGCGGCGCCGTCGTCGCCGCCGTGGTCGTGGTCGGCCTGACGATGTTCGCCTACGGCACCATGATCGATGACCAGAACGCGCGCAACTCGCGGCTCAAGGCCGAGATCGCGGTGCTCGACCAGAGCATCAAGGAGATCGACGGCCTGGAAGCGCAAAAGGCGCGGCTGCTCGCGCGCATGGAAATCATCGAGGCGCTGCAGAAGAGCCGGCCGGAGATCGTGCACCTGTTCGACGAGATCACCCGGCAGCTCCCGGAAGGCGTGCACCTGACGGCAGTCAGGCAGAACGGCACCACGGTCCAGGTTACCGGCGTCGCGCAGTCCAGCACCCGCGTCTCCGCGCTCATGCGGCGGATCGACGGCTCCGAATGGCTGGCCGCTCCGAACGTGGAGGAGATCCAGACCACGAATCTCGGCCCGGCGCGGCAGAGCAACTTCATCGTCACCATGAAACAGGTCAGTCGTGACGACGAGACGGCGGAGGATGCGGGATGAACGTCCTCGAAGAGCTCAAGAACCTCGACGTCAATGACGTCGGCCGCTGGCCTTTCGCCTTCCGGGTGGCGGTGATCGCCATCGTGTTCGTGGCCGTTCTCGGCATCGGCGTCTGGCTCACGATCGTGAAAGACCGGGCGCCGCAGCTCGCGCGCGCGGAACAGGAAGAGCAGACGCTGCGCGTCGCGTTCGAGAACAAGCAGCGCAAGGCGGCGAACTACGATGCCTACAAGGCGCAGCTCGCCGAGATGGAGCAGTCCTTCGGCACCATGCTGCGGCAGCTCCCCGGGGAGACGGAAATCCCGAGCCTGATCGTGGACATCTCCCAGACCGGCCTCGCCGCCGGACTGCAGGAGAAGCTGTTCCAGCCGCAGCCCGAGATCCCGAAGGATTTCTACGCCGAGAAGCCGATCAAGATCATTCTCTCCGGCGGCTATCACGAGATCGCCAATTTCGTGAGCGGTGTGGCTGCCCTGCCGCGTATCGTGACGTTGCACAACATCAGCATCACGCCGGAGACCAAGGACAGCTATGACCGGCTCTCCATGGAAGTGACCGCCAAGATTTACCGTTATCTCGAGCAGGGGGCGGGCCAGTAATGAAAGCTGCCATGCGATTGACCAGCCTGGCGGCGCTCGCCGCCGCTCTGTTCGGGCTGTCGGGTTGCTCCTCCGACATGGACGACCTCGACGCCTACATCAACGAAATCAAGGCGCGCCCGGGCGGACGCATCGAGCCCCTGCCCGAGATCACGCCTTACGAGGTGTTCACCTACGTTGCGGATACGGAGGGCTATCGCTCGCCGTTCGTGCCGGACACGCCGCAAGCGGCGGCGGGCGGACCGGGCAGCACCACGCGCCCGGACCGCGAACGCAGCCGCGAATTCCTCGAGCAGTTCCCGCTCGACACGCTGCAGATGGTGGGTACGCTCGAAATGGGCGACAGGACCTATGGCCTCGTGCAAACCAAGGACGGACTCATTCACCGGGTCGTGCCGGGCAACTACATGGGCCAGAACGATGGCCGCATCGTGGCCATCTCGGATTCTGAAATTCAAGTCGTAGAAATCATATCGGATGGAATCGGCGGATACCTCGAACGCGAGGCCGCAGTCAGTCTTTCCGACTGACGAAAATTGGGGAGTAATAGCAATGACGCTCATTGACAGGCCGGCGACCGGCACAGCTTATCGGCGGCCGGCGATACGGGTGGCCCTACTGGCGCAAGCGCTGCTCGTGTTCGCGGGCCTTGCCGCGAACGCGCAGGAGGCGAACCGCCTCCAGGACATCCAGGTGCAGAGCCTTCCCGGCCAGCGGGTGCAGTTGAAACTCGTCACCAGCGGGACCGCTCCCGAGCCGCTCTCGTTCACCATCGAGAACCCGGCGCGTATCGCGCTCGATCTCCCCGAGACCGCGCTGGGCTTGAGCTCGCGCCGCCGTGACGTGAACATGGGGCCGCTGGATACCGTGCTGGCCGCCGAAGCAAGCGGCCGCACGCGCGTGGTGCTGAATCTCGCCAGGATGGTGCCCTACGACACCCGCGTGAGCGGCAACACGATCACCATCACGCTGGGCGCCGATGCCGCAACCGCGAGCCGGGCGACCTTTCCCAGCGCCGAACAGGACGAGCCGCGCTCTTACGCCGCCAGCGGCGACAGCCGGATCAGGAACGTCGATTTCCGCCGCACGCGTGACGGTGGCGGGCGGGTCGTCGTGACGCTGTCCGATCCCTCGGCCGCGGTCGACATCCGCCAGGAGGGCGGACGCGTCGTCGCGGTGTTCCAGGATACGTCCCTGCCCGCGGAGTTGATGCGACGGCTGGACGTCACCGATTTTGCAACGCCTGTTACCACCGTCGATACGATGCGGACCAATGGCGACACTCGCGTCGTGATCTCGGCGGACGGCGAGTACGAGCAGCTTGCCTACCAGTCCGACAACGAGTTCACGATCGAGATCAACCCGACGCCGGAACGGACGATGCAGTCGAGTTTGTTCTCGGAGAGCAAGGAATACGAGGGTCAGCGCCTGACGCTGAACTTCCAGGACATCGAGACGCGCGCGGTGTTGCAATTGCTGGCGGAAACCTCCGGCAAGAACATCGTCGTGTCCGACACGGTGCAGGGCAACGTCACGCTGCGGCTGCGCAACGTCCCCTGGGACCAGGCGCTCGACATCGTCATGACGACGAAGGGCCTGGACATGCGCCAGAACGGCAACGTGATCATCGTGGCACCGGCCGAGGAGATCGCCGCGCGCGAAACGGCCGACCTCGAGGCGCGCAAGGCGATCCAGGAGCTGGAGCCGCTGTATTCCGAGTTCATCCAGGTCAACTACGCGAAGGCCAGCGACCTGGCCGGGTTGATCAGCAGCGGCCAGGGCCAGAACTCGCTGCTGTCGGACCGCGGCACGGTGTCGGTCGACTCCCGCACCAACACGCTCCTGGTGCAGGATACGGCTTCGCGGCTGCAAGAGATCCGGCGGCTCGTCGAGACCCTCGACATCCCGATCCGCCAGGTGCTGATCGAGTCGCGCATCGTGATCGTCAACGACGACCTGTCCCGCGACCTCGGGGTGCGGCTGGGCCTGACCGGCTTTAGCGAGAACAGCTCGGACGGTGTGACGGTGTTCTCGGGAACCGGCACGGGTACCGACACCATGATCGGCTCGGCGCTCGACAACCTCGCCGACCAGAACAACGGCACGGTCTTCCCCATACAGCTACCGACGCTCGACAACCGGTACAACGTGAACGTACCGATCGCGAGCGCGGCCGGCCGCCTGTCGCTGGCGGTGCTCGAGTCCGACTACCTGGTCGACCTCGAGCTGACCGCCCTCGAAGCGGAAGGCCGGGGCGAGATCGTCTCGACGCCGCGCGTCATCACGGCGAACCAGACCGAGGCGCGCATCGAGCAGGGCGTCGAAATCCCGTACCAGGAATCGGCATCGTCAGGTGCCACGACCACGCAATTCAAGAAGGCGGTCTTGAGCCTTACCGTGACGCCGCAGATCACGCCCGACAACAACATCATCATGGACCTGTTGGTGAGCAACGACACGGTCGGTGACCTGGTCGCGAGCGCGACGGGCGGTTTCGTGCCGAGCATCGATACGCGGGTAGTGGAGACGCAGGTACTGGTCGGCGACGGCCAGACGGTCGTTCTCGGTGGCATCTACGAGACGGAGCGGCGCGAAACCATCACCAAGGTACCGGTGCTGGGCGATATCCCGGCGCTCGGCAACCTGTTCAAGTCGCGGCAGAAGCTCTCCAACAAGGCGGAGCTCCTGATCTTCGTCACGCCGAGAATCCTCGAGGAAGGCTCGAACATCTACTAAAAGTAAGGGGAAAAAGGGGTCAGGTTTATTTTTCCTTCTTCAAGAAGGAAAAATAAACCTGACCCCTTTTTCCCCAAGCTGACCTTGCAACCGTGAATCCACCGGCAAACCTGTTCCTGGTCGGGCCCATGGGCGCCGGCAAATCCGCCGTGGGCCGGCAGCTCGCGAAGATGCTGCACCGCGATTTCTTCGACAGCGACGAGGAAATCGAGAAGCGCACGGGCGTCGATATCGCGTTCATCTTCGAGAAAGAGGGCGAGCGTGGCTTCCGCGAGCGCGAAGCGAAGGTGATCGACGAGCTGACGCAGCTCGAAGGTGTGGTGCTCGCGACCGGCGGCGGCGCCATCCTGGACCCGGACAGCCGCAGCCGTCTCGGCGCGCGCGGTATGGTCGTGTACCTGCACACGACCGTGCGGCAGCAGCTCGAGCGGACCCGCCGGGGGCGCGAGCGGCCGCTGCTCGAGAACCGGCCGCGGCGCCAGGTGCTCGAGGAGCTGATGGCGGTGCGCGACCCGCTGTACCGCGAGATCGCGGACCTGGTCGTCGAAACCGATGGCCGCCGCGTGCAGGCGGTCGCCCGCGACATTCACGACTCATTCGAATAGTGCGGGCTTGCCGGCGGCGGGGCCGACGGGGGGTGTCCGGGGCAATGGCTCCCTCGCGGCCCTTCGGGCCGCTCAGTCCGCTTGATTTGCCCC
>CBFGSB010000117.1:0-9674 GCA_965651325.1 uncultured Chromatiales bacterium | reverse complement strand
CACCTTGATCAGAGCCCCTCAGGCTGGTATAAAGTGCGGCTCTTCGCCCGGGCTCGCCGGGCGCCTTTTTCGTGAATTCAGAGACTTGAGAGATGTCCAGGGTTTGCCAGGTAACGGGTAAGCGGCCGCAGAGCGGCAACAACGTTTCCCACGCCAACAACAAGACGCGCCGCCGCTTCCTCCCCAACCTGCAGCACAAGCGGTTCTGGGTGGAGTCCGAGAAGCGTTTCGTGCGCCTGCGCGTATCGCACAAGGGCATGCGCATCATCGACAAGCACGGCATCGACAAGGTGCTGGGCGACCTGCGCGCGCAGGGCCAGCGCGTCTGAAGGCCGAGGTAAGACACCATGCGTGAGAAAATCCGACTCGTCTCCAGCGCCGGCACCGGCCACTTCTACACGACGACCAAGAACAAGCGGCTGCACCCGGACAAGATGGAGACCAGGAAATACGATCCGAAAGCGCGCAAGCACGTGCTTTACAAGGAAGCCAAGATCAAATAGCAGCGGATGAATCCGTTGCAATAAAAAACCCGCCGAAAAGGCGGGTTTTTTGTTTCAATTAGCGCAAGCGGCTAGATATGCGGAATCACGCTCCCGCCAGCCGGTACGAGCGCAACCGCATCGCGAAGTCCTCCAGCACCTTGATGCCGCTGGCTTCCGCTTCGGCGCACCAGTCCTTCAACTGCTGCAGCAGGTTCTCGTTACTGACATTGGCGCCGCTCCAGAGCCGCCGCAGCCGCTCGCGGAACTCGTGCACCGTCTGCAGCGCTGCATTGTCCGAAAGCACCTCGCGCAGGCGGTGCCGCGACGGCTCGTCCAGGAGCTGCGGCTGGCGCACCAGCAGCTTGCGCGCGCGTTTCAGCGCGGAATCCCGCCCCGCGGCCTTGGCGCTTTCCCGCTGCAGCACCGGCAGAGTCACCTGCCGCGTGTAGTCCCGCAACACGTGCATGCGGTTCACGATCACCGCGCGCAGGTTGTCGATGTCGACGTGCGGCCGCGGCGTCTTCTGCAGCACGGGCTTCGGCGCGACTTTCTTCACCTTGGCCAGCCCGAGCGCGCGGAAGATGCAGATGTAGGCCCAACCGATGTCGAATTCCCAGCTCCGTACCGAGAACTTGGCCGACGTCGGGAACGCATGGTGGTTGTTGTGCAACTCCTCGCCGCCCACGAGGAAGCCCCAGGGCAGGAGGTTGGTGGCGGCATCGTCGCACTCGAAGTTGCGGTAACCGCTGTGATGCCCGAGCCCGTTGATGACGCCGGCCGCGAACAGCGGCATGGAGACCATCTGGATCGCGATGATGATGATGCCCGGCACGCCGAACAGCAGCAGGTCGGCGAACACCATGAGCCCGATGCCGCCCCACGGATAGCGCAGGTAGACGTTGCGCTCGAGCCAGTCGTCGGGCGCGCCGCGGCCGAACTTTTCCAGCGTTTCCGGGTTGTCCTTCTCGGCGCGGTACAGTTCCGCGCCTTCCAGCAGTACCTTCTTCAGGCCGTAGATCTGCGGGCTGTGCGGGTCGTCCGGCGTTTCGCAGAACGCGTGGTGCTTGCGGTGCACCGCCACCCATTCCTTCGTCAGCATGCCGGAGGTGCACCAGATCCAGAAGCGGAAGAAGTGGCGCAGGGCCGGGTGCAGGTCGAGGGCACGGTGCGCCTGGTCGCGGTGCAGGTAGAGCGTCACCGCCATCATCGTGACTTGCACCATGACCACCGTGACCCAGAAATAACCCCAGAAGGACAGGTTCAGCAGGCCGTACAGGTATTCCATATTCAAAAAGTTCCGGTGTTCCAGTGAGTATAATGAATGGCGCGCCCGATCCTGCGATGGAGTCGCCGGTTTAAAGCTTTCATTAGAGCCTTCAGGTGAGTCCCGCGGCCGCGCTTGACGAAAAGTGTGCGCCCGATCACAGCCCTGCGATTATGCCAGAACTGCCTGAAGTCGAAACCAGCCGCCGGGGGATCGCCCCGTGGCTCGAGCATCAACAAGTGGTAGCGGTCACGGTACGCGAGCGCCGGCTGCGTTGGCCGGTGCCGCGGAGTATTGACCGCGAGCTGCCCGGGAAATTCATTAATTCCGTGCGGCGGCGCGCCAAGTACCTGCTGTTCGATACCGACGGCGGCACCCTGATGCTGCACCTCGGAATGTCCGGAAGCCTCCGCATCGCCGACCCCGCCGAGCCGGCGGGCGCGCACGACCACGTGGACATCGTCACCGGCAGCGGCAAGGCGCTCAGGTTCCGCGACCCGCGGCGCTTCGGCTCGCTCCTGTGGACGCAGGACGCGGAGAATCACCCGCTGCTCAAGGATTTGGGCCCGGAACCCCTCGCCGATGGCTTCGACGGCGCGTACCTGCATCGCGCGGCACGGGGCCGGCGGGTCGCGATCAAATCGTTCATCATGAACGCCTCCGTGGTCGCCGGAGTCGGCAACATCTACGCCAACGAGGCGCTGTTCGCCGCGCGCGTGCACCCGAAGCGGCGCGCCGACCGCATCGCCCTGCCGCGCATGGAGCGCCTGGCCGAGGCCATCCGCGAGGTCCTGGCTCGCGCCATCGAGGCCGGCGGAACCACGCTCCGCGATTTCCACGGCGGCGACGGCGAGCCCGGCTATTTCAGCCAGGAGCTCCAGGTTTACGGGCGCGAGGACCGCACCTGCCCTCGCTGCCGGCATCCGCTGACCGTGGCGGTCGTCGGCCAGCGCTCCACCTTCTACTGCAATCGCTGCCAGCGCTGAGCGCCAGGGCTACCGCGCATCCTCGAACAGCGCGAGATGCCGCATGATCGCGCGGTTCTCCAGGCCGCCAGCCAATGCACCGGTCGTCACGCCGATCGTGGCGATGAATGCCGCCAGGCGCAGCTTGTCGGCGAACGCTACGTTCGGCTGCTCCAGTGTCGGCCAGGTCTGCATCAGGTCGGCCGGGAACACCCAGGTTTCGAGCACCAGCATGAGTACCGCCACCATGAGGAACAAGCCGACGCAGGCGAGGAGCACGCTCAGGAAAATCGTGGTATTGGCCACGGCAAGATGCTCCGTCAGCACGTTGCGCTTCTTCCGCGGCAGGAACAGCGACTGCACGCGTGCCAGGAACAGCGTGGCGCCCAGCGTGCTTAGGCTCGCATAGGCGAGCGCGACCCCGTTGCTCATGCCGAGCCCGACGTCCCAGATCTCCGCCGTGAATACGAGCAGGAACGACGGTGCCACGGCTGCCGTGGCGAGGCCGGGCAACGATAGTGGCAACAGCAACGCCTTGTTGCGCCAGAGCGGCTTCAGCGTCTGCGCCGGATGGCGGATCGCCATGAGAGCGTGGAACACCAGCGAGGCGAGCGCTGCCTCGCCGCGCAGCTCGCGCTCGGGCAGCCGGGAGCCGGTCTCGGCCAGCGCGGCGCGCTCGCCGGCGCTGAATGGCGGCAGCGCGCCCCGGTTGAGGCGGAATTCGAAAGGCCGCATGACCCGGCTCTCGCGATCGCGCTCGAGACCCGCGATGCGCCCGACCAGGTGCAGCAGCAGCGCGGCACCGTTCACGACGACCGGCGGGTCTTCCAGCTCGCGCGGCGATTCGCCGCGGGCCGTGGCCACCAGCGGGCGCGTCGAAATCACGGCGATGCGCGCGGTTGGAGAAGCGACGCCGGCCTGCACCTGGCGCTCGCGTGTCACGAGCATGACATCGGTGATTGCGACAATCAGGTCGTAGGGCCCTTCGGCCATGCTCATGCTCGCTTCGTCGAGGAAATCGGAAGGCCGCCTTGCGTCATCGGACTCCAGGTGCCGCGAGGTGGCAACGTGGAAGTTCCAGCGCAAGCCGCTCGCCTCCTCCATGGCTTCCCGCACCGGGGCCGCCATCGCCGTTGCGAGCCGCTCGAGGCGCGCGATATCGGCGGCCGGGCTCGCCGTGACGAGCAGACCGACGTCCATCTCCGGATCGGGAACGGGCCCCTGCGCCTCCTTCACCTCCTGGTACAGCCGGCGGCCGGAGGTCAGCGCGCGAACGAGGCGTGTGGTCGACGTGACGCGCGCGGCACGCAGCACCCGGAGTGCCCGCAGCAACCGCACGGTGCGAAACGCCGGGACCAGCAGCGACACGGCGGCAATCCAGTTCTTCAGCAGGTAGCGGAGGCGCCGGGGTGCCAGGTAGAGCTTCAGCAGGAACTCGAGAATGAAGAGGATCCAGATCGCGACGATCAGTCTCTGCTGCCATGGAACCAGGCCGGACACGAGCTCCGCGACGAACAGCCACAGCCAGGCGACGGCCAGCAGGAACATTATCGGCTCGAGCTCGGCCTCGATGCGATACAGCAGCCGGAAGCGCCTGCGCTTTTCTCCGGCCGATGCCACTGCAGAGGCTCCCTGCTGTCCTTTCCCGTAAATGGGTCGGCTTCGGTTGCGGATTTTTCCGGTTACGCCCGGCCGCAGCGCTCGAGCAGCGCGCGCTTCACCGCAGGCGAGACGAACTCCGAGATGTCGCCACCCAGGCTCGCGATTTCCCGAACGAGGCTGGACGAAATGTACGTGTAGGTTTCGGTGGGCGTCAGGAATGCGGTCTCGACCTCGTCCGTCAGGTGCCGGTTCATGTTGGCGAGCTGGAACTCGTATTCGAAATCGGAGATGGCGCGCAATCCCCGGACGATGACCTGGAGGTCGTTCTCGCGGGCAAAGTCGACCGTCAGGCCGGCATAGCCCGTGACCTCGACGCCGTCCAGGCCGGCGAGCACCGATTTCGCCAGCGCCACGCGCTCTTCGAGGGAGAACATCGGCTCCTTGCCGGGGTTCGCGGCGATCGCCACGACCACCCGGTCGAACAGTCTCGAGGCGCGGCGGACGAGGTCCTCGTGCCCAAGGGTGATCGGGTCGAAGGTGCCCGGGTACATCGCGGAGACTGTCATGCGGTGATCCTCGCTTCAGCGGCGGCGTTGCTGCCGCCGGGTCACGCCGCAACGAGCGTGTACCGCACGTTGCCGGCGCACTTTTCGCGCGCGATGCGCCAGCCGTCCGGGAGCTCGAGCGGACCAGCTTTGCGGTCCTGCTCGAGGTAGACGGCAGCGCCCGGCGCGAGCCACGGCCTTGCCTCGATGAGTCTACACAATTCCACCAGGCGGACATCGCCGAACGGCGGATCGAGGAAGACGATATCCCATTGCCGGACTTCGGCTTTTTCGAGGAACCGGACGGCATCGCCGACGTGAATCTCGGCATCGGCCGCAGCAAGCAGGCGGGCGCTGTCGCGGAGTGCCCGCACAGCCTCGTCCGATTGCTCCACGAACAGGACCTCGGCCGCGCCCCGCGACAGCGCCTCGAAGCCGAGCGCGCCGGTGCCGGCGTACAAATCGAGGCAGCGCGCGCCTTCGATGCGCGGCGCGAGCCAGTTGAACAGCGTCTCGCGAATGCGCTCGGGGGTCGGGCGTAACCCGGGCGCGGCCGGCACGGGTAATCGGCGGCCACGCCATTTTCCCGCTACAATACGCACCCGTCCCGGCGGCGTACGCGCGGCGGAGCCGCGACCGGAGACGGGAGTTTTGCTTCTCGCCATGCTCAATCTTCCTTGCGTCTCCGTCATGTTATCCGTACCGCAGATTTTTGCCCGTGTTCAAGCGGAAGACTAAGGACAAGGAACAGCCGGCGCCGGCGCGCGAGGGCTTCGTCAAGCGGCTGCGTGCGCGGCTCAACCGGGGCAGCGGCTGGCTCGGCTACGACCTCGCCAACCTCGCGCCGGGGGGTCGAATCGACGAGGACGTGCTCGACGAGCTCGAGTCCCGGCTGATCCTCGCCGATATCGGCGTTGACGCCACCGAACGCATCCTCGAGCAACTCCGCAAAAGGCTGGCCCGCAAGGAGCTGAAGGACATCGCCGCGCTCGAGCAGGGCTTGCGCAGCACGCTCGTGGAGATGCTCGAGCCCGTCGAGCAGGCACTGGACGTCACGCAGGCCGCGCCCTTCGTCATCCTCGTGGTCGGCGTCAACGGCGCCGGCAAGACGACGACGATCGGCAAGCTCGCGAAACGGTTCCAGGACGAGGGGCTCTCCGTCATGCTCGCGGCTGGCGACACGTTCCGTGCCGCGGCGATCGAGCAACTGCGCGCCTGGGGCGAGAAGAACCGCGTGCCGGTGGTGGCCCAGGAGCGCGGGGCCGATCCCGCCGCGGTGGTGTTCGACGCGTTCGACGCGGCCAGGGCCCGGCAGGTCGACGTGCTGATCGCCGACACCGCCGGCCGCCTGCAGAGCCAACAGGGCCTCATGGACGAGCTCGCCAAGATCAAGCGCGTGCTCGGCCGGCGCGACGAATCGGCGCCCCATGAGGTGCTGCTCGTGCTGGACGCCGGCCTCGGCCAGAACGCGCTCGTCCAAGCGGAAAAATTCAACGACGCGCTGGGCGTCACGGGGCTCGCGGTGACCAAGCTCGACGGCACCGCAAAGGGGGGGATTCTCGTCGCCATGGCGCACCGCTTCGGGATTCCCGTGCGCTACATCGGCATCGGCGAAGCCGCCGAGGACATGCAGCCGTTCACGGCGGGGGACTACGTCGACGCCATGCTGCGGCCGGACAAACCCGAGGGAGGTACCGGGACTTGATCCGCCTCGAGGGGGTGACCAAGCGCTTCCCCGGCGGGCAGGAAGCGCTGAAGAACCTGAGCCTCAACGTCGAGCGCGGCGAGATGGCGTTCGTCACCGGGCATTCCGGCGCCGGCAAGAGCACGCTCCTGCGCCTGATCGCGCTGATCGACCGGCCGACCAGCGGCCAGGTGATCGTCGACGGCCAGAACACGCGCCGCGTGTCGCGGCGCCGCATACCGCGTTACCGCCGCCAGATCGGCATGGTGTTCCAGGATCACAAGCTCTTGTACGACCGTCCGGTGTTCGACAACGTCGCGCTGCCGCTCATCATCGCGGGGCTGAGCCGCCGCGACGCCGCGCGCAAAGTGCGCGCGGCCCTGGACCAGGTCGGGCTGCTGCACAAGGAGAAGCGCAGCCCGGAAACGCTGTCGACCGGCGAGCAGCAGCGTGTCGGCATCGCACGCGCGATCGTCAGCCGCCCGAAGGTCCTCATTGCCGACGAGCCGACCGGCAACCTCGACCCCGACCTTTCGCTTGAGGTGATGCGCATCTTCCGCCGTTTCAACGAGGTCGGCGTGACGCTTTTGATCGCGAGCCACGATATCGCGCTGATCGACCAGCTCGGCTGCCGCCGCATCGCGCTGGAGAACGGCTCGCTCGCGTCCGACGAGGAAGAGGACGTGGTCGCGGAGTACGCGTCGGGTCTCTCGCCGGCGCCGCTGCGGGAACCGTGGGCATGAGAGCGGCGCCGGACAACTACGCGCCGGTGAAATCCGCGCCGCCGGGCTCCGTTTGGCTTACGAACCACGTGAGCACCTCGATCGGCGCACTCGGCCGGCTTGCGCGGCAGCCGTTCGCCAGTTTCCTGACCATCCTCGTCATTGCCGTGACCCTCGCACTGCCCGCTGCCCTGCACCTCGTCATCAAGAACGTGCAGACCGTGAGCGGGAGCTGGGCCAACGCGCTCGACTTCTCCGTGTACCTGGTGCCGGAAACCTCCGAGGAGGAAGCCGGCCGCCTTGCGGACCTCATCGGCCAAAGGGCCGACGTTGAACAGGTGACGCTCATTGCCGCGGACGCCGCGCTAGAGGAGTTCAAGACGCTCTCGGGGTTCGGTCCCGCGCTGGACCAGCTCTCGGAGAACCCGCTGCCGCACACGCTGGTCGTGCGGCCCAGCGCCGCCAACACGACGGCCTCGATGGCGCTGCTGCACGAGGAGATCGCGAACCTGCCGCAGGTGGAAGCGGTGCAGGTCGACACGGAGTGGGTGCGCCGCTTCCACGCGATTCTCGAAATGCTCGAACGCGCCGTGGCCATCGGTGCGGCCCTGCTCGGTGCCGCCATCATCGTGGTGATCGGCAATACGATCCGCCTCGACATCCAGAACCGCCGGGAGGAAATCGAGGTCACGAAGCTGATCGGCGCCACCAACGCCTTCGTGCGGCGCCCGTTCTTGTATTCGGGCCTCTGGTACGGCCTGGGAGGGGGACTGCTGGCCCTGCTGCTGGTCGCCTATGGCCTCATGGAGCTGCGGGAACCGGCAAGCCGGCTCGCCGGTCTATACGACAGTTCCTTCAGTATCCTGGCGCTCACCCTGCCGGAGAGCGCTGCGATCGTGGCCACCGGCGTGGCGCTGGGCCTCGCCGGGTCGTGGCTGGCAGCGGCCCGGCACATGCGCCGGATCGAGCCCAGGTAGGCGCAAGACCGCGGCGTCCCGCCGCTCTCCCGGGTGCTCCCCAAGCGCCCGAATGATTTACCTGGTTGTTTTTATTGTGCTTTCTGAATGCCACTCGGGGGAACCACCCCGTGCGTTTAGCACTCTACTACCAAGAGTGCTAAAATGCGCAACTGACTTGAGGAGGACTGAGACGACATGTCGACGGCAGTAGCAACGATCAATCGCGACCTGGCCCTGGCGGGACCGGTCGGCAGTCTCGATGCCTACATCCAGTTGGTGGGCTCGATCCCCGTGCTGAGCAAGGAAGACGAGCAGGCGCTGTCGCGCCGCTACCGGGAGACGGAAGATCTCGAAGCCGCCCGCGAGCTCGTGATGTCGCACCTGCGTTTCGTCGTGCACATCGCCAAGGGCTACACCGGGTACGGCCTGCCGCTGAATGACCTGATCCAGGAAGGCAACGTCGGCCTCATGAAGGCCGTCAAACGCTTCGATCCCGACTACGGCGTGCGCCTGGTGTCCTTTGCCGTGCACTGGATCCGGGCGGAGATACACGAGTTCGTACTGCGGAACTGGCGCATCGTGAAGGTCGCCACGACCAAGGCGCAGCGCAAGCTGTTCTTCAACCTGCGCAAGGCGAAGAAGAGCCTCGCCTGGTTGTCGCACGACGAAACCCAGGCGGTCGCGGAGGACCTCGGCGTCAACCCTGCCGAAGTGACGGAGATGGAACGTCGCTTGAGCTCGCGCGACGCCGTGTTCGATCCCGCGCCCGACATGGGTGACGACGACATCGCCGCGTTCACGCCGGCCGCTTACCTGCCGAGTCCCGACGCGGACCCGGCCATGCTGACGGAGGATGTCGACTGGCACCAGGACGCGACCTCCCGCATGGCCGACGCCCTCGAAGAGCTCGACGAGCGCAGCCGCGACATCCTCGAGACGCGCTGGCTGGCGGAGGAAAAGAAGACCCTGCACGAGCTCGCCGAACGTTACGGCGTCTCCGCGGAGCGCATCCGCCAGATCGAGAGCAACGCGATCCGCAAGCTCCGGACCGCGATGGAAGAGGAAGCCGCCTAACCCGACAGGTACCGGTAGCCGGCACGCTCGACGGCACCCGTTTTAGCGGTATTCCCGCTGCCGGTACCTGACCCAACCGCCCTCCTCCAGGCCCAGCGGGTCGTGGTGGGTCCAATGCACCAGGCCGCCGAGGTCGTTCCACTCGTAGACGCCCCGGAACCGCACCCGGTCGCCGAGGCCGAGCGGGATGCGCTCTGCCAGGTCGAGGTTGTGCGCCATGAGCACCGTCTGCCCGTTGCGCAGGTCGAGCACGAAGCGCTGGTGGCGCGCGCCGTCATTGTCGTCGGGTAGCAGGCGCCGCACGACCCCCGCGGCTTCGATCCAGGTTCCGGTGTCGCTCACACCGTAGGTGCGTTTCAAGCTGGTCCCCTTAG
>CBFGSB010000116.1:0-9748 GCA_965651325.1 uncultured Chromatiales bacterium | reverse complement strand
CGGTGATGACGCGGGTGCTGGCGCCGGCGGGGCTGGAGGAGCAGCACCTGCGGCAGGCGCTGGCCACGATCAACCGTCGTGACGTCGACGCGGCGGACCTGTATTTCCAGCTCAGCCGCCGGGAAAGCTGGGTGGTGGAGGACGGTATCGTCCGGGAAGGCAGCTTCAACGTCGAGCGGGGGGTCGGTGTGCGGGCCGTCAGCGGCGAGAAAACGGGCTTCGCCTGCTCCGACGAGCTGGTACTGCCGGCCCTCGAGCAGGCCGCGGGCGCCGCGCGCGCGATCTCCCGGCAAGGCGAGTCGAAATCCGTGCGCGTGGCGTCGCGGCTGGTCACGCCGGCGCTCTACCCGGCGATCGACCCGACCGCCAGCGCGCGGGACGAGCAGAAGACCGCGCTCATCGGCGAGCTCGACCGAGCGACGCGCGCGCTCGACCCGCGCATCGAGCAGGTAACGGTGAGTCTCCTGAGCTTGCAGGACCTGGTGCTGGTCGCCGCCGCCGATGGCACGCTCGCGGCCGACGTCCGGCCGCTCGTGCGGCTGAACATCAGCGTGATCCTCGAGGCGAACGGCCGCCGGGAGCAAGGTTATGCCGGCGGTGGTGCGCGCGCCGGCCTCGACTGGTTCCTGGATAGCGACCGCCCGCTGGAGTTCGCGCGCGAAGCCGTGCGCCAGGCCGTCGTGCAGCTCGAGGCCGAGCCGGCGCCCGCCGGCACGATGCCCGTGGTGCTGGGCGCGGGATGGCCCGGCGTGCTCCTGCACGAGGCGGTGGGGCACGGCCTCGAAGGCGATTTCAACCGCAAGGGAACATCCGCATTCACGGGCCGGATCGGCCAGCGCGTGGCGTCCCCGCTGTGCACGATCGTCGACGACGGCACGCTGCCGAATCGCCGCGGCTCGCTCTCGGTCGACGATGAGGGCACGCCGAGCCGCTGCAACGTGCTGGTGGAGGATGGCATCCTGCGCGGTTACATGCAGGACAAGCTGAACGCCCGGCTTTCCGGCGTCGAGCCGACCGGCAACGGCCGCCGGGAATCGTTCGCCCACATCCCGATGCCGCGCATGACGAACACCTACATGCTGGCGGGGCCGCACGACCCGGAAGAGATCATCCGCTCGGTGAAGAAGGGCCTGTACGCCCCGAACTTCGGCGGCGGCCAGGTCGACATCACCTCGGGCAAGTTCGTGTTCTCCGCCAGCGAGGCCTACCTCATCGAGGACGGCAAGGTCACCCGGCCCGTGAAAGGTGCGATGCTGATCGGCGACGGCCCCGAGGCCCTGACAAAGATCTCCATGGTCGGTAACGACCTGAAGCTGGACGACGGCGTCGGCACCTGCGGCAAGGACGGCCAGTCGGTCCCGGTAGGCGTAGGCCAACCCACCCTCAAAATCGACGAACTAACCGTAGGCGGCACCGCCTGAACACCGCTGCCGCCGACCCCGGAACCCCGGTGCCAGGGTTGCGGCCCGGTGGAGGCCCTTTGGGGGAAATAAAGCGGACCGCAGGGAGCCATTCCCCCAAAGGGCCTCCACCGGGCCGCGACCCTGGCGGTAGCACCTTGAGGGAAAATAAGGCGGGCCGCAACCCCGGCGGTGGGTACTCTTCCGGATCGGCGCCACTAGCTGGACACCCCACTGAAACGCAAGGAAAATGCCACCCAAAATGGACCGCCAGGGCACCAAGATGTGGGTCTCCAAACCGATCTATGAAAGTCTGCCGTACTTCTACCTGCTCGTAGGCATGCTGAGCCTGGGCGCGTCGATGTACCTCAACCACTGGATCTGGCCGGAGGTCTGCTTCGGGATGGGCCTGTTTTGCCTGGTGGCGGGGCTGGTCGTCCTGCTGAGGCGCCGCGATCACCGCGATCATCACCGCCGCGCCGGCCCGACCCAGGAACTCTGACGGCTAGCCGCGCTGTTCCTTCAGCTCGGTAGGGGCGGTGCTGCTGTCCGACTGCCGCAGGTCGCTGTACACCAGCTCGTGAATCCCGAGTGACACCACGTCGCCGTCCTTGAGCCGGTACTTCTTGACGCGTTCCTCGCCGATGTACACGCCGTTGGTGCTGTTCAGGTCCTCGATCGTGCAGCCGGTTTCATCGTTCGTGAGCTGCGCGTGGTGGCGGCTCACGAATTTGCTCTGGATGTAGATCTCGTTGTCCGGCGAGCGGCCGACGATCACCCGGCCGGGGCCGAAATAGTGCTGTCCGAGCGATTCGCCTTCGCTGCGCACCTCGATCGCGGTCACGTGCCCGTCGCGCTTGACCTGCGTTTCGCTGGAGAAAACCCGGTCGGGATAGGAACCCGCGGACAGCTCGTGCTCCCGCCAGTTGAGCTCCTGCACGGCCGCCTTGATGTCCTGGCTGCCGATGACGTCCTTTTCCTCGCTGAATGCGCAGAGCAGGGCGGTGTCACACAACGTGTTGATGAGCCGGGGGACGCCGCCGGTGTAGCGGTAGATCACGTCGAAGGCGTCGTCCTTGATGAGGTCCTTGACGGCACGTCCGGCAACCGCGAGACGGTGCTCGATGTACTCGCGCATCTCGCGCTTGTCCAGCGGACCGACATGGAAGCGCAGCCGCACCCGCTGCACGAGCTGCTTCAGCTCCGGGGAATCGAGCGTGTCCTTGAGCTCCGGCTGGCCGGCGAGGATGATGCGCAGCACCTTTTCCTTGTGCGTCTCGATCCCCGAGATGAGGCGGATTTCCTCCAGCACCTTCTTGGAGAGGTTCTGCGCCTCGTCGACGATCAGCACGACCTTCTTGCCGCTCGCATACTGATCGATCAGGAACATATTCAGCATGTCCAGGAGCTCGACCTTGCGTTGCTTGAACGGCTTGAACCCGAACTCGGTGAGCACCGCCTGCAGGAACTGGCTGGGGGAGAGCTGGGTCTGCGACACCATCGCGTAGACCACGTCGTCGTCCAGCTCGGTCAGGAAGGACTGCAGCAGCGTGGTCTTTCCGGACCCGATTTCGCCCGTAATCACCACGAAGCCGTCGGCCAGCCAGATCGTGGACTCCATGTAGGCCTTGGCGCGCGCGTGCTGCTTGCTCCAGTACACGAACTCCGGATCGGGCGTCAGCCGGAACGGCTGCTCGTTCAATTTGAAGTGCTTGAGATAGGACATCCGCTCAATCTTCGATTATTGCGAGCGCTTCCGAAACCCGCCGGTCCCGGTCGCCGGCGCTTTCCGCCACCGTCGTCGCGTGGCCGAGTTTGCGCCCCGGACGCGCCATTTTACCGTAATCGTGCAGCCGGAAGCCTGCCCGCTCGAGCTCACGGCCCCGCTCCGGAAAGGTACCGATTAAATTGACCATGGCGGCGTGACCCAGTGCACGGGTCGGGCCCAGGGGCAGGCCCAGGACGGCCCGCAGGTGATTCTCGAACTGGCTGGTAGCGGCCCCCTCGATGGTCCAGTGGCCCGAGTTGTGCACCCGGGGCGCGAATTCGTTGGCCAGCAGCCGCCCGCCGGCCTGGAACAGCTCCAGTGCCAGCACCCCGACGTAGTCCAGCCGGCCCAGGAGCGCCAGCAGGTACCGGCGGGCCGCCGCGTTCGCGTCGTCATCCTCCACGGGAGCTTTCGAGACGCGCAGGATGCCCTCGCGGTGCCGGTTCTCGACCAGCGGGTACACGGCGGTCTCGCCGTCGGCCCGCCGCGCCCCGATGACCGACAGCTCGCGCTCGAACTCGACGAACGCCTCGGCCAGCAACGGCTTGTCCCCGAGCTGCCGCCAGGCCGGCTCCAGGTCGGCCTCCGTTCGCAGTACCGCCTGGCCCTTGCCGTCGTAGCCCCAGCGGCGCGTCTTCAGCACCAGCGGCAGCCCGATCGCCTCGACGGCCGTGGTGAGCGAGGCCTCTGAATCGACGGCCCGGTAGGGCGGGACCGGGATGTCGAGCGCCTCGAACAGCTCCTTCTCATGCAGGCGGTCCTGCGCGTGCCGCAGCGCTTCCGCCGGCGGCAGGGTGGGCATCCTGCCGGCCAGCCACTCCACCGCGCTCACCGGGACGTTCTCGAATTCGTAGGTGACCACGTCCGCGCGCCCGGCGAGCGTCGCGAGTGCTTCTTCGCTGTCGAAAGCGCCCTGGATGACCGTTCCGGCGGCCGCCGCCGGGGGATTGGGCTGCGGCTCGAGGAAGACGAAATCCAGGTCCAGCGCGCGTCCGGCAAAACCCAGCATCTGGCCGAGCTGGCCGCCGCCAATGATGCCGACGGTAGTCACTCGCCGGTCGTGGGATCCGGGTCGGCGAGCACCGCGGCGGTCTGCTGCCGACGGTAGCGCTCCAGCGCCTCCGCCACGCCCGCGTCGGCGGTGGCAACAATGGCCGCGGCATACAGGGCGGCGTTGACCGCCCCCGCCTTGCCGATCGCCATGCTGCCGACGGGCACGCCGGCCGGCATCTGCGCGATCGACAGCAGCGAATCCATTCCCTGCAGCGCTTTGGAGCGAACCGGCACGCCGATCACCGGCAGGCGGGTCCGGGAGGCCGTCATGCCCGGCAGGTGCGCGGCGCCTCCCGCGCCGGCAATGATCACCTTGAGACCACGGTCGACCGCGGTTTCGGCGTACTCGAACATGAGCTCCGGTGTGCGGTGCGCCGACACGACCTGCACGTCATAGGGAACCCCCAGCTCGTCCAGCACTTCGGTGGTATGCCGCATGGTCTCCCAGTCCGAGCGGGAGCCCATGATGACGCCTACTGTCGCGTTGCTTCGTTCGCGCACTTGTCCGCTTCCATCCTTTCGAGTACCTGGTGAATTTCGCGAAACAGGCGCCGGCGCGCGGTGCGCTGGCTCGTTTCACTCATGTTTTTGTATTCGCGCAGCAAGCTCGCGATCCGCGGTTGCCCGGCGCTCGCGAGCCTCTCGAATTCGGCCAGCGCGGGCAGCCCCTCGGCAGCGATCCGGTCGCGCCACGCTTCCGCGGCGTGGAACACGGCGACGGCCGAGCGGGTGTCACCCCCGAGTGCCTCCAGGGCGGCCTCGATGCGCGCGGCGTCCGCGCCGCGCATCAGCTTGCCGATAAGCTGGCGCTGGCGTCGCAACGCACCGTGCGCCCGCATGGTCTTCGCCGCGACGACCGCATCGAACAGCGCGTCGTCGAGGCCGAGCATTTCGAGGTCGCTGGTCGGCAGCTCGACGAGCTTCTCGCCGAGCGCCTGCAGCGCAAGCTGCTGGCGTTTGCGGGCGCTTTTGCTCGGGCGTTCCTCGTTCACCCGCGTCATCGCGGCATAGTATCATGCAGCGCCACGGAGACGAGGCATACGGAGGCGCAAGGCAAGCGAATGAGCGTGCAAGCGGGCCATGCCGCGGCGGATGCGGCAGAACTCGACCGCATCGTCCGGTTCATGCTGGACGAGGCGAAGAAGCTCGGTGCAACCCAGGCGGAAGCATCGGCCAGCCACTACCTCGGGCTCTCCGCGACGGCGCGGTTGGGCGATGTCGAGACCGTCGAGTACACCAACGACCGTGGTGCGGGCATCACGATTTACGTCGGCCAGTCGAAGGGCAGCGCGAGCACGTCGGATTTCAATCGCGACGCGCTCAGGGAGGCCGTGGCGAAGGCGCGTTCCTTCGCGAAACTCACCGCTCCGGACAAGCACGCCGGCCTCGCCGATGCCGCCCTCATGGCAAGGAACCCGCCCGATCTCGATCTCGCGCATCCCTGGGATCTCGATTCGGGCCGGGCGATCGAGCTCGCGATTGCCTGCGAGGACGCCGCACGCGGGTTCGACGAACGCATTCGCAATTCGGAAGGCGCGACGCTGAGCACGCATTCCGGCGCCCGTGCGTACGGCAACTCGCACGGTTTTCTTGGCCATTACGCCACCACGCGGCACGGTGCGAGCTGTGTCGTGCTCGGCGAAGCCGACGGCGCCATGGAGCGCGACTACCATTACACCGCGGCGCGCGACGCCGCGGATCTCGAGCCGGTAGAGGAGGTCGGCCGCACCGCCGCGCGCCGTGCCGTCGCGCGGCTCGGCGCCCGCAAGATCGGGACGACGAAAGCGCCGGTCCTGTTCGTGCCCGATCTCGCGCGCGGCTTCATCGGTCACGCGATCGGCGCAATTTCCGGCGGTGCGCAGTACCGGCGCGAGTCGTTCCTCCTGGACGCCGCCGGCGAGCAGGTCTTTCCGGAGTTCGTCACCATCGAGGAGCGGCCGCATATTCCCAAGGGCTTGGCGAGCGCGCCGTTCGACGCCGAAGGTGTCGCCACCACGGATCGCGACCTCGTGATCGACGGCGTGCTGCAGGGCTACCTCCTGAGCTCGTACTCCGCGCGGCGGCTCGGCTTGCAGACGACCGGCAACGCGGGCGGGGCGCACAATCTCGTCGTGCCGGGCAATGCCGAGGACCTGCAGGCGCTGCTCCGGGCCATGGGCCGGGGCCTCCTGGTGCACGAGCTGATCGGGCAGGGCGTGAACGGCGTTACCGGCGACTATTCACGCGGCGCAGTCGGTTTCTGGATCGAGAACGGCGAGATCGCGCACCCGGTGCACGAGGTGACGATCGCCGGCAATCTCAAGGACCTCTACCGGCGTATTGCCGCGATCGGCCGCGACCAGGACCTGCGCGGCGGCATTCGTTGCGGTTCGCTGCTGGTGGAAGAAATGACGATCGCCGGCGCCTGAGCGCGCCGCCTGCTTGTACTTCGAGACGGCTACGCGCTTTCCTTGCGCGTATCCAGCTCGTCGACCAGGTCCGCCAGCGTCCTGTCGCCCACCACGCCGTCGACCGCAGCGTCCACCTGCTTGCCCAGCTTGTCCACGCCCGGCAGCCAGCGCGGCCCGCGATAGGACCCGGTGTCGCCGAAGCGACGCACGACCCGCAGGATCTCCGACAGGCGCATGCGCGACATGTCCCGCCCCGGTATCAGCGTTTCCTTCTCGGTTGTCAGCAACAGCCCGGCATCTTCGAGATCGTTCACGATCGGCGTCAGTGCAATCGCAGGTACCTTGAGCTGGTCGCTCATCCGGTCGAACGTGAGGTGGCGTGACGGCTCGCGGAATGCCTGCCCGGCCAGGTACATGATGTTGAGGGCCAGGCGTTCCCGCATGCTGTTCGACAGCCGCGGCTCGCGCCGGCCGATGCGCAGGAATTCCGGCCGCTGCAGGTAAAAGCTGAGCTGCGCCCCGATAAGGAGCACGACCCAGCTCAGGTACAGCCAGACCAGTGTCGAGATGGCCACCGCGAAGCTCGAATAGATGACCTGCTTGGTGGTCGTGTAAGCGACGAAGTTGGCGAAGATTGCCCCGAGGGTCGCCCACAGGACACCGGCGAAAATGCCGCCGATGCCGGCTGCCTTGAAGCCTACGCGCGTGTTCGGTACGAACAGGTACAGGAAGGTGAACACCGCGGTGATCAGCAGGAACGGAGCGATTTCGCTGATGCTGAGCACTAACGGCCCGAGCGATTCGTGGCTCAATATCCGTTGCACGACGGCGGTGCTGCGAATGGAGGCGATCATGCCGAGCGCCACCACCACCACGACCGGGCTGATCAAGAGCACCACGGTATATTCCGAGAACCGGCGCGCGATGCTGCGGGGTTTCGACACGTGCCAGACGTGGTTGAACGCACCTTCCACTTTCTGCACCATCGAGATGGCGGTGAACACGAAAAACGCGAGGCTCAGTCCACCGAGAACGCCGCCTTCCACGTTGTCGACGAATTCGATTACCTCATTGGTGATCTTCTCGCCCTCCGTTCCCAGCGGCGAGAGCACGTTGAAAAGGTAGGGGCGCAGCCGGTTGTGGACGCCGAGCCCCTTGAGGACCGAAAAGCTGAAGGCGACCAGCGGTACGACCGAGAGGAGAGTCGTGTAGACGAGACTCATGGCGCGCAGGGTCAGCTCGCCGGTGAGGATGTCGCGCAGCAGCGCATACAGGTAGCGCAGCAGCGTAGCCGCGATGCGCCCTGGCGGGCCCTTGTTTTCGAGGTCCGAGGTCCAGACCAGGTGGTCGATCTTCGCTTGTAGTGAGGGGATCATGTTCGTGCTGCGTACGGGACCACCCTGTCCGGCGTTCGCGCGATTGTACATGAGGAGCCACCCGGTGCCCCCGCATGCGCAGGCCTTTGCGGCGGCTCGCCTCAGTTCCGCCCGGTGATCAAGCGCAATGCTTCCCGGTATTTCTCGCTCGTGCGGGCGATGATTTCCGGTGGCAGGGCAGGGCCCGGCGCGGTCTTGTCCCAGTCGAGCGTGTCGAGGTAGTCGCGCACGTACTGCTTGTCGAAGCTCGGCGGGCTGGTGCCGGGGCGGTACTCGTCGAGCGGCCAGAAGCGCGACGAGTCCGGGGTCAGCACCTCATCGATCAGGAACAGGCGGCCTTCGTCGTCCAGCCCGAACTCGAACTTGGTATCGGCAACGATGATGCCGCGCTCCAGCGCGTACGCGGCGGCACGCGTGTAAATCTCGAACGCAAGATCCCGCACCTTGTCCGCCAGGCGCGCGCCGATGAGTTCCTGCACGTGCTCGAACGCGATGTTCTCGTCGTGGTCGCCGGCCGCCGCCTTGGTCGCCGGTGTGAACACCGGGGCCGGCAGCCGGTCGGCCTGCGCGAGGCCCGGCGGTAACGCGATGCCGCAGATCGACCCGGTCGCCTGGTAGTCGCGCCAGCCGGAGCCGATGATATAACCGCGCACGACCGCCTCGATCGGGAGAGGCTTCAGCCGGCGCACGACGACGGCGCGGCCTTCGAGCGGCCGGCGCGCATCCGGGTCGGCGACGACCGATGCGAGCGAACGTTCCGACAGGTGGTTCGGCACGAGGTCGGCCAACCGATGAAACCAGAAGCTCGAGATCTCCGTCAGCACGCGGCCCTTGCCGGGAACCGGGTCCGGCAACACGACGTCGTAGGCCGACAGGCGATCGGTGGCGACGATGAGGATGTGCTCGTCGTCGACACCGTAGATGTCGCGCACTTTGCCGCGGCCGAGCAACGGCAATGTCGGTATTGAGGATTCGAACATCGGGTCAGGTGCGATCATGCCGGCGATGATCGCGTGTCGACCCGCCGCCCGCAAGGGCGGAAATAGGCAAAGGTCGGCACGCCGGGTAGCATAGGCATGCATGATGCGTCGGCCGGCATGAAAGAGGCGAGCGGCACTTTGTACTGGGGAAAGGTCGTCGGCACGGTGGCGGGCCTGGCTGTGGGACCCTGGGGCGCGCTTGCCGGACTCGTGCTCGGTCACCAGTTCGACCGCGGCTATGCACGCTACGCCGACAGGCTGAAGGTGACCCGCCTCGAGGATCTCCCCGGACCCTATGTTCGTGCGCTGTTCCGCACAATGGGATACCTCGCGAAGGTCGACGGCCGGGTATCGGAGGAGGAGATCCGGGCGGCACGCATGCTCATGCACCGTCTCGGCCTCGACCCCGCGGAGACCCGGGCAGCGATGGACTGGTTCGCCAGCGGCAAGGAACCCTCCTTCCCGCTGCACGACGTGCTGCGGGAGCTCAGGCGCGACACGCGGAACCGCGTGGAGCTGCGCGGGCTGTTCGTGCAATGGCTGCTGGAAGTCGCGCTTTCCAAGGGGGCGATACACCGCCGCGAGCGCGCCGCGCTGTGGATCATCTGCAGCGAGCTCGACATCGGCCGTGTGGAGCTCGCGCAGCTCGAGGCGATGTTGCGGGCGCAGCGGGGCTTTCGTAAATCCGCAGCCGGCAGTGCGGACGCGGCGCGGCTGGCGCGGGCTTACGAGGTCCTCGGCGTGAACGGGTCGTCCAGCAACGCCGAGATCAAGCAGGCGT
>CBFGSB010000115.1:0-9832 GCA_965651325.1 uncultured Chromatiales bacterium | reverse complement strand
AAGATGGTCGATGAATGCCTTACGATCGCCCGCCTGTCGAAATACCTGCGCCAGGGCATAGTGCAAACCGGCGCGCTCCCTGGGCGGCAGGTTCCCCGACCTTGCACCGCGTTGCATGCGGCGGACGACGTCGGAGCCCGGAGCCTGTACCTCGGCAATGCACAAGCCGCGAAGAGCGGAGACCGCGCCAGGATCCAGGTCGATGGCGCGCCGAAAGGCGCCGGCAGCGGAGTCGCGTTGGTTCAGCGATAGCAGGATTTCGCCCAGTAGCGTCCAGCCCGCCGGCTCGTCCGGGGCGATGGCGGTCGCCTGGCGAGCCGCGTCCGCGGCGTGCGCGTACTGTGCCAGCTCGCGCAGGGCGCGCGCCAGGTCCAGCCAGGCGGCCGGCATCTCGGGATGCATGTCGAGCACCCGGCGGGCCACGGCCAGCGCGACTTCCGCTTCTCCCGATGCCAGTGCCAGCCGGCCGACCAGCGTCAGGGCCGCGGGATCGTCCGGGGAGCGCTCGAGCACGCATTGTGCCGCTCGACCCGCCTCGGCATGCGCGCCGGCGGCAAACGCCCGGTAAGCGCGCGCGATCTCGGCGGACAGGTCCATCCCGGAAGTATACGCAGCAAAAAAAAGATGGCGGCCGTGAAGGCCGCCATCCGCTTCCCGGCAGGCTCAGTTTCCGTAGGAGAGATTGAACCCGACGTACCAGGTTCGGCCGATCGGATCGTAGACACTGGCGTCCGTATCCGTACCGGTCGTGTTGCCGGGCACCCCGCTCAGGATGATCGGGGCATCCTCGTCGAACAGGTTGTTTGCGCCTGCATAGAGCCTGACGTTGCCGAGCAGCGAATCCCGCAACCCGCTGTCGGCGAAATCGTAGGAGACCTGCAGGTCATGCACGTTGTAGGCACCGACGCCGAAGTTGAACAGCGGGTTGCTGTTGTCCGGCACCGAGTCGGCGATGTAGTTCCATTCCCAGATCGCTGCCCAGGGGCCGGTGTCGTACGTCAGCGCCATCTGCGCCTTGTCCTCGGCAAAGCCGGTCTCGCCGACCAGGTCGTCGGGTACCGAGAACTTCGTCTCCGTGAAATCGAGCAGGTGGGTGTAGTTGAGCCTCACCGACGCCTGCCCCGGTACCGACGCGAACCAGTCATCCAACGACCAGCTCCACAAGGCGGACACGTCGATGCCTTCGGTCTCGAGCGTGCCTTCGTTGACGAAGCCGGAGTCGACGCCCGTCAGCTCCCCGAGCTGGAACGCCGGGCCGGCCGTATCGCGGGTCAGGAAGTCGCAGAACTGGTTCGGGAAGTTCGACGCCGGCGTGTCGAAGCAGAAGTCCACCGCGGTCTGGCGCTCGATCGTGTCGATCAGGTGATCGATTTCGATCGAGAAGTAGTCGACCGACAGCAAGAGGTCGCCTCCCCGGCCGAACTCGTTGTTGTAGACCACGCCGAACGTCCAGCTATCCGAGGTCTCCACGTCGAGGTTCGGATTGCCGCGGCCGGTGAATCCGCCGGTGCCCTGGATCTCGGTCTGGGTCAGTGAAAACGACCCGGTAGCGGCAATCCGTTCCGCGATCGCCGGGATGGAGCGGCAGTTCTCCGCGATATTCCCGGTCGACGTGGCCGTGACACCGTTGCAAGGGTCCGCCACCGTGGCGAAATTCTCGCCACCCGGCGCGAACAGCTCGCTGATGTTCGGCGCGCGCACGGCGCGGGCGTACTGGGCCCGGAACCGCAGGGAGTCGATCGGCGACCAGGAGAGACGGCCGGCGTAGGCATCGGTGGAATCCACGGTGTTGTAATCGGAGAACCGGTAGGCGCCGCCGAACGACAGCTCGCGGATCCCCGGCGCGTCTTTCAGGAGCGGAACCTCGAACTCGACGAACGCCTCCTTGACGTTGTAGCTGCCGAAGATTGGCGCTTCCGCGTTGCCGGCGTTCAACCCGGCCTGGGTGAGCACGTCGGGCACGTCCTCCGCCTTCTCGTCGCGGTACTCGCCGCCGACCACGAAGCTCACGTCGCCCGCGGGCATTTCGAACAGGGTCCCGCCAATCGTGGCACCGGCGATCGACTGTTGCGTGAACTGCTGGCGTGACGACGGCGCGCGCACGTAAGCCGCGGCTTCCGGGGAAATCGAGCCGATACCGAACAGGTTGATGGGCACGCAGCCTTCGGCGCGCGCGAATTCACTGGCGCACACCGGGTCGAAGGTGGCCGGATCGCCGTCGCCGTCGATGGCATTCAGCGCCTCCCGCATGGCGGGCACGTTGATCTGGCCGCCCCCCTGCTGGCTGTCGTCCATGCGGCCGAAGCCATAGAACACCTGCCAGTCCCACTGGTCGGCAATATCGCCCTCGAAGCCGGCGAGCAGCCGGTAGGTATTGCGGCGCGCGCTGGCGCCGCGGTTCCCGACCTCGGTCGTGCGGCGGAAGTACTGGATCTCCGTGTCGCCCGCGGCGAGGACCGCGTCGCGGATCGCCGCCGGAACGAACGGATTGTCGACCGGGATGCCGCCGAGGTTCAGGTCGCTGTTCGAGTGGGGGAACGGCTCGATCTCGCTCTCCGTGCGGGTCTGGGCGAAAGTCGCCTCGACGAACGCATTGACCTCGCCGCCCATGTCGTAGTCCAGGAGAGTGGATACCAGGTAGCGCTCGAGCGGGACGGTGTAACGGCGGAACTCCTGCCGGTTGAAACCGAACTGGTCGAGATCCCACGGGGCGACCGTAGCCGTCGGGCCCGTTCCCGAGGAAATGCCGAACGACTCGCCGGTCGATGGCACGAAGAAGCGGCCGCCTTCGGCGAAGCTCGAGAAGAAGTTGTTCACTTCGACCTGGCAGCTTTGCGTCGCGTCGAGCACGCAGGCCGCGATGTCATCGACCTGGGTGTTGGCGCGTTGGCGCGCGAATGTGCCTTTGTTTTCGGTGTAGGTCATCGAGATCACGGCATTGCCGCGATCGTCGTTGAAATTCCCCCCGGCGGTCAGGTTGAAACGGGACTCGATCTGGCCGCCCGCGTCGGCTTCGCCGAACTGGTAGCCGACCCGCACGCCTTCGAAGTCGTCGTTCAGGATGACGTTGATGACGCCGGCGAGGGCATCCGAGCCGTAGATGGCCGATGCACCGCCGGTCACGACCTCGACCCGCTCGATCAGCTCGGTGGGAATCGTGTTGAAATCGACGGCCGAGGAGCCCGCGATGCCGGAGACGTAGCGCCGGCCGTTGACGAGCACCAGCGTGCGGTCCTCCTCGAGGTTGCGGAGCTGGAGTGTGTTGATGCCGTTCGAGGCGGTAAAGAAGTTCGAATTACCGGATGAAAGGGCCGATACGCCGAAGCTCGGTACCGCACGCAGGATATCCGCGACATTGATGAGACCGGACCGTTCGATGACTTCGGCATCGATAGTGGTCACCGCCGTCGGCGCCGTCAGGTTGGCGCGCGGGATACGCGAGCCCGTGACGAGGATTTCTTCGAGATCGGTGGGCACTTCCTCCTGGGCGATCGCGGGCGCGCACAGCCCGAGCGCACCGGCCCCCAACAATGCGAGCTTCACGCCCTGCGCTAGCTTTCGATTAGTCATGGGTGGTCTCCAGAGAATGGGCAGCTCGAGCCGCCATTTTTAGGCCTTGACGAGTGTTTCGGTTTCGCAACATTTGCAGCCGGGCGTCACCCCCAAACGCGGTTCGGCGCCCAAAAGTAAACGTCCGAGGTGCCGAAAAGTGTATATTTCCCGTTGTATAAAAAGAACATCTAATAACCAAATGCTATATACATAGCGAAATAGTCGTTGCTGTTTCGCAACATTTGCAGGGAGCGGAGCTGGGTAAAATCACCGGCTTGGTCGGCGCTCGTCGTTTCCGGATACGCAATGAACCGTCATCTACCCAGCGCAGCCGGCGTGGCGAGCGCGCTCATCGTCGCCGGGCCGGCCCACGGCGACGTGCTGCTGACGACACCGTTGATCACCGCCCTGCGCCGCGCCGCGCCGCGGGCCGTGATCGACGTGCTGCTTTACCGGGGACAGTCCGGCATCCTCGCGGGCAATCCGGACGTGAACGAAATCCTGTCCGTGTCCAAGCATCCCGGTGCCGCGGAATACTGGCGCCTCCTGAAGCGCCTGCTGCGGCGCTACGACCTCGGCATCTCCCCGAAGCACACCGACCGGGCGATCGGCTATGCGGCCATCGCCGGCAGGAAGCGCCTGGCCGTCGTGCCGCCGGGACGCGACGCCTGGAAGCGCCGCGTCACGCAGGGGTACGTGCTCTACGATCACTACGAGACGCACACGCTGGTGCAGAACGCCGCGCTGGCGGCGCTGGTCGGCATCGAGCCTTCCTTCGACGTGCGCCTGCCCACTGCCCCCGACGCCGCGGCCGTGGTCGACGAACTGCTGTCCGGCGAGCCGGCGCGCGCGCCTTTCGCCGTGTTGCACCTCAATCCCGGATTGCCGCATAAGCGCTGGACGCTGGCGGGCTGGGCGGCCGTCGCGGAGTACCTCGAGAGCCGCGGACTGCGGCTGGTGCTGACCGGGGATGGCAGCCCCGCCGAGGCCGAGTACCTCGCGGAGGCGATGCGGCAGTTACCGGTACCGGCCCTCAACCTGGCGGGCCGGCTCCGCTTCGCCGATGTCGCCGAGCTGCTCAAGCGCTGCCGGGTCTACGTCGGCACGGACACCGTCACCTCGCACCTCGCGGCCGCGGCAGGCGTGCCGACGGTGGCGCTCTTCGGGCCCGAGACCCCGCGGGCATGGGGCCCTTGGCCGCGGGGCGGGCGGTACGACCGGACCCCGTTCCCGGGCACCGGCACCCAGCGCGCCGGTAACGTGCTCGTGGTGCAAAGCAGCGCGGCTTGCCCGACCTGCCGCCAGGCCGATTGCCTGCGCCGGTCCGAGCGCAGCCGAAGCTGCACCCTGATGCAGAAGCTCGGCAGCGACGAGGCAATCGCTGGCGTCGCGAGCATGTTGGCCGCCACGAAATCCTGACCCCCCGGGGGACCTAAAGGCGTGGACCGGGCGCGCGCGGTCCGAACTTATGTAAAGCCGAACAACGGCTTACCCCCTGAAGGCCCCCACCCCGCGCTGCCGTTCAAACCGCTCGTCCCCGCAAAAATGCCGCTCGTCGGACGAACCCGGGCAGAGCCTGCAATTTGCGCGACGCATCACGCCAGCCGGGTGTCGCCATCAGCAGACTGCGCCACATTCCAGGGACGAACGCGCCAGACCAGGAGGACGTTTTGTCGGCTTGCATCGCAAAAAACCGGGGATTCACGCTGCTCGAGCTGCTGGTGACCATTGCGGTCGCCGCCATCATCCTCTCGTACGGCGTCCCGAGCTTCATGGACGTGGTGCGCAACGGGCGTGCCGCCACCAACGCCAACGATTTCGTGACGGCCCTCGCCATCGCGCGCAGCGAGGCGGTCAAGCGCGGTGCGCGCGTGACGGTATGCGCGAGCAATGACCAGGCGACCTGCAGCGGGGACTGGGAGGACGGCTGGATCGTGTTCGCGGACGGCGCCGCAACCGACGACACCAACCCGCCGGTTGTCGACACAGTGCTGCGCGTGTGGGGGGCACCGGGCGGCAATCCGGCGATCGCCATTACTGACGTGAACAACGCATCCAGCAACCTCACCTGGATTCGCTTCCTGCCGCGCGGCGGCGCCCGCACGACGGCCGCGATGCCGGTTACCTTCAACATGGAAATCGCGGACTGCTCCCACCTGCAGGGCCGCGACATCGAGCTCAACGCGGTCGGCCGCACGACCGTGGAGCGGGTGGGCTGCACATGAACACACTTGCCACTCTCGCACGGAATGCCACCGGCGGCAGGCCGGAAGCGCCCGCGCGCCGGAAGAAGCAGGCGGGCTTCACCATGATCGAGGTGCTGGTCGCCCTGATCGTGCTCTCGCTCGGGCTCCTGGGGCTCGCCAGCCTGCAGGTGGCGACCACCAAGTTCAATCATTCGGCCTACCTGCGCTCCCAGGCCACGCGGCTCGCCTACAGCATGGCCGATCGCATGCGCGCCAATCGTGCCGCCGCCGTCGACAACGCGGCCTATGCCGGGGTGGCGTACATCGCCGATCCGGCTTGCGGCGGGATCGCCGGGGCCACGGTCGCCGAACGGGACGTCTCGGCGTGGCGCAACGCGCTCGCCTGCTCGCTGCCAGCCGGCAACGGGCGCATCGACTTCGCCGGCGACATGGTCACGATCAGCGTCCAGTGGGACGACACGCGTGGCGAGGAAGCGGCGGAAACCTTCTCGATGACGACACGCTTATGAGTACCCGGCAGGCACTATGCACACGGCCGCAACGCGGCATGACCCTGGTCGAGCTCCTGATCGCAATGCTGCTCGGCCTGGTGCTCATGGCCGGCGTGGTCCAGATCTTCCTCAGCAACCGCGCGGCCTACTCCTTCAATGAAGGGCTGTCGCGCCTGCAGGAGAACGGCCGCTACGCGACGGACACGCTGAGCTTTCACGGGCGCATGGCCGGCTATCGCGGTTGCCTGTCGGACGTCGCCGTCGTCAACAACCTCGGCACCGGCAACCCGCTGGCCTTCGATTTCGGGCAGTCCCTCTTCGGTTACGAAGCGGTTGGCACGAACCCGGGCAATACGTTCGCGGCCGCCGCCGTCAACCCGGCGAACTCGACGGCTGCGACGGACTGGTCCGGCAACCTGCCCGCGGCGCTGGTCGGCAACGTCATTCCCGGCAGTGACGTGCTGATCATCCGCAACATGACGCCGCAATCGCACACGTTGCTGGGCCCGTTCAGCGACGCGGACAAGGTCTACGTCGACGCGGCAACCACGGATTACGCGGTAGGCGGGATCGGTGTCGTTTCGGACTGCCAGAAAGCATCGGTCTTCCAGATCACGGGTGTCGCCAGCGAAACGAGCGGCATCAGCCTTGCGCATACGACGGGTACCTACACGCCCGCCAACGTGCTCGCGAGCTGGGACACGGACCAGCAGTACGCCGCGGGCGCGGAGATGCGGCGCGCCGAGACCTGGATCTTCTACGTCGGCGCGCGTAACGGCGACGGCCCGCCTGTTTTGTTCCAGCAGCGCCTGCAGCAGAACGGCACCGTCGTCCAGCTCGTAGCGGAAGAGATCGCCGAGGGCGTGGACACCATGCAGGTCCTGTACGGGGTCGACTCCGACGGCGACGCGGCTGTCGATACGTACACGACCGCCAACGGCGTCGCCGACTGGGACGAGGTCGTCTCGTTGCGGATCGGCCTGCTGATGCGAGCGCCCGACGAATACGGCGCCGAAATCGACACGCAGGTCTACGACGTGAACGAGACCCGCTTCAATCCCGTCGACGACCGCCGCGTGCGTGAAGTCTTCACTACCACAGTTGCCATCCGGAACCGCCTGCCATGAACCCAAATGCTGCCACCAGAATTCCCGTCCGCTCACGCCAGCGCGGCGCCGTGCTGGTCGTGTCACTGGTCCTGCTGCTGGTGATGACGCTCCTCGGAGTGAGCTCGATGAACAGTACGACCATGCAGGAACGCATGGCCGGCAACCTGCGCGACAACAACCTGGCGTTCCAGGCGGCCGAGTCCGCCCTGCGCCAAGGTGAGGAGTTCCTGCGCCAGGCGACGCTGCCGCCGTTCACAGGCGCCAACGGCCTGCTCGAACGCCAGGACGGGGCCGGCCAGGCCGATTTCTGGAGCAGTTACGCGTGGGCATCGAACAGCAGGGCAGCTCCCGCGCCCGACGGCGTCGCTGACATTCCGCTCTTCGTCATCGAAGAGCTCCCGCCGGTGCCCGCCCCCGGGGAGAGCCTGGCGTTCGGCCCCCTTTCCGAGGTCGGCGTTTATCGAATCACGGCGAGGGGTGTCGGCGGTACGGAGGACGCGGTCAGCATCCTGCAGACCACGTTCCGCCGCTGACACCCGGTTCGCAAGAGGGAACGACCCATGAGATACGGACATAAATTCGGGCATATGCTGGGCGGCGCGGCGGTCCTGTGGCTGCTCAGCGCCCCGGCTGCCGCGGCGGTCAGCGTCTCGAACGTGCCGCTGTTCCTGCCGGGGGCCGTACCCCCGCTGAACATGCTCGTCATGGGACGAGACCACACGCTGTACTACGAAGCCTACAACGACGCGTCGGACCTGGACGGGGACGGCACGCCGGACGTGGGGTACAAGCCCCGCGAGATCGACTACTTCGGCTATTTCGACTCCTACAAGTGCTACACGTACGGGAGCGGCCGCTTCTCGCCCGCGAGCACCACCGCGGACAAGACCTGCTCGGGCCAGTGGAGCGGCGACTTCCTGAACTACGTGACGACGTCGCGCATCGACGCGCTGCGCAAGGTGCTGTACGGCGGCAAGCGCAGCACCGATACCGACTCGACGACGGTACTGGAAAGGAGCCATATCCCGCAGGATGCACATTCCTGGGGCAAGGAATACGAAAGCATTGCGCGGGACGGCTATGACATTCGCGACTACACGCCGTACTCGCTGCCCACGTCCGGCAGGCGCCACCTCTTCGCGAACACCACCGTCCTCGGCGACGACCAGCCGCTGCTCCGGGTGCTCCTGAGCCAGCCGTATCGCACCTGGGACTGGGTCAGCATCGAGCGTCCGGTCGCCGGCAACCGGGTCGAGCACGGCGCGAGCGGGCCCTGGGTGACCCCGACCGACTTCAGGGTACGCGTGCAGGTATGCAGGTCATCAATGCCGGAAACGAATTGCCGGCTCTACCCCGACGGCAACTACAAACCCGTCGGCTTGTTGCAGGAGTTCGGCGAAAACGACGAGATGCTGTTCGGGCTCCTGTCCGGCTCTTACACGAACAACACGCGCGGCGGCGTGCTGCGCAAGAACATCGGCTCCATCTCGGACGAAATCGATGAGAACGACGGTACCTTCAAGTCGACGGTCGGCATCATTCGCACGATCGACCGGTTCCGCACGGTCGGTTTCGGGGGCAACCACGAATACAACCAGAACTGCGGCTGGATCACGGACGGGCCCATCAGCGACGGCGAATGCCGCATGTGGGGGAATCCCGTCGGCGAGATGATCTACGAGGCATTGCGCTACTTTGCCGATAAAGGCTATGCGACACCGGCCTTCGTCTCCGGGATGTCCAGCGGCGACGACAAGGATCTCGGCCTGCCGCTGGCAAGTTGGGACCAGCCGTTCGAAGAGCACGCCGTCTGCTCCAAGCCGGTGAACCTCATCATCAGCGGCGTCAACCCGTCCTACGACACGGACGACATTCCGGGCAGCGCGTTCAGCTCGACAACCGGCGACCTGAGCGGCTTCAATGCGAGCTCACTCGGCGACACCATCTGGAACCACGAGATGGGCGGCTCGAGCTCGCATTTCATAGGCCAGTCCGGCAACCTCTACGACGGCGCGCCGACGGCCAAGACCGTTTCGAGCTTCGGCAACATCCGCGGCCTCGCGCCGGAAGAGCCCACAAAAGAAGGCGGCTACTACTCCGCGAGCGCGACCTACTTCGGCTTCACCCAGGACCTTAGCGACGCCGACGGCCAACAGAAAGTCCGCAGCTACGCGGTGGCGCTGGCTTCGCCGCTGCCGCGCATCGAGATCCCGGTGAACGGGCGCCTTGTCACGCTGGTGCCCTTCGCGAAGTCCGTGTCGGGGTCGGGGATCAACGGCGACCAGGGCAAGTTCCAGCCGACCAACACGATCGTCGACTTTTACATCGAAGCCATCGCGAACACGGGTCCCGGCAACCAGGACCCGGGGAACGGCGGCCGGCCCTTCGGCCGGTTCAGGATCAACTTCGAGGACGTGGAGCAGGGCGCGGACCACGACATGGACGCGATCGTGTTCTACGAGTTCGCGGTCAA
>CBFGSB010000114.1:0-9920 GCA_965651325.1 uncultured Chromatiales bacterium | reverse complement strand
GTCGGGTGGGGTCAGGAACATACCGACCACGAACGCGCCCAGGAACACGTAGGGACGGGCTTTCGCAAGGGCCTCGGGCGTGGTCAGCCCGGTCCAGACGATCAGCATCGTGGCGATCGGCACTTCGAAAGCGATACCGAAGGCCAGCACGAGCATGGTGATGAAGTCGAGATAGGCGGCAATGTCCGTCTGTACCTCGACGCCTTCCGGCGCGACGGAAGTGAAGAACTGGAAGATCAACGGAAATACGACGAAATACGCGAACGCAACGCCCAGGTAGAACAACACGATGCTGGACGCGAGCAGCGGCATCGCGAAGCGTTTTTCCCGCTTGTAGAGTCCGGGCGCGACGAAAGCCCAGACCTGGTACAGGACGATGGGCATGGCGAGGAACAGCGCCGCGAAAAACGTGAGCTTGAACGGCGTGATGAGGGGCGAGGCGACTGCGGTGGCGATCATCGCGTTGCCGGGCAGCACCTCGCGCAACGGTTGCGAGGCAATGGCAAAGATCTTGCGTGAAAACGGCAGCAGCGCGAAGAACGCGATGCCGACGGCCAGCGTGATCTTCAGCAGGCGTGAGCGCAGCTCGATGAGGTGCGACAGCAGGGTGCCCTCGGCAAGCGATTCTTCGTCCGCGGACGCGCTGGTCTCCTGGCTTTCGGTCACGGGTTTCTTTCTTGTGCTGCCGGATCCGCCGGATCGTCCGCCGTACTGGTCCCTGGATCAATTTCCGGATCCACGCCCGGATCGGTCCCGGACTCGTCGTCGGGTGGACGCCGAACACCGGTCCCGGGGTCGGACTTGTCATGTGCCGGCGAATACGTGTCGTCCTCATCCGCCGGACGGGGTGGTGGCTGCGGCGGCGGCAACGGCCGCGAGCGCGGCCGGATGGACAGCTCCTGTTCGAAGTTGAGCTCGTCCTCGAGCTGGCGGCGCATCATACGCGTCATGCGGCGTGCCTGGCCGAGCCAGGTACCGAGCTGCTGCGCCACGCGCGGCAGGCGCTCCGGACCGAGCACGATCAGCCCGATCAGGAATACCAGGATCAGCTCCCAGAAGCCGACTCCGGACATAGCGGTTGAACCGCGCTACTTGCGCTCGTCCCGGTTCGGTTCGTTGACCGGTGTGTTGTCGAAGTCCGCGTCTTTGCGAGCGGACTTGTCGTCGAGCTGGTCATGGTCCTTGTCGGCGTCGCTGACGGCCGAGCGGAAGCCCTTGACCGCGCTGCCCAGGTCCGAGCCGAGCGTGCGCAATCGCTTGGTACCGAAAATCGCCAGCACGATCAGCAGCACCAGCAGCAGTTCCCACCCGCCTATATTAGGCATCGGTTCTGATCTCCCGGGGACGTGCCCCTCTGTCGTACCGCCGAGCGGTACGGAAAAAGTGGATTATACAGTCTACCAGCCGGCGGGCGCGGCGCCCGGTTCCGCTACGACTCGAGCCAGAACGTAACCGGCCCGTCGTTGATCAGCGCCACCTGCATCGACGCGCCGAACACGCCGCTGCCCGTTTGCGGCAAGCGCTCGCGGCAGGCGGCCAGCATCTGTTCGAAAAGGCGCCGGCCCTTCTCGGGCACAGCGGCCCGGGTGAAGCTCGCGCGAGTGCCCTTGCGCGTATCGGCTGCCAGCGTGAACTGCGGAACCAGCAGGAGCCCCAGTCCGAGCTCCGACACACTGCGGTTCATGCGGCCCGCGTCATCGGCAAACACGCGATAGCCGAGAATACGCTCGGCCAGCCGTGCCGCGTCGGCGTCCGAGTCGTCGCGCTCGACGGCGACGAGGACCAGGAGGCCCGGGCCGATCGCCGCCACCGTCACGTCGTCCACGGTCACGCGGGCCTGGCTCACCCGCTGCAGGAGCCCGATCATTGCTTCCCCTCGACCGGCCGGGCCGGAATCGCACCTGAAGGAACCGCAGTTTATGATTCCATCGTCGAATAACAACGGCTACACACCCGGCAGCCGCGTGGCAGTCTGGACGGACCGGGCGTGCTGCCGCGTGCGGCCGGGTGGCGCAGCGGTCCGCGCGGCGGGCTTGGAACAGGGACGGACCGGCCGGGCCACGCCGCCCGCCGCCCGGGCCAGGGAAGGAGGGCCCCGGTCGCAAGGCCGGGGTCTTTTGGCGCCTGTGCGATCCCATCCTCCACAAATTGGGGACAAATGCTCCAGAACTGGCTGTAATACACCACGAATGCCCTGATTCCAATTAAGTGGAATACCACGACCTATTGTGCGGCAGAAAAGCAGTGCGTGTGGAATAATCCGTTCCGGGACCTGCTCCCGGGAAATTCCGGTGGATTCCGGCAAGATGCGCTGTCGAAAGCCGCGCGCCGAGGTGCCGCGATGCCCGTTTCGTTCCGCTTTCTCGCCGCCCTGGTGGCGGCGTTCCTGCCGGCGCTCTGCCCGGCACAGCAGGCGCCGAAAGTCAGGGTCGAGTTGCTGGCGGTCGATCCCGCCGGCGCCTCCGTCCTGCCGCTCGACGGCGTCGTGCACGGCCGCATCCGCTACGAGACGGACGCACCCGTACGCCTGTTCCTGCTGCCGTATCGCGACGGCCGGCCCGTGGAAGGCTACTTCAACAGCGGCTCGCCGCAGTACGCAGCAGGCGCCGGCGAGACGATCGCCTGGTTCGGCTTCCATACGCCGCGGGAAATCGACGAGGTCCGCGCCGTCGCGGACGACACGCGGGGCCGCGATCTCGCCCAGGCGGGCCTGCGAAAATCGCTGCGCTGGCGGACCGGGGCCGCGCCGGTGCCCGAGGCCGCGTGGGTGGCGCCGCTCGAGGCGGCACCGAAGCGGGTGGTCGAGCCGGCGCGGGACGGGAGCGACGCCGGCGGCGCGGTCCTGGTGAGCGTCGTCCAGGTCTTCTTCCTGATGGTCCCGGTATCCGTCCTCCTGCAGTTCTTTGCCCTCTACCGGCTCGATGGCGACCTGAAGCGCCTGGCCAGGATGTCCGCCTACGCGATGGGCGCGCTGTGGCTTTTCGTCCTCGTCACCGGGCTCGCGGGCAGTAACCTCTCGCCCATCTGGCTCGTGCTCCTGAGTCCGTTCTTCGCGCTGTTTCTCGGGGTGCTGCTGTTCCGCCACTCCCGGCGCGGGGCGGACGGCGACTCGCCGGTCCCCGACCCGCGGCGCTGAGCCGTATGCCGGCTTTGAATCAGGGCGCGGACTGCGCCATCATCGCCCGGTTTGCGATTCTGAACGCGGCCGGCGGCGGTCCGGCAAACCGGGGGAGCAGGGGATGAAAAGACGGCAATTCGTGGGCGGCCTCGCCCTTGCGGCCGGGGTCACGGCCTGCGGCAAGAATGCGGCTACGGCCAACGGCGAACAGAGCCACTACGACCAGACTTTCGAATGGAACATGGTGACGTCGTGGCCGCCGGGGCTGCCCGGCGCGGGCGCCGGGGCCGACAACCTCGCGCGCCGCGTGGCGCGCGCTTCGAACGGACGGCTGAAGATCCGGGTGTTCGCCGGCGGCGAGCTCGTTCCGGCTTTAGAGGTGTTCACGGCCGTTAGCCGCGGCACCGCGCAGATGGGGCATGATGCCTCGTACTACCACCGCGGCAAGGTGCCGGCCGCCCAGTACTTCACCACCGCGCCGTTCGGCCTGAACGCGAACGAGATGAACGCGTGGCTGTACTACGGCGGCGGCCTCGAGCTGTGGCGCGAGCTGTACGCACCTTTCAACCTCGTGCCGTTTGCGGCGGGCCAGACGGGTGTGCAGATGGCCGGCTGGTTCAATCGCAAGATCGAGTCGGTCGCCGATTTGCAGGGGCTCAAGATGCGCATCCCGGGGCTGGGTGGCGAGGTCATGCAGCGCGCGGGCGTCACGCAGGTGACGGTCCCCGGCTCCGAGATCTTCACCTCGCTGCAGACCGGGGTGATCGACGCCGCCGAATGGATCGGGCCATACAACGACATTTCGCTCGGGTTGCACAAGGCCGCCCGCTACTACTATTACCCCGGCTGGCACGAGCCGGGTTCGCTGCTGCAGTGCGTCGTCAACAAGAATGCGTGGGAATCGCTGCCCGAGGACCTGCAGGAGATACTGGCGAGTGTCTGCCAGGCCGTGAACCTCGACATGCAGGCGGAGTACAACTACGGCAACGCGATGGCGCTGGAGGAGCTTTCGAAGAATTCCAACGTCGAGGTCCTGCCGCTGCCGGACGACGTGCTCGCGCTGTTGCAGCGGATTTCACGCGAGGTCGCGGACGAGCTGGGCGCGCGCGACGAAGGCGCGCGACGGATCCAGCAGTCGTTCTACGGCTTCCTGGAGAAGTCGACGGCGAACCAGAAGATCAGCGAGCAGGCATTCCTGAACAAACGCACTATCTCGCCCCCGTAGCGCGGGCGCGTTGCCGCTCAATCCACTGCGTAGAGTTGCTCCGGCAACCACGTCGCGAGTCCGGGAATCGCGGCGAGGATCACCAGCGCCAATACCTGGATCGCGACAAACGGTAAGACGCCGCGATAGATGTGCGCGGTCGTGACCGATGGCGGCGCTACGCCACGCAGGTAAAACAGCGCGAATCCGAACGGCGGCGTCAGGAACGACGTCTGCAGGTTGATGGCCATCATGACGCCCAGCCACACGGGATCGAGCCCCATGCCGAGCAGCACCGGCCCGACAATCGGCACGACCACGAAGGTAATCTCGATGAAATCGATCACGAAGCCCAGCAGGAACATCACGAGCATGACCACGAGCATCGCGGAAACGACGCCGCCGGGCAGTGAGTCCAGCATCGAGCGGACCGCCTCGTCGCCGCCGTAGCCGCGGAACACGAGCGAGAACACCGACGCTCCGATCAGGATCATGAACACCATGCTGGTGATCGACAGCGTGCCGTGCATGATCGAACGCAGGCGCTCGAGTGTCAGCGCACGCCGCTGCAGGGCAATCAGCAGCGCGCCCAGGGCGCCGACGCCGGCTGCCTCGGTCGGCGTGGCAACACCCGCGAGAATGGAGCCAAGTACCGCAATGATCAGCACCAGCGGCGGCAGCAGGGCTTTCCCGATCTGTGCCAGGGAGGCCTTGTTGGCCTCGTCCGGAACGTACGACGGCATGGCGCGCGGCCGGAAAATCGCCACGACGATGAGCCAGGCAACGTAGAGGGCGACGAGTAGCAGGCCGGGAAGCAGCGCGCCCGCGAACAGGTCCCCGACCGATACCGACCGGGGTGCGTAGTTGCCCAATGCAATCTGCGACTGCTGGTACGCCGAGGAGATGACGTCGCCCAGCATCACCAGCACGATCGACGGCGGAATGATCTGGCCCAGCGTGCCCGATGCGCAGATGGTGCCGGCCGAGATCTCCGGCGAGTAGCCGCGCTTCAGCATCGTGGGCAGCGACAGCAGCCCCATGGTCACGACGGTGGCGCCGACGATGCCGGTGCTGGCGGCGAGCAGCATGCCCACGATGGTCACCGAGATGCCGAGACCGCCGCGCAGCGAACCGAACAGGGAGCTCAGTGACTCCAGCAATTCCTCCGCGATGCGCGCACGCTCGAGCGTTAACCCCATGAACACGAACAGCGGCACGGCCACCAGCGTGTCGTTGGACATGATGCCGAATATGCGGCTCGGCAACCCGGACAGGAACGCGGTCTCGAAGCCGCCACCCAGCGCGCCGACGAACGCGAAAACCAGCGCGGTGCCGGCAAGCGTGAAGGCCACCGGGAAGCCCGACAGCAGCACGATGACCACGGTCCCGAACAGGAGCAGTGCGATCATCGTCCGGCGCTCCGTATCCGCAGCAGGGATGATATGAGCAGCGACAAGCCCTGCAGCGCGACCGCTATGGGCATAGCGAGCAGCGCTGTCTTGATCAGCGGCACGAACGGGTACGGCAAGCCGCCGGAGTTGACGGAGATCTCGCCGATCGACCAGGACGCCACGACGTAGCCCCACGATTCGTACAGCATGTACCCGCACAGTGGGAACACGAACAGGAGCACCCCGAGGGCATCCACCAGGCCGCGGCGCCTGTCGGACATCTTGCGATAGAAGATGTCGACGCGGACATGCTCATCACGCTGCAGCGTATAGGCGGTGCCGAGCATGAACACGACCGCGTGCATCCACGTCACCGATTCCTGCAGCCAGATCACGCCGAACTCGAACAGGTAGCGCATCGCGACGATCACGGACGTCACGAGGACCATGGCAAGTGTCAGCCAGGCGACCAAGTTGCCGGTCACCCGGTTGAGCGCGTCGATGGCCGTCACGGCCCGCGGTTGTGGTTCGTTCAAGCTGCCCCCGGTGGGCCGCAGCAGCTGCGGCCGCTGTTGTTCTGGGTTTATTCGCCTCGCTTCTTTTTCAGCCGTTTCAGGAACACGGCCATTTCTTTCGCGGCCTGGCGGTCGCCTTTCTTTTCTGCTGCTTCGATGCCGGTTCGCCAGGCACGCATCGCGTCCTCGTCACGGCCGGCACTTTCCAGCGCTCGGCCCAAAAGCTTCCAGGCTGCCGAATAGCCGGGGTCGAGCCGCACCGCCTGCTCGAAGTGCGGGATTGCCTGCTCGTGCTCGCCGGCAGCCCGGTACTCGTTGCCCAGCGAGAACCGGAGCAGCGCCGAATCCTGGCCGCGCTCCAGCATGCCGAGCAAGGCGTCGATGCGGCCGGTCGATTCCATGCGTCTATGATAAACCGGGCGAGGGTTCTCAGCGCCGCCAGAAGGTGGGCGTGACGAGCACGAGCAGCGTGAAGATCTCGAGCCGCCCCAGCAACATGCCGGCGACGGCAATCCACTTGGGGGCATTGTCGGCCTGGAATACGATCGCCACGTCGCCCAGTCCCGGGCCCAGGTTATTGAGCGATGCCGCGACTGCCGAGAAGGCCGTGACCTGGTCCAGCCCCGCGGCCATCATGGCGAGCAGCATGAAGCCGAAGACGATGAGATACACGGAAAAGAAGCCCCAGATAGCGTCCACCACCCGCGGGGATACGGGCTGGCTGCCCAGCTTGACCGGGATCTCGGCACTCGGGTGCACGAGGCGCACGATCTCGCGCAGCCCCTGCTTGTAGATCAGCAGCCAGCGAATGACCTTGATGCCGCCAGCGGTAGAGCCCGCGCAGCCGCCGATGAAGCTGGCGAAGATCAGCAGCACCGGAATCGCGCCGGGCCAGTCGGAGAAGTTGGCGGTCGTGAAGCCGGTCGTGGTCGCGATCGACACCGCCTGGAACAGCCCGTTCATGGCGTTGTCGAGCGGCGCCTCGAAGGTGTTCGCGGCGAGCAGCGTGGCCACAACCAGCAGCGATACGACGACCAGGAGCAAGGAGTACGCGCGGAGCTCCGGATCCTGGAAATAGTGGCTGATGCGGTTATAGCGCCAGGCCAGGAAGTGCAGCGAGAAATTGATCCCCGCGATGAACATGAACACGATGGCAACGAGGTCGACCGCCGGGCTGTTGAAATAGCCCATGTTGAGGTCGTGCGTGGAAAACCCGCCGATGGACACCGTGGAGAACGCGTGGCACACGGCGTCGAAGACGGTCATGCCTGCCAACAGGTAGGCGATCGTGCACAGTATGGTAAAGGTGAGATAGACGTACCAGAGCGCTTTCGCTGTCTCCGTGATGCGCGGTGTCAGCTTGGTGTCCTTCACCGGGCCGGGAGTCTCCGCCCGGTAGAGCTGCATGCCGCCGACGCCAAGCATCGGCAGGATGGCAACGGCAAGCACGATGATGCCCATGCCGCCGATCCATTGGAGCTGGTGACGGTAGTAGAGAATGGATTTCGGGAGCTCGTCGATGCCGGTGAGGACGGTGGCGCCGGTGGTGGTGAGGCCGGACATCGACTCGAAAACCGCGTCGGTGAACGACAGCACCGGGTCGTGCGCGAAGTACAGCGGGAAAGCGCCGAAGGTCCCCAGCACGGTCCAGAACGCCGCGACCACGAGGAAGCCGTCGCGCAGCCTGAGCTCCTTCTGCACCCAGCGCACCGGGAACCAAATGATCGCGCCGGCGGCAAGCGTGACCACGAAGCCTTCGGCGAACGGTATCCAGGCCCTGCCCTCGAACAGGAACGCGATGACCAGCGGCGGCAGCATCGTCAGGCTGAACAGCACGAGCAACAGCCCGAGGATGCGTTGCACAACAAACCAGTTCATCGCCTCCCCAGCCTTTTAGCCCGGGCTGTTCATGAATGCGCTCGTGCGCTTGCTTGCTTCATGAACAGCCCGGGCTAGTGTTCCGTTCCGAAAACAACTTCACGATTTTTGTGCATCTCTTACAGGCCGGGACACTAGACGAAGGTCACGTCGACTTCGAACAGCTCTTCGATGCGTTCGACCTTGCGCCGGTCCGTCATGAAGAGAATCAGGTGATCGTCGGTCTCGACGACGGTATCGTCGCGCGCGACGATGACCTCGTCACCGCGTACGATCGTGGCGATGATGGCGCCACGGGGCAGCTCGATGTCGGCGATCTTGCGGCCGACGACCTTCGACACCTCCGCCGAGCCGTGCGCCACGGCCTCGATGGCTTCCGCGGAGCCGCGTTTGAGCGAGTGCACCTTGACGACATCGCCGCGCCGCACGTGCGCCAGCAGGGAGCCGATCGTGACCTGCTGGGGTGAGATCGCGATATCGATCGTGCCGGACTCCACCAGCTCCGCATAGGACGGGCGATTGATCAGCGCCATGACCTTCTTCGCGCCAAGCCTTTTTGCGAGCATGGCCGAGAGGATGTTCGCCTCCTCGGCATTGGTGAGGGCGCAGAAGACGTCGACGCTGTCGATGTTCTCTTCCAGCAGCAGGTCCTCGTCGGCCGCGTCGCCGACCAGCACGATAGCCTTGTTGAGCTGCTCCGAGATGTGGCGCGCGCGTTCGGGATTGCGTTCGATCACCTTGACCTGGTTCGACTGCTCCAGGGCGCGCGCGAGCCGTGAGCCGATGTTGCCGCCACCCGCAATGAACACCCGGCGCACCGGGTTCTCGAGCGTGCGCATCTCGTTGAGAAAGGCGTTGGTGCTTTTCCGGGCCGAGATGAAGAAGACCTCGTCGCCTTCCCGGACCACGGTGTCGTCGTTCGTGTCCAGCGCCATGCCGTCGCGGTAGACGGCCGCGATACGGCCTTCCGCGGCCGGGATATGCTCCTTGAGGGTCGCGATCGGCTGGCCGACGAGCCGCCCGCCGCTCTCGGCCATCGCACCGACCAGCCGGACGCGGCCGTCGGCGAAATCGAGCACCTGCAGCGCGCCCGGAAACTGGATGAGCTTCTCCACGTAGGTGCACACGAGCTGCTCGGGACTGATGCGCACATCGACGGGGAAGGCGTCCTGCGAGAACAGCGGGTCGGCGTTCATGTATTCCGCCGCGCGGATGCGGGCGATCTTGGTCGGCGTGTGGTAGAGCGTGTAGGCGACCTGGCAGGCCACCATGTTGGTCTCGTCGGAATCCGTCAGCGCGATGATGATGTCCGCGTCGCTGGCGCCGGCGCGGTCGAGCACTTCCGGATAAGCGGCATGCCCCACCACCGTGCGGATGTCGAGCCGGTCCTGCAGCTCCCGCAACACGTCCGCGCGCATGTCCACCACCGTGACCTCGTTCGCCTCCTCCCGCGACAGGCTGTACGCCGCGGAAGAGCCAACCTGCCCGGCGCCAAGAATCAGTATCTTCATCGTCAGCGGGGTCGGACCAACCTAAGTTGCTGAGAATACAGCAAATGCACGCTGAAATAGGCAGAATCCAAGGCTTAAATCCCTCTTTTAGCACCGAAATCGGCGTGTTTATCGCATTGCCAAAACCGCAGAAATCGAGGCAAAAGCGTGCGATTAAGGCCTGAAAAGCGCCGTTAAGCTAACCTTTTTTATCGTGTACTCAATAACTTAGCTTGGTCCGACCCCGAGGAAGTCGAGGTTGGCGTAGTTGAGGACCAGCCACTTGGTGCCGGCGTGCTCGAAGTTGACCTCGACGCGGGCGTG
>CBFGSB010000113.1:0-9934 GCA_965651325.1 uncultured Chromatiales bacterium | reverse complement strand
CTAACAATAATTGGATGGCGCCATTGAATAGTGGGTTATCGAGGGTTCGAGATAATGCCGGTCGCCTGACATGGTGCCCCCTTCGCTTCAGTTTCTGGGTCAACAGGTTAGCTAATTTCTGGATACTTCGCCACGTAATATCGTTTCCGCTCACTTCTGCGGTCGAATAGCATCCAGGTCCGACAGTGCATAGGTACGGGCACAGCTGGGGCTATGAAGTCGACTTCCCCTCAACCGCGTCTCAGGGAGGTATTCCGCACAGCGATCCGAACTCGCGGTTATAGCCAGCGCACGGAGAAGTCGTACTGGTACTGGATTCGCTATTTCGTCCGCTTTCACAACATGCGCCATCCGAGAACGATGGGGTCGGTGGAAGTGCGTCAGTTTCTGAGCTGGCTGGCAGTAGAGCGCGATGTCGCGGCGTCTACGCAGAACCAGGCCTTGAGCGCGCTGATATTTCTGTATGACCGCGTGCTTGACCATCCTTTGGGCGACATCGGCAATGCCGCACGCGCTAAGCGGCCACGCCGCTTGCCGGCCGTTTTGACCCATGGCGAAGCGGTATCCGTACTCGCGGCACTCGAAGATCCTTATCGGTTGGCTGGCTCGCTCATGTACGGGGCCGGCTTACGCGTCGTCGAAGCTGCGCGCCTGAGGATCAAGGATATCGATCTATCGCAGCGGGTCATCACGGTCCGTGACGGCAAGGGCAGCAAAGACAGGGCAACTCTCGTTCCTGATGCGTTACACGAAGCACTAGGTCGCCGCATCGAAGCCATCCGGCTTTCCTGGAAAGCGGAACGGGCGGCGAAGCGCATCCCGGTGACACTCCCTTTCGCGCTCGCCCGCAAGTACCCGACTGCCAGCAGGTCGCTGGAGTGGCAGTGGCTCTTTTCCTCCCCAAACCTCTGCCGGAATGAGGATGGAGCTGTACTCCGGCATCACATCCACGCGAGCAGCATACAGCGCGCGGTGAAGATTGCGGTGCGGCGCGCCGGCATCTCCAAGCCAGTCACCTGCCATACGTTCCGTCACACGTTCGCGACAGAGCTGCTGCGAGGCGGCAGCGACATTCGCACTATCCAGGAGCTGCTCGGCCACAGGGACCTGAGGACAACGCAGATCTATACCCACGTTCTCGGCATGCCGTTCGCGGGCGTGCGCAGTCCCTTGGGCAAGTTCCCCGAGTGAGGTTGGACCCATCCAGCGGGTTCGCCCGCGGATGCCGACCTTGCATATGGCCTACCGGTAGCGGTCCATTACCCGGCCAAGCGTCTTCCCGCCCGGGTTGAGCTCTTCGTACGGGATCTTCGACAGGGGACGGTCGACGCTCCCGGAGAGGGCGTGCATGTCGCCCATTTCTTCGTCGATATAGAGCAAGCCGGTGATGATCTCCCCGGCACGAACGCTGTCGCGGAGATAAGAGAACGCCGCGGCGCGGCTGGTCGGGTCGTAATCCTTCTCGACTTTTCGGAACACGATCTTGCTGCCGTCGTGCAATTGCACCGGCATCGCCTCGCCCGCGTCGTAGGCCGTCCGGATCTCTTCGGCCGGCGGAACGAAGTCCGTGTCGATCACGTGGTGATAATGCTGGCGCGTGTGCGCATAGCTCTTGGTCGAGCCCTCGTGATCGTTGAAGGTTACACACGGGCTGATGATGTCCAGCACCGCGAAACCCTTGTGCGTCAACGCGCCCTTGATCAACGGCACCATCTGCTGCTTGTCACCCGAGAAGCTGCGCGCGATGTAGGTCGCGCCCAGGCTGATCGCGGTGCTGATCGGGTCGATCGGCATCTGCCGGTTTGCCGGGCCCTTCTTCGCCTTGGTGCCGATATCCGCCGACGCCGAGTACTGGCCCTTGGTCAGCCCGTACACACCGTTGTTCTCGATGATGTAGCACATGTTCAGGTTGCGCCGGATGGCGTGCGCGAACTGCCCCATGCCGATCGACAACGAGTCGCCGTCGCCGGAGACGCCGATATAGACCAGGTCCTTGTTGGCCGCGTTGGCACCCGTCGTCACCGACGGCATGCGGCCGTGCACCGAGTTGAACCCGTGCGACTGGCTGACGAAGTACGCCGGCGTCTTGGACGAGCAGCCGATGCCGCTCATCTTGCCCAGCATGTGCGGCTCGATGCCGAGCTCGAATACCGCCTGGATGATGGCAGCGGTGATGGAATCGTGGCCGCAGCCGGCGCACAGCGTCGAGACGGTGCCTTCGTAGTCACGCGCGGTGAGGCCGAGCTTGTTGCGTGGCAGCTTTGGGTGGGCGACTTTCGGCTTGGGAATGTAGCTCATTACGGAGTACCGGTTGCGGCGTGGCGCTGGGCCAGGTCCGCGAGAATCTTGTCGACGACGAAATTGGCCGAGAGCGGCATGCCGTCGTAATGCAGCACTCGCACGAGCTTGGTGGGCGCAATTTCGAGATCGAGCATCAACAGCGACCGCAGTTGCGCGTCGCGGTTCTGTTCCACGACGTACACCCGCTCGTGCTTGTCGATGAAATCGCGCACCTGCTCGTTGAAGGGGAAAGCCTTCACCCGGCAGTAATTGAGCCCGGTGCCCTTCGCCTTCAGCTTGCCCAACGCCTCGCGCACGGCGCCGTCGCAGCTTCCGAGCGAGAGTATTCCGCACTTGTTGAACTTCGAATACTCGATCTCGGGTTGCGGCACGAGCCCGCGCGCGGTCTCCCACTTAACCAGCAGGCGATCGACTACCTCCTGGTACTCGGCTGCATCCTCGGTGTACGCGCCGAACTTGTTGTGGCCCGAGCCGCGTGTGAAAAAGGAACCCTTCGGGTGCTCGCCCGGCAGCGTCCGGTACGTGATGCCGTCACCGTCGGAATCGAGGTAACGGTAGAACTTCTCCATGCCCTCGAGCTGTTCGGCCGTCAGCAGCTTGCCGCGGTCCGGCTGGTAGGACTCGTCCCACTCGAAGTCCCGGCACATCCAGTCGTTCATACCGATGTCGAGATCGGACAGCACCATCACCGGCGTCTGCAAACGGTCGGCCAGGTCGAACGCCGTGACCGACATGTAGAAGCACTCTTCCGGGTTCGCCGGGAACAGCAGCACGTGCCGCGTGTCGCCGTGCGACGCATACGCACAGCTCAGGAGGTCGCATTGCTGCGTGCGTGTCGGCATACCCGTGGACGGGCCCACGCGCTGCACGTCGAAAACGACCGCGGGCACTTCCGCGTAGTACGCGAAGCCCAGGAACTCGTTCATCAGCGAAATGCCCGGCCCGCTCGTCGGCGTGAACGCACGCGCGCCGTTCCAGCTTGCGCCGAGCACAACGCCGATCGCCGACAGCTCATCTTCCGCCTGCACGATGCAGAATTTCTTGCCGCCCGACTCCTCGTCCATGCGGAACTGTTTGCAAAACGACTTGAACGCATCCATGAGCGAGGTCGACGGCGTGATCGGGTACCACGCGCCTACCGTCGCGCCGGCGTACACGCAGCCGAGGCCGGCCGCCGTGTTGCCGTCGATGATCACGTGTCCCTTGGTCTTGTCGAGTTTGGCTACGCGCACGGGCAGCGGGCATTCGAAGTGTTCCCGGGCGTAATCGTAGCCGAGACGGATCGCCTCGAGGTTCGACGCCACGAGGTGCTTCTTCTTCGCAAAGGTCTCTTCCAGGAGTTGGGTGATAACCTCGAGGTCGAGATCGAGCAGCGCCGCCAGCACGCCGACGTACGCGATGTTCTTCATCAGGATCCGCGCACGTGCGCCCTCGAAGTGCTCGTTGCAGAGCTTCGACAGCGGAACGCCGATTACCGTGATGTCTTCGCGGTTCAGCAGCCGGCTGCGGGGCCAGGTCGAGTCGTAGATCAGCCAGCCGCCTGGGGCAACTTCCGCCAGGTCGCGCGCGTAAGTCTGTGCATTCATCGCGACCATGACGTCGATGCGGTCGGAGCGCGCGCGATGGCCATCCGCCGTCACGCGCACCTCGTACCAGGTCGGGAGTCCCTGGATGTTCGACGGGAAATAGTTCTTGCCGACGACCGGCACGCCCATGCGGAAAACGGACTTCATCAACAAGCCGTTCGCGCTCGCCGAGCCCGTGCCGTTGACCGTGGCGATCTTGACGGCGAAATCGTTGATGCGCGGGGCCGGGTTTGCGTTACTGGCCATTTGCCCTGACTCGACTAATCATCAAAAGCTGCTTCCGCAAACGGAACAATGCAAACCCCGTGCCGGTCAGGCCGAGGCCTTCAGCCGGCGCGGCTGCGGCGTCGGTGACACGTCCGCGGCGTAGGGGATCAGGAGTGTCGACTCCTGCATGTCCCAGGCACCCGTCGGGCAGCGCTCGGCACACAGGCTGCAGTGCACGCAGAGGTCCTCGTCCTTGACCATCACGCGGCCGGTGTGCGGCAGGGGACCCGAGACAAAGAGCGGCTGCTCCAGGTTCTCCGCCGGCGCCGACAGGCGCGTGCGCAAATCGGCTTCCTCGCCGTTCGCCGTAATCGTAAGGCAGTTCACGGGGCACACGTCGATGCAGGCGTCGCACTCGATGCAGAGCTTGTCCGTAAACACCGTCTGGATGTCGCAGTTGAGGCAGCGCTCCACTTCCTGCAACGTTTGCTCGGGCGTAAAGCCGAGCTCCACCTCGATGTCGATCTTCTTGAAGCGTTCCTTGAGGCCGACGTGCGGCACGAGCCGGCGCTCGCTCGGGTCGTAGGCGTTCGAAAAGCTCCACTCGTGCATGCCCATCTTCTGGCTGGCGAGCGTCATGCCGTAGGCGGGCCGGTCGTGAACGTCCTCGCCGTGGCAGTACTTGTGGATCGAAATGGCCGCCGCGTGCCCATGCGCGACCGCCCAGATGATGTTCTTGGGCCCGAACGCGGAATCGCCGCCGAAGAACACGCCCTCGCGGCCGCACATCATCGTCGTCTCGTCGACCACCGGGCAATCCCACTGGTCGAACTCGATGCCGATGTCGCGCTCGATCCACGGGAAGGCATTTTCCTGGCCAATAGCCAGGATGACGTCGTCGCAGGGGATCAGGACCTCGTCCACGACGGTCCCGCGGTCGATACGGCCCTGCTCGTCGACCCTGTATTCCAGCTTGTCGAACTTCATCCCGACGAGCTTGCCGTTCTCGACGACGAACTCCTTCGGCGAATGATTGACGAGGATCTCGACGTTCTCTTCCTCGGCATCTTCGAGCTCCCACTCGGACGCCTTGAAGAAGCCGCGCGGCTTGCGCGCCATCACCTTGACGTCCTCGGCACCCAGTCGCAGCGAGCTGCGGCAGCAATCCATCGCGGTGTTGCCGACGCCGATAATGAGCACGCGCTTGCCGATCGATTCCGTGTGCCCGAACGCGATCGATTCCAGCCAGTCGATGCCGATGTGCACGTTCTCGCTGTCGTGCCGCCCCGGCAGGTCGAGCTCCTTGCCGCGCGGCGCGCCGGTCCCGACGAACACCGCATCGAACCCGTCGTTCTCGAGCAGCGACTTCAAGCTGTCGATGCGGTGGTTCAGCTTGAGGTCGGCGCCCATGTCGACGATGTAGCCGATCTCCTCGTCCAGCACCTTGGGCGGCAGCCGGAACTGCGGGATGTTGGTGCGCATCAGGCCCCCGGTAGTGCCGTGCGCCTCGAAGATGGTGACGTCATAGCCGAGCGGCAAGAGGTCGTTCGCGACCGTGAGCGACGCACAACCGGCGCCGATCAGCGCGACTTTCTTGCCGTTACGGGTTTCCGGTGCCTTGGGCAGCCGGTCGGTGATGTCGCCGCGGCCGTCCGCCGCGACCCGTTTCAAGCGGCAGATGGCGACGGGCTTGTCCTCGACGCGGCCGCGGCGGCAGGCCGGCTCGCAAGGCCTGTCGCAGACGCGCCCGAGGATTCCGGGGAACACGTTCGACTGCCGATTCAGCATGTAGGCGTCGGCGAAGCGGCCCTGGGCGATAAGGCGAATATAGCCCGGGACGTCGGTATGGGCGGGACAGGCCCACTGACAGTCGACTACCTTGTGGAAATAATCCGGGTTGGATGTATCTGTTGGCTTCATTCCGATGCCGCGCCGGGTCGCATTCGTCCCTGGTCCCAAACGTCCGACAGCCGGGCGATCTGCCGGCAAGGATAGCGGGATCGCCCGGAAAGTAAACAGTTTTGTGGCGCAAGCGTGCGGCGCATCCTGTTACCTGGTTCGACCCCCGGGCGTATGTTTCGTTCGGCGCCCGGAACCTTCCATCCGGGCGACCTCTGCGGGAGGGTGGCCGCGCCGCGGCGCCCGCACGGCGGACGCCTTCCCGCCGCCACCGCAAACTCAGGAACGGCCGCGGTTGAAGGTGAGGCGTTGCCCGGCGATGTCGCCCGTCGGCCGGCCGTCGCGGTAGACGACGCGGCCGTTCACGACCGTTGTGTGGATGCTCGCACCGAACGTGTGCCCCTCGAACGGCGACCAGCCGCACTTGTAGAGCAGGTTCGACGGTTTCACGGTGTGGGATGCCCCGGGATCGACCAGCACGAGATCCGCGAAATAGCCTTCACGCACGTAGCCCCGCTCGACGACGCCGTAAATGTCGGCGGGCGCGTGGCTCGTCCGGTCGGCGATAGTTTCGATCGAAAGCTTGCCTGCGGCCGCCAAATCGAACAAAAGCAGCAAGGCGTGCTGCACCAGCGGCAGCCCGGCCGGCGCCTTGAAGTAGGTATTGGCCTTCTCGTCCGCGGTGTGCGGCGCGTGGTCCGTGGCGATCACGTCGATGCGGCCGTCGTTGACGGCGGCGACGAGCGCGTCGCGGTCTTCCCTGCTCTTGATCGCCGGATTGCACTTGATGCGCGTGCCGAGGTCGGCGTAGTCACTCTCGTCGAACCACAGGTGGTGCACGCACACCTCGGCGGTAACGCGCTTGGTTAACCTGCCTGCGCTCGACAGCAGGCCCATTTCGACCGCGGTGGTGAGGTGCAGGATGTGCAGCCGCGCATCGTGGCGCCGCGCGAGCTCGACGGCCGTCGTCGACGACGCGAGGCACGCCTCCGCGGACCGGATCGCCGGATGCTCCGACATCGGCACGTCCTCGCCGTACTCGGCCCGGGCCTTCGCCTCGTTCTCGCGGATCGTCGGCGAATGCTCGCAGTGCGTCACGACGAGCAGCGGCGATTCGGCAAACAGCCGCTCCAGCGCATCCGGGTCGTCCACCAGCATGTCGCCGGTCGACGCGCCCATGAAGCACTTGATGCCGCAGGCATCGTTGACGTCCAGCGCCTGGATCTCGCCGATGTTGTGGTTGGTCGCGCCGAGATAGAACGCGTAGTTGGCGCGCGCACGGCCCGCGGCGCTCGCGTACTTGGCGGCCAACGCCTCGCGCGTCGTCGTCTGCGGATTCACGTTCGGCATGTCCATGAAGCTCGTGATCCCGCCCGCGACTGCCGCGATCGATTCGCTCTCGATATCGGCCTTGTGCGTGAGCCCGGGCTCCCGGAAATGCACCTGGTCGTCGATCATGCCTGGCAGGAGGTAGCGCCCGCCGGCGTCCAGTACCTCGACGCCCTCTCCGCCCGCGATACTGCCGGCCACCTTGTCTATACGCTCCCCCCGCACGAGCACATCGGCCTCGCGGATGCGGCCGCTGTCGACGACGCGCGCGTTTGCGATCAGGAGCTTGCTCAAAGGCTGGCGAACCGGTCCGTCGCGGAGACGAGCTCGTGCACGTTGCCCGGTTCGAAGGCCGCGTGGCCGGCGTCGGGCACGATCCGGAGATCCGCCTCCGGCCAGGCGCGCGACAGGTCCCAGGCCGTGACGGGCGGGCACACGACGTCGTAGCGGCCCTGCACGATGACCGCCGGGATGTGCCGGATGCGGCCGATGTCGCGCAGGAGCTGGTTTTCCTCCATGAACCCGCGGTTGACGAAATAGTGGCTTTCCAGGCGCGCCATCGCCAGCGCCATGTCGTCTTCCTCGAAGGTCTTCCGAACCTCGGGCCGCGGCAGCAGGGTGCTGGTCGAGCCCTCCCACACGGACCAGGCCTTGGCTGCCCGCAGCCGCACGCCGGCGTCGTCCCCGGTCAGCCGGCGGTGATAGGCGTGCAGCAGGTCGTCGCGCTCATCCTCCGGGATGGGCGCAATGAAGTCCTGCCACAGGTCCGGGAACATTTCGCTGACGCCGCGCTGGTAGAACCACTCGATTTCCTTGGGGCGCAGCAGGAAGATGCCGCGCAGCACGAGCTCCGTCACACGCTGCGGGTGCGTTTCCGCGTAGGCGAGCGCGAGCGTGCTGCCCCAGGACCCGCCGAACACCTGCCAGCGCTCGATTCCGAGATGCTGCCGCAGCCGTTCGATGTCGTCGACCAGGTGCCACGTGGTGTTGGCCTCGAGATTGGCGTGCGGCCGGCTGCGCCCCGCACCGCGCTGGTCGAACAGCACGATGCGGTACGCGGCGGGGTCGAAGAACTGCCGCATCTTCGGCGTGGTCCCGCCGCCGGGCCCGCCGTGCAGGAACACGGCCGGTTTGCCGTCGGGATTGCCCGACTCCTCCCAATACACCTTGTGGCCGTCGCCGACGTCGAGCATGCCGCTCTGGTTCGGTTCGATGGCGGGATAGAGCGTGCGGCGGAAAGCGATGTCGTCCATTCCCGCATTATGGAAGCGCGGGGTGAGGAATGACAAATCGAGGCGTCAATTCCTGTACGAGGCGTCCCTGCGATCGAGCTTGCGCAGGAGGCCGGGCCAGGCCAGCTTGCCGCCGAGGCCTTTGGTCACCGCCTTCGCCTGCTCGGCGATGCCGCCGACGATCTTCGCGTCGACGTAGCGCAGCTCGTCGCCGCTGGATTGCGCGAGCAGCTGTACCTGGCAGGCCGTTTCCAGCACATACATCGCGAGGAAGGCGTCGGGAATCGTCGGCCCCGCCGTGAGCAGGCCGTGATTCCTGAGGATCAGGTTGGTCTTGTCGCCGAGATCGGCCACGAGGCGCGGCTTTTCCTCCGGGTTGAGTGCGACCCCTTCGTAGTCGTGGTAGCCCAGCGACGCGAGCGGGAACAGCGACTGCTGGGAGATCGGCAGCAACCCTTGTTCCTGCGCCGACACCGCCACGCCGGCCTTGGTATGCGTGTGCACCACGCAGCCGACGTCGGGGCGCGCCTCGTGCACGGCGCTGTGAATGACGAATCCGGCGGGATTGACGTCATACGGCGAGTCCATGACCTTGTCGCCGGCGAGGTCGACCTTCACCAGACTGCTCGCCGTCATCTCCTCGAACAACAGTCCGTAGGCGTTGATCAGGAAATGCTCGTCGGGACCGGGCACGCGCGCCGAGATGTGGGTGAACACGAGGTCGTCCCAGCCGTGCATGGCGATCAGCCGGTAACAGGCCGCGAGATCGACCCGCGTCTGCCACTCCGCTTCCGAAACCTGCTCACGAATGGACGGGACCTTGACGCTACTCATGCTGCTCTCCCGACGACACGACACCCCGCCGTGCCCTGCTCCTTGGCGGGCCACGCCCAAACCTAGCCCTTATTCCCAATCGATTGCAACGGTTTCCCCCGCCCGCGCATCGAATGCACCAAGGAAGAGGTGAACGCCGGCCCCGCCGCACCTCGCCGCCGAGTCTCCAAGAGAGCAATACGTGACAAACTTACCCCTTATGCAGTTTGTTTCGTAGCTTGGGACGGTGGGTTCGCCCACCGTCCTTTTTTTGTCCTTGTGCCGGGCGCTACAGAAATCGCCCGACTTCATCGCACAAAAGCGTGCGCCAGCACCTGCGGCGCTGCATACAAGGCGAACCGAAAGGGCCCGAGGGGCACTGTGGCAGCCATCCCCTCTCAGCCACCCCTACGGAGCGTCGGTGCGCGCCGGCCAGGGGTGTTTGCGGAAATTAAAGCGGACCGAAAGGGCCCGAAGGGCCCTGAGGGAAGCCAACCCACGGAGCGTCGGGCCGGGGCGGCGGGGGGTGTTTGGGGCAAATAAAGCGGACTGAGCGGCCCGAAGGGC
>CBFGSB010000112.1:0-10083 GCA_965651325.1 uncultured Chromatiales bacterium | reverse complement strand
CGCCCGGCGCGCCGCCGGGCGACGGCGGGCTGTGGCTCGCGTACCGCGATGCTCCGCGCCTGGTAGGCGTACTCGATGGTGCCGATGAGCCACAGGAAGTAGCCGATCGTCTCGATGAACTCCTCGGCAGCGAGCTTGACGATGCGATCGTAACCGTCGCCGACGATCGCCATCCACAGGGGTTCGTGGCCGACGAACAGGTTGAAGGCAAAATGCACGCAGGCGCCGGCGAACAGCAGGGCGATACCCGGAGAGGGCCAGATGCGCAGCCACGCGACCCGAAACCGGCGCCAGTGGCGATAGACATAGGTGATGATCAGCGCCGCGACGATCGCGAGCGCGAACTGCCAGAAATTATCGGCGATGTAGCGGTCGAGAAAGTAGTCGAGCTCGCGGATGAAGAAGGCCAGCGCGAGGCCGCCGAACGCGAAAGCGATCGGGCGTTGGGACGGGCAGTAACGCGCCACCCATGCGAACAACAGGCCGCAGATCGTGAGGATCACGGGCTGCATCATCTCCAGCGGCGAGTACTCGCTGGTGCCGAGCGTGCCGCCGGTCTCCACCACGTGGAGCTTCAGGCTGCCGGGCCACCAGATTTCCATCCGGGTCAGCAACGCCGTGATGAGCGCGATGCCGACGAAGTACAGGGTATAGCGGACCAGTACCACTCGGCGTCCCGGATCAGGAGGTTTCGCTGGCGGGCGCGGTGGCGGCGGCCGAACGGTGGATCGACGAGAGCTGGAACATCACGAGGCGCACGAGGTCGTCGGCGATCGCTTCGCGCAGCAGGTCCTCTTCCCTCGCTTTGCCGAGCACGCGCGTCTCGTCGTAGGTGTAGTCGCGGGTGAGGGTCTTCTCTTGCGGCTCCATCAGCAGGCGTTCACCGCTTTGGACGCTATAGAAGATCGTGTAGTACACCTCGTATTCCCGCGGGACGTTGCGCGCCGAGACCGACAACACGCGCTGGCCGGTATCGTCGGCGAGGATGACGAGTTCTGCCGTTGCCTGCTCGGGCGAATCGACCACCTGTACGCCGGTCTGCTGCAGCTCGGCTTCCAGCTTGCGGTAGAACAGGCTGTAGCGATCGTCCGTGTCGATGTAGGTGCGCGCCATCTCCGGAGGAATAACGGGCGCGCCGCGCACGTGGAACCCGCAGCCCGCGAGCAACAGCAGGCTGGCCAGCAGCGGCGAGCGCCTAGACGACCACATTGACCAGCCGCCCCGGCACCACGATCGTTTTCCGCACGGTGCGGTCGGCCACGAAGCGCCGCACGTTGGGGTCCGCGAGCGCAAGCTGCGTGATCACGTCCTCGCTGGCATCGGCCGAAACCGAGATACGGCCGCGCAGCTTGCCGTTGACCTGCACGACCATCTCGATCATCGACTGTGCCAGCGCGGACGCGTCCGCGGCCGGCCAGCGCTCATCGACCGGCGCTGTCGCATGCCCCAGTGCCCGCCATAGCTCGTGGCAGATGTGCGGCACGATCGGCGACAGCAGCAGCACGGCGGCATCCAGTGCTTCCCCCACAACCGCGCGCCCGGCCCCGGATTCGTCGTCGAAGCGCGTGACCGCGTTCAAAAGCTCCATAACCGCCGCGACGGCCGTGTTGAAGGTATAGCGCCGGCCGACGTCATCGCTGACCTTCGCAATGGTCCGGTGCGTCTTGCGCCGCAGCTCCTGCGCCGCATCGCCGAGCGCGGCCGGGTCGAGCGGCGGAGGCGCCTCGCCCTGCGCGTGCTGCTGCACCGCGTGCCAGAAGCGCTTCAGGAAGCGGTGCGCGCCCTGCACGCCCTCGTCCGACCACTCGAGCGCCTGCTCCGGCGGCGCGGTGAACATCATGAACAGGCGCACGGTGTCCGCACCGTAGCGGTCGATGAGCTTCTGCGGGTCGACCGTATTGCCCTTGGCCTTGGACATCTTGGCGCCATCCTTCAGCACCATGCCCTGTGTCAACAGGTTGGTGAAGGGCTCGCCCGCGGTCGACAGGCCGAAGTCGCGCATCAGCTTCTGCCAGAAGCGCGCGTACAGGAGATGCAGGATCGCATGCTCGATGCCGCCGGTGTACTGGTCGACCGGCATCCAGTAAGCCTCGCGCGAATCGAGCATCGCGTCGGTGCTGTCCGGGCAGGCGTAGCGCGCGAAATACCACGACGATTCGACGAAGGTGTCGAACGTGTCGGTTTCGCGCTTTGCCTCGCCGCCGCAGCGCGGGCAGGTGGTATCAAGGAACTCCGGCATCTGCTTGAGCGGCGAGCCGACGCCCTTGAACTCCACGTCCTCGGGCAGCACCACGGGAAGCTGGTCTTCCGGCACCGGCACGGCGCCACAGGTCTCGCAATAAACGATCGGGATCGGCGTGCCCCAATAGCGCTGGCGAGAGACCCCCCAGTCGCGCAGACGATAGTGCACACAGCGCTTCCCGCGGCCGCTCTGTTCGATCCAGTCGGCGATGGCATCGAACGCTGCATTGAAGTCCAGCCCGTTGAACTCGCCGGAATTCACGAGAATGCCGTGCTCGACGAACGCGGCTTCAGAGACCTCCACTTCCCGGCCGTCCGCGGCAGCGATAACCTGGCGGATCGGCAGCCCGTGCTTCGTCGCGAACTCGTGATCGCGCTGGTCGTGGCCGGGAACCGCCATTACCGCGCCCGTACCGTAGCTCATCAGCACGAAGTTCGCGGCCCAGAGCGGCAGCTCCTCGCCGCTGATCGGGTGGACGGCCGAGATGCCCAGGGGCATGCCCTTCTTCTCCATGGTCTCGAGGCTGGCTTCCGCCGCCTGTGTGCGCTTGCACTCCTCGAGGAACGCCGCGAGCTTCGGATTGCCGGCCGCGGCTTCTCCTGCCAGCGGGTGCTCGGCCGCCACGGCCATGTAGGTGACGCCCATCAAGGTGTCGGGGCGCGTCGTGAACACCGTGAGCGGCGGCCGCCCGCCTTCGACGTCGAACGACAGCTCTACGCCTTCCGAGCGGCCGATCCAGTTGCGCTGCATGGTCTTGACGGGTTCCGGCCAGCCGTCGAGATTGTCGAGCTCCGCCAGCAGCTCATCGGCATAGGCCGTGATCTTCATGAACCATTGCGGGATCTCGCGCCGCTCGACGAGCGCGTCCGAGCGCCAGCCGCGGCCATTGATCACCTGCTCGTTGGCGAGCACCGTCTGGTCGACCGGGTCCCAGTTGACGACGGCATTCTTGCGGTACACGAGTCCCTTCTCGAACAGCTTCGTGAACAGCCACTGCTCCCAGCGGTAGTACTCGGGGCGGCAGGTCGTGAGCTCGCGCCGCCAGTCGTAGCCATAGCCGAGCCGCTTCATCTGGGCGCGCATGTAGTCGATGTTCTTGTAAGTCCACTCGGCCGGCGGGACGCCGTGCTTGATGGCGGCGTTCTCGGCCGGCATGCCGAACGCGTCCCAGCCCATCGGCTGCAGGACGTGCTTGCCCTGCATGCGGTGGTAGCGCGCGATGACGTCGCTGATCGTGAAGACGCGAACGTGCCCCATGTGCAGTTGCCCGCTGGGATACGGGAACATGGTGAGGCAGTAGAATTTTTCCTTGTCCGGGTCTTCGTCGACTTCGAACGTGCGGTGCGCGTCCCAGTATTCGCGCGCCGTTCGTTCGACGGTATCCGGCTCGTAATGCTTGGTCATCGGGTCCTGCGGGGTCGGTGAAAGGGCGAAAGCATAGCGGTTTACGCCCCTTGCCGCAGCCTGCGGGGAGCCCGGACCGCTGGCAGCGCTACCGGGGCGGCCGGGCGGCCCGGGCGCGCCAGGCCGAGAGGCCGACCAGGAGCAACGCCAGGCCGATTACCGGCCAGTTGCCCGTAAGCGAGTACAGCGTCGCACCCCGCAGGGGCACGACGTCCATGGTGAGGGTGGCGTACCGGAACTGCGGCGCCGTCTGCAGCAGCTCGCCCCGGGGCCCGATGAATGCGCTGATCCCGTTGTTGGTCGCCCGGATGACGTAGCGGGCGGCTTCCGCCGCGCGGGCACGGGCGATCTCGAGGTGCTGCGGCGGCGCGATCGAATCGCCGAACCAGGCATCGTTGCTGACGTTGATCAGCAGCTCCGCTTGCGGCAGCGCGTAGAGCTGCTCGGCACCGTAGGCGTCCTCGTAACAGATGGCAGCGGCCAGCTCGGTGCCGCCGGGAAGCACCAGGAGCGGCTGCTGTTCCTCACCCGCCGAGATATCGCCGGATGGCAGCATTATCATCCCGGCGAGCCAGCGCCGCAGCAGCTCGGGCACGGGGAAATATTCCCCGAACGGCACGAGGTGCCGTTTGCGATACACCTGCCGGCCGTCGCCGTCGAGCAGGAACACGCTGTTGTAGATATCGGCCCCGTCCCGCTGGAGCATGCCGAGCAGCAGCACCTGGCCGCTGCTCGAAAGGTTTCGCTGCAGGGCCGCCACGTAGGGTTCGATGTCCTCGGCGGGGGCGGGAATCGCGGCTTCCGGCCACACGATCAGCTCGCTGCCGGGATGTGCGCCGAGCGTCCTGCCGTAAAGCTCCAGCGTGGGCACGAACTGCTCCGGCAGGTGTTTCCGCTCCTGCGGAATACCCCCTTGCACGATCGTCGTTGTCAGTGCTTCACCGGCGGGGTGGCTCCACGGCAGCCACTGCAGCCCGTAGCCGGCCACCCACGGCAGCGCCGCAAGCGCCAGTGCAAGCTGCCGCGCATGGCGCGTCATCGCGAGCGAGCCCACGAAGGCACTCGCGCTCAGCACGACGAAAAAGGATACGCCGTAGACACCGAGAACGGGTAGCCAGCCGGCCAGGGGAGAGTCGATCTGGCTGTAGCCGAGGCTGAGCCAGGGAAAGCCCGTGAGGAACCAGCCGCGAAACCATTCGACCAGCACCCAGGCGGCCGGCGCGGCGAGGATCAGCCGCGCGGGGTTGCCGCGGCAGAGCGCCGCCACCAGCCAGCCCGTAAGCGCGTACCAGAGCGCCATGATCAGCACCAGGCCGAGCATCAGCACCAGCGCCAGCCACAAGGGTGCCTGGCCGAACACGTTGATCGAGATAGATACCCAGTAGGTGCCGAAGAGGAACAGGCCGACTCCGAACCAGAAGGCATAGCGCGCGGCGATACGCGGCGTCGCATAGAGGCACAACGTGAGCACCGGCACGACGAACACCGGCGCGAGCGCCCAGCCACCGAGGGGAGCGAACGCAAGGGTCATCATCGCGCCGCCGGCGAGGTACGCCAGACGGATACCGATCGGGTGGACGTCGAGTAGCTGGCGGAGCGGCTCGCGGGCGGTCAATCGTCACTGCCTGTGCGCTGGCTCGCGAACAAACGCGGCGTTCTGCTCCCGAGCCGGCACACTAGTCGGGCCGCGGTTCCCGTTGCACCTGCAACGTGTCGATGCGGCGGCGGTCGGCCTTGGTCACGCGGAACTGGAACCCGCCGAAATGCAGCTGCTCCCCGCGGCGCGGCAGCCTGCCGAGCTCGTGCATGACCAGCCCGCCGGCGGTGTCGTAGTCGTCATCGGGGAGCTCACAGTTGAAGTACTCGTTGAAGTCCTCGATGCGGGTCAGCGCGCGCACGAGCCAGGTCGGGCGCCCTTCCCGCTCCGGCCCCACCTGGATGGACTCCACTTCTTCCGGATCGTGCTCATCGTCGATCTCGCCCACGATCTCCTCGAGCACATCTTCAATGGTCAGCAGGCCGGACACCCCGCCGTACTCGTCGACGACGATCGCCATGTGATTATGGCTGTCGCGAAATTCCTTGAGGAGTGCATTCAGGCGCTTCGATTCCGGGATGACCGCGGCCGGCCGGAGATAGTCCTCGATGCGCAGCGCGCCACGTGACTCGTTCGCGAAATACTTCAGCAGGTCCTTCGCCAGCAGGATGCCGAGCACCTCGTCCCGGTCTTCGCCGATCACGGGGAATCGCGAGTGGCCGGACTTCACGATGACCTTGATCATGTCATCGACGCTCTGGCCGCGCTCGATCACCACCATCTGCGAGCGGGGAACCATGACCTCCCGCACCTGCGTCTCGGCGACTTCGAGCACGCCCCGGAGCATGGTCTGCTCCTCCGGGTCGAACGCGCTTTCGGCCTGCTGCAACAGCTTGTGGATTTCTTCGCGGCTCCAGGGATCGCCCTTCACGGCGCGCAGCACGCGCTTGAAGACTCCGGCCGATCCTGTGCCGCTGGTACTACCGGGAGGTTTGTCGTTCATCGATCTGTCATTGTAACAGCCAGGTAGGGGTCGGCGACGCCGCGGGCCGCAAGTATCGCGGTTTCCAGCCGCTCCATCCGTGCGGCCCCGGCCTCGTCCTGGTGGTCGTAACCCAGCAGGTGCAGGGTGCCGTGCACGAGCAGGTGGCCCCAGTGCGCCGCCAGGCTCTTGCCCTGCTCGCGGGCCTCCCGCTCGAGCACCGGCGCGCAGACGGCGAGATCGCCGAGTGGCGTCGACGATTCCGCGGGCAGGCCGGCCTCGTCCCCGCCGGCGGGGAAGGCGAGCACGTTGGTCGGCTTGTCCTTGCCCCGGAAGCGGTAATTCAAGGCGCGGCTCTCCCGTTCGTCGATGACGCGGACGACGATCTCGCAGGCACCGGCGGCGGTATCGCCGGACGCCCGCAGCGCATCCTCGATCCAGCCGCGAATGTCGTCTGCTTTCGGGATCGCCTCCGCCCTGCAGGCGACCTGCAGCTCAACGTTGACGCGCACGCTCATTGCTGCCTTCAGGACCGGTCACTTCTTGGTGTTGCCGTTCGCCTCGTTCGCCTCGTACGCCTCGACAATGCGCTGAACCAGCGGGTGTCGAACGACGTCGTTGGGCGTGAAGTACGTGAACGCGATTCCGTCCACGCCCGAAAGGATCTGGATGGCGTTGATGAGGCCGGACTGGTTGCCGGCGGGTAAATCGATCTGGGTGATGTCTCCGGTAACGACCGCATGCGAGCCAAAGCCGATGCGGGTCAGGAACATCTTCATTTGAGCAACGCTCGTGTTCTGCGCCTCGTCGAGGATCACGAACGATTCGTTCAGCGAGCGCCCGCGCATGAATGCGAGAGGTGCCACCTCGATGACGTTGCGCTCGATCAGGCGCGCCACCTGCTCGGGCCCGAGCATGTCGAACAGCGCGTCGTACATGGGCCGGAGGTAGGGATCTACCTTCTGCGACATGTCGCCGGGCAAGAATCCCAGCCGCTCGCCGGCCTCGACAGCGGGCCGCACGAGGATAAGGCGACGTACCTCGCCGTTTTCCAGCGCATCGATCGCGCTCGCAACCGCGAGATAGGTCTTGCCGGTGCCGGCCGGCCCGATACCGAATGCAAGGTCGTGATCGCGGATACCTTTGAGGTACGCGCGCTGGTTCGCGCCGCGTGCCCGCACCAGCTTGCGCCGCGTCTGGATCTCGATCTGGTCGTCCCCGGCGCTGCCGGCGCCTTCACCGGCATCGTCATCGGCCTGCTCGCCTTCTCGCATGACGGACTCCTGCAAGGCTATGTGCACGCGCTCCGGGTCGATCCGCTCCTTGCCGGCCAGGTTGAACAGCGAACGCAGCACCTGGGTCCCGATCTGTGCGGCGCCGGGCTGGCCGGTCACACGAAAGCGGTTACCGCGGCTGGCGATATCGACGTTCAGCCGGCGTTCGATCTGTTTGAGGTGCTCATCGAACTGGCCGCAGAGGTTGGCCAGTCGACTGTTGTCGGCGGGTTCGAGGACGATGTCCTGGGATATTTTGACAGCGTTCAATGTCGGGCGATCGGACCTCTGGTTTGGCCTCGGGGCGGCACTCGGCGTTAGCCTACCTTGAAGGCTGGAAACATGGAATACCGGCGGCCAACCCGGCCTCGTCAACCGGCCGCGCGTGCGCGCTGCGGCGGCGCCAGGCGCCCGCGCAGGGAATTCGGCAATGCCTCGGTGATGATCACGTCCACGAACTGCCCGAGGCAGGCAGGATCCGCGTCGAAGTTGACCCAGCGGTTGTTCTCCGTGCGGCCGGTGAATTGCCGGTAATCCTTGCGCGAGACGCGCTCGACCAGCACGGACTGCACCGTCCCGACCATTGCTTCGCTGATCGCTCGCGCCTGCGCGGTGATCTGCGCCTGCAGGCGCTGCAGCCGCGCTTTCTTCAAGTCCATCGGCGTGCCGTCCGCGAAACTCGCCGCCGGCGTGCCCGGGCGCGGGCTGTAAATGAAACTGAACGACTGGTCGAAGTTCACATCCTCGACCAGCCGCATCAGCGCCTCGAAATCCGCGTCGCTCTCGCCCGGAAAGCCGACGATGAAATCCGATGAAATCGAGATGTCCGGCTGCACTTCGCGCAGGCGGCGGATCTTCTGCTTGTACTCGAGCGCGGTGTGCCCGCGTTTCATGGCCGAGAGAATGCGGTCGGAGCCGTGCTGCACCGGCAGGTGCAGGAAATTCGCGAGCTGCGGGACCTCCGCGTGCGCCTGCACGAGGCTGTCGGTAAATTCGACCGGGTGCGACGTCGTGTAGCGGATGCGCCCGATGCCGTCGATCGCCGCGGCGTAGTAGATCAGCGTGGCGAGATCCGCGACCTGCCCGTCATGCATGAGCCCGCGGTACGCATTCACGTTCTGGCCCAGCAGGTTCACCTCGCGCACGCCCTGCTCGGCCAGCAGCGCGATCTCGGCGACAACGTCGTCGACCGGCCGGCTGATCTCCTCGCCGCGGGTGTAGGGCACGACGCAGAACGAACAGTAGCGGCTGCAGCCTTCCATGACGGACACGAACGCGGCCGGCCCTTCCGCGCGCGGTTCCGGCAGGCAGTCGAACTTCTCGATCTGCGGGAAGGACACGTCGACCACCGGCTGCCCTTTCGCGCGCACTTCGTCCAGCATCTCGGGCAGGCGGTGCAAGGTCTGCGGCCCGAATACGAGATCGACGAACGGCGCGCGCCGGCTGATGCCTTCGCCTTCCTGGCTCGCCACGCAGCCGCCGACGCCGATGAGCAGGTCCGGACGCTGTTCCTTCAGCGCGCGCCAGCGGCCGAGCTCCGAGAACACCTTCTCCTGCGCCTTTTCACGAATCGAGCAGGTGTTGACCAGCAGCACATCCGCCTCCTCGAGCGAGTCGGTGCGCTCGAAGCCGTGCGACGCCTGCAGCACATCCGCCATCTTGTCCGAGTCGTACTCGTTCATCTGGCAGCCGTAGGTTTTGATGAATAGCTTGCCGGCCACGGGAATACCGCTTCTGCTCGTCGGGCTTTAAGCTGCGCGATGCTAGAACGGGATGTCGTCGTCGAAATCGTCGGCAACGCCGGCACGCGCGGGCGCGGCCGAGGGCTGGTCCCGAGGCCGGTCCATCGCCGGGCTGCCGGCGCCCGAGCGGCCGCCGAGCATCTGCATCTCGTTCGCGCGAATCTCGGTCGTGTAACGGTCGTTACCGTCCTTGTCCTGCCACTTGCGCGTGCGCAGCGTGCCCTCGATGTACACCTGCGAGCCCTTGCGCAGGTACTCGGCGGCGATTTCCGCCAGCCGCTCGAACATCACCACGCGGTGCCATTCCGTGCGCTCCTGCTGCTCGCCGGTCTGCTTGTCCTTCCACGTCTCGTTGGTCGCGATCCGCAGGTTGGTGACCGCGCCGCCGCTGGGCATGTAGCGGGTTTCCGGGTCCTGGCCCAGGTTGCCGATGAGAATGACTTTGTTGACGCCGCGGGCTGCCATGGCCGCTCCCCTGATTCCGTGAGTGATAAGGCTCGACTTCGAGGATCCGCGAAGCACGAGGGCTGCATATTCTAGAGACTCGCTGGCCAAATGACAGCCCGCGTTTCTCCCGGTCCGGTGCGGATTCTGTGCTTCTGTGGCACCGAGCGTTGTGGTGGTGGCTGAACGGGCCTGCCGATGGGCGCGCCGGGGCCTGGCGGAGGGGCGGCCGGGGGAGGTCCTTGGCGGAATGGCTCCCTCCGGGCCCTGCGGGCCCTCCGGTCCGCTTTATTTCCGCCAAGGACCTCCCCCGGCCACCCCTCCGCCCCCACCGCCGGTAGGCGCTTTCGAAATTGCCGACCGTGTCTGGCACATCCATCCACGGCGCCGCAAAATTCGAGGCCACCCCGGGAGCGGTCGGTGGGGTCGGCGGGGGGTGTTTGGGGCAAATAAAGCGG
>CBFGSB010000111.1:0-10107 GCA_965651325.1 uncultured Chromatiales bacterium | reverse complement strand
CGCCCTCCTCGAACAGCACCTCGGTCAGCGTGCCGATGATCTGCGCCGACACGGTGGCCATGCGGCGCGCGGTCACGTAGCCGGTCGCCTGCAGCACGGCACTGGAACGGCTGCCCGCCGTCGGCGCGATCGCGCTGACGGTGTCGACTTCGATAGCCTTCGCCGGCCAGGCCCACCAGGTTGCCCCGCCTGCCACGAGCACCAGCGCCGCCAGCGCTGCCGCGATCAGGGCGCCGCGACGGGATGCACCCCGGTCCTCGCGGTCACCGCGATCGATGCGGAGCTCGTTGAGGAGGTTGCTGGTGTCCAAGGTGCGCTCCAACTCCCCGAAAGGCGCGGAAGTTTCTCATACCTTTCCATAACGTGAAACAGCGGGATGGGCGGGGGTGCCGCGCCTGCGCTCGGCCGCTCCCGTCCCACACCCCTGTAGTCGTTGGAAAGCCGCCCCTTTCGACAGCGGCCGGCACCCGGAAGGCTACAGGCGCAGCGGGGGCGCCATCCCGACCAGCGCCAGGAGGCCCCACACGGCGAGCGCCATGCCGGCGGCGAGGTAGAGCGCGAGGAAGAAGTGGAAGGCGACGGGGTTGGCCGACCGGTTCGGCATGTAGCGCCCGCGGAAAAAGTTCGGGCCGGCCGGCAGCACGCCGGCGCGGTAGCCCTGCCACGCCACGGCCAGGATGCCGCCGCCGAAGCCGAGCAGGACCAGCGCGCTGGCGAACGGCGACAGCATCACGCCTGCACCCCGGAGAACTTGCGGACCGCCAGGAGAACACCGATGACCACGAGGCTGAGCGCCCCGACCTGCAGGATCTCGAACGGCCACAGGTTGTGCGAGGTCGGGTCGTCGGCGACGCCGACGACGATGCGCAACACCACGAAGCCGATCATGACGGCCGGCACCGCCGCTGCCAGGCGCCAGCCGCCCTGCCAGTGCCGGAGCGCCCACAGCGGCGCGCCCAGCCCGGCGATGCCCAACGCGAGCACCGCCAGCATGAAGCCGCCGAAGAACAGCGTTTCGCCCGCGCCCGGCGGCGTGCTCATGCGCTGTGCGTATTCTTCGCGCTGCAGGCGTTCGTTCTCCTGCCGGAGCGAGATAACCCAGGCCGGCTCACTCGCCGCTGCCGCCGGCCGCGCGCTCCCGGAGACGCGTATTGGGTAAGCGGCGATGAAGTGCGTGCCGTCGGGCGAGCCGTCGCCGACCCGGATGCGAACCTCGTCCACCTGCTGGCCGGGTTCCATGAGGAAGAACCAGCCGAGCGCCTCGCCGCTGCCCGTATAGGTGCGCGACGGGTTGCTGCCGGCCCTGACTTCGCGTCCGTCGAAGAACGGCCGGACCCAGATGTGCACCGGCTCGTCGGTCGTGTAGCCGAGGCGCAGGTAAAAGGTCTGGCCGTTGGCGAGCGCCACGTCGCGCGCCTCGGGATAGGTCTCCAGGACCCGGACCTCGGTCGCGGCATGTGCCGCGGCCGATAACACCGTTACCGCAAGTGCGAACAGAGCAAACGCCGCCGACCTGTACATGCCGGGACCCCTTTTCGGCCATCCGGGGTCGCAACATAGCAGTGCCGGTTTCGTGAAACTGCGGCGGAAGTCGCGGTTTTGGCGACCTCACCGGGTACTCGCGTCCGGAGCGGATAAGGGATTGCGGCAACGGCGCGGCCTTCGGCGATATACGTCGGAAGCGATACGGGCATTCATTGCTCACTCCTTATATAAGCGAATGGACGGACAGGCCGAACAAGAGATCGTTTGCGAGCCGCAAACGTTACGCTTGCAACTGGAACGCTTGTCACTGAACGCGCGTCGTGCCGGCTGAATTGATGCCTGCCAGCTTCAACCGTAAACTGGCCGCCGTGGGGAATCCCGGTGTAGCGCCTGCGAGCACTCCCGGATAAAAAAAGGAAACCGCGTGGGGAATCTCATACAGCGATCGTTTCGGCGCAAGCCTGTCAGCTTGATGGCCGAGGAGAGCGGCAGCGACGACGGCGGCGGCGAGCTGGTCCGGTCGATCGGGTTGTTCCAGCTTACGATGATCGGTATCGGCGCGACGATCGGCACGGGCATATTCTTCGTGCTGTCCGAGACCGTGCCGCTGGCCGGGCCGGCGGTCATCTGGGCCTTCGTGATCGCCGGGGTGGTCGCCGGCCTGACGGCGGTGTGCTACGCGGAGCTCGCCGGCGCGGTGCCGGTCTCGGGGTCGTCCTACTCCTATGCTTACGCCGCACTCGGCGAGGTCGTGGCAATGGTCGTTGCCTCCTGCCTGCTGCTGGAGTACGGCGTGGCCTCGGCCGCGGTAGCGGTCGGCTGGTCGCAGTACGTGAACCAGCTCTTCACCAACCTGTTCGGGATCGCCATACCGCACGCGCTGGCGTACGCGCCGGAGCAAGGCGGCATCATCAACCTGCCCGCGGTGGCGTTGGTGGCGATGTGCGCGCTGTTGCTCATCCGCGGCACGCGCGAATCGGCAACGGCCAACGCGATCATGGTGGTGATCAAGCTGGCCGTGCTGGCGTTTTTCATCGTGGTCGGCTCCTTCGGCTGGAACAGCAACAACCTGGCGGATTTCGCGCCCTTCGGGTTTCACGGCGTCGTCGGCGCGACCGGGTTGATCTTCTTTACGTTCATCGGCCTCGACGCGGTGTCCACGGCCGGCGAGGAAGTCAAGAATCCGCACCGGACGATGCCGCTGGCGATCGTCGCCGCGCTGGTGGTGGTCATCACGTTTTACGTGCTGGTGGCGATCGTCGCGGTGGCGGCCCAGCCGACGGCGGAATTCGCCGGCCAGCAGGCCGGGCTGTCCGCGATCCTGCAGCACGTGACCGGGAAGACGTGGCCGGGCACCGTACTCGCCGCCGGCGCCATCATCTCGATCTTCAGCGTGACCCTGGTAACGATGTACGGGCAAACACGCATCCTGTTCGCGATCGGGCGTGACGGGATGCTCCCGGAACTCTTCCACAAGGTGAACCCACGCACCCGGACGCCGGTGCGCAATACCATCGTCGTCGCCGTGGTCGTCGGCTTGCTGGCCGGGCTCGTCCCGATCAACTTCCTCGCGGAGATGACCAGCATCGGCACGCTCGTGGCGTTCCTGGCCGTCTCGATCGGCGTGATGGTGCTGCGCCGGACCGAGCCCGACCTGCCGCGCGGCTTCAAGGTGCCGGGCTACCCGGTGACGCCGATCCTGTCGATTTTAGGCTGCCTGTGGATCATCATCGGGCTGCGCTGGATCACCATCCAGGTATTCCTGTTCTGGGTGGCGGCAGCGATGGCCTGGTACTTCACGTACGGCATCCGCAACTCGCGCCTCGCCAATCACCGGGCATAGCCGGAACCGCGACGGTTATGATCGGCCGGGGCGGACTCACAAGAGGAGACAACCGATGAGAACAACCGAAGGTGCGCGGGTCACTCCCGGAACACCGATGCCGACTGCAACGTCGCTCCTGGTCGCGCTCGTCGCGGTCGCGCTGGGCGCTTGTTCGCCTGAACCGGACGCGCCGGAAACGCAGGATGCGCCGCAAGAGCCGGCCAGCACCGCCGCCCCCGAGCAGAAGCCGGCCAGCGACGACGCCTACCGGTTCACGATCGGCGCGTTCGAAGCGACGGCGCTACGCGACGGCTCGCTGGAGGTGCCCAATGACGGCAATGTTTTCGGAATCAATCGCGAGCCGAAGGAGATCGCCGCCCTGCTCGAAGCCAATGGCTTGCCATCGGACCGCCTTGCACTGTCCTGCCAGCCACTGTTCGTGAGAACCGCTGACCGGGTGCTCCTGTTCGACACCGGCGCCGGCAGTAACTTCGGTCCCGGAGCCGGCAAGCTCCCGGCCTCCATGGCCGCCGCGGGCATTGACGCCGCGGATGTCACCGACATCTTTATTTCGCATACACACGGGGATCATATCGGCGGGCTCGTGAGCAGCGCGGGCGACCTCGTTTTCCCCAACGCGACGGTTCACATCTCGGCGCCCGAGTGGGAGTTCTTCGAGGGAATGCCCGAGGAAGCTGCCGCGGCTGCGGCGATCCAGCAGCACGCGGCGCTGGTCGCCGCGGTTTCACCGAAGATCGACGCGTTCGCTCCCGGCGCGGAAATAGTTCCGGGCGTGGTCGAGGCGGTCGAGATCCGCGGGCACACGCCGGGGCATTCCGGCTACCGGATAAGCTCCGGCGGGGACTCGCTGCTCTACATCGGCGACACGGTGCATCACTCGGTCGTGTCGGTACAAAGGCCGGACTGGACCATCGCGTTCGACGGCGATGCGCCAACCGCGGAAGCAAGCCGCAAGGCATTGCTCGCCCGAAGTGCCGAGAGCGGGCAGCGGATCTACGCCGTGCATTTCCCGTTTCCGGGACTGGGCAGGATTGAAAGCCGCGACGGCGAATTGGAGTGGGTGCCGGAACAGCCGCAGTAGACTGGCGTCAGCCCTGCCGCGGCGCTTCGATTGCCTTCATCGCTGCATCACGAGGGCCGATGGATTGGCGACCAAGCCGATTAGCCAGAGGAGATAGCCCGCATGAACCGTGACAAGAATGCAAAAACCTGTCCTCGGAGTTGAGCCCTGATGGTGGACACCTGGGCATCAAACAGTGCTCCAGGGAATCACTTGCACACCGTTTCGGGTAAGCGCCTGACCTCCGCCGTACACTAGTCGTTTCTCGACCGGCCCGACATCGCCATGCTGTTCCAGCAGTTGCTGCAGCGCATGAAGATTGCGGAAAAAATCGCCACCCACGGTTTCTCCCGATTTCGCTTCCACAAGCACAGTAGTACGGTCCACGAGCTGGACGAGGTCCACTTCGACACCACGCGATTCGCGAAAATGGAATAGGTGCGGTGAGTGTCCCCGATGAACCTGCTGCTTGTAATATTCCGAGACGACCCAACTTTCAAAAATCGCACCGCGCAGGGGATGGTGCCGAAGCTGAGACGGCTCCCGGATGTTCAGCAAATAGCACAGCAGCCCGCTGTCGAAGAAATGCAGTTTCGGCGTTTTGACAAGCTGCTTTTTGACATTGCGATGCCAGGCCGGGAGACGAAAGCACAGAAAGCTCGATTCCAGTACGGAAAGCCACGCATTGGCCGTGTTATGGGAAACGCCAGCATCCGATCCCAGGGCTGACAGCCTAAGTTCCTGTGCGGTATGGGCAGCGCACAACCGCAGAAATGTGGTGAAGCGATTCAAGTCGCCAATATTTAAAATCTGCCGAACGTCCCGCTGGACGTACGTCGCTACGTAGTCGGCCAACCATTGACCGGCGGGAATGTCGCGGTCATAAATGCGCGGATAGCCGCCGCTCCACAGCAGATCGAACAGTTCGGTCGGTGCGCCGGGAAAATTCCGGATCTCGTCGCGGCTGAGAGGCAGCAGATGCAGGATGCCAGCGCGGCCGGCGAGCGACTGGGAGACTCCTTGCGAAACCGCCAGATTCTGCGAACCCGTGAGCACAAAGCGGCCGGGCGCAGGGTCACGATCGACTTCGTCCTGCAGATAGCTCAGGAGGTCTGGAGCATGCTGCACCTCGTCAATGATCGCTCCCTGCCCGTACTCCGAAAGAAAACCGCGTGGATCGGAACGGGCAAATTCCCGGGTGTCGATCGGCTCCAGCGAAACGTAGGCCTTCTTCGGAAAGGCTCCCCTGCTGAGCGTGGTTTTGCCCGACTGCCGGGGCCCGTCGATCAGCACCACAGGGTAGAGGCCGGCGGTTTCCTGCAATTTGCTCATCAGTCTGCGAGGCTGCATCGGATGCTCCTTTGGCCTATGCATGGATTGTAAATCGGATTTACAATCCATGCATCCCCGATGGAAAGGCTTGCTGTCTCTGGGGGTGGCCCCGCAGGCTCCACCTGGCGCGCCGCCGGCGGAAGCCAAGCGGGCTGCCGGTTACTCGGGGGCGGCCTCGAACCGCGCAAGCGGCGCCATGCGGGCACGATTCAGGCTGAGGACGCCAGCGGCGACGGTGTAGTTGTCGGCGACCCGGAGCACTTCGAGAAACTGCTGCTCGTTCGACATCTCCGGGCAGGCCATCATCGTTACCCGGAGGTTCTCGTCGAAGCGTATCCGGCTCCCGCTCGTGATGGCGTAGCCGCCGGAGAAGGAGTTGCAGGACGCGTTGCCGCTCGCGAGCGCCTCGTCCGCATCCAGCCGGAGAAACGGCTTCCGGGAGGCGGGCCCCGCGTCGACCGGCTTGCCGCGGAGCTCGATGAGGGTCCACGTCGTGCCTTCAATCGCAGGGTCGTGCAAGTGCTTGTCGAGCACGAAGTGACCGGCGAGCTCCCCCGTGATCGGGTTGCCTTGCTGGTCGAGGTGGATCAGCCTGTTTTCCCCGACCTTGAAGTGCTGGCCGGCGCCGCCGGTTTCGCGCAGCGTCACGTTGCTGCCCGCGGCATTCCATGAGAACGATCCCCTCTCGACCTGCGGTTTAACGCTGCGCTCGAGATAGACCAGCGTGCGCTCGAAACGTCCGTCGGCATGCAGGGTCACGGTGTCCCGGATCCCCGGGCAATCGGCGCAGGGAATGACGCCGGAATAGGTGCCCGCCCAGTCCAGGGAGTTGCGGCTCGAATGAGCGTCCGGGACCGACGCGGTCCCGGTCGCCGAAGCGGACGGCCCCGCGCCTTCGCCGGCCGGGTCGGACGCGGGGCGGCAGGCACAGGCCAGCAGGAAGAGGCAGGCCAATCCACCAACTCTTGCTACGGACATCACGGGACACCTCGGTTCAGTCGGAGGCACCAGCGGATCGCAAAACGGTCACGCGGCACTGTGCTCCGCAAACGAAAAACGCCGAAGCAACCGGTCAGGTCTTGCGGAAGCGGTACATCACCTGGTCGGTCTTGTGGCGGATCGAGTCGTCGAAGACCGAGGTGGTGTGATCGTCCTCGGGGTTCTCAAAGACCGGGCTCTCGGCCTCGAACACGAGGCCGGCCGCTTCGAAGTCACGCTTTATGACAGCCGGATCGATGCGGTGCGTGGCATCGACTGTTGCAGCCGGGTCGCTGCCGGCGGGCGCGACGTGATCGACGACCACGACGACGGCACCCGGTTTCAAGGCCGGGACGAGCTTTGCCAGCGACTCCGCCGGATCGATCGCCGGCCAGGACGCCTGGCCTTCGGGATCCTGCGGCCGCCAGTACAGGTCGTGATAGCTCTGCACGAACAGCGCTGCGTCGAGGCTGGCCGGCTCGATCGCCAGCTCCCCCGTGGGCGCCGTTACCTGCACCACGTTCGGCAGCCGGTCGTCACCGTAGCGCTGCGCCGGAGTGTCGCCGGAGAACGCGAGGTACGGGGGGTTGTTGTAGGCGATGACCTCCCCTTCGGGGCCGACCACGTACGACATCAGCTCGGTGTAGTAGCCGGCGGCCGCCAGGTAGTCGATCACGTGCATGCCGGGGCGCAGTTGCAGGAACTCGAGCACGGCGTCGGCGTGGCGCCAGCTATCCTGCTCGCGATCGCCGGCTGGCCGGTCGGCATTGCCGAGAGCCGCCTCGATCGCCGCCCGGTCGGCGCCGCCGGGTAGCGGCTTGGCAGCTTCGGCCGGCGCGGCAGGTTCCGTGGAAGTGGCGGTTTCCGCGGGTGCGGCCTGCGAGTCCGGCTGTGCAGGCGCCCGGTCCGGTGGCTCGCCGCAGGCAGACAGGGCGGGAAGCGCGATAACGAGAACGAGGCAGCTCAGGCGCATGGTCCACTCCTCCGGATGAAAGCGACGCAATAGAGTAGCACCAGCAGCGGCGCTGCGCGGCGCTGCTCGCGCGAATGCCCCGGGCGACGCTGTGGCAAATCGATCATCCGCTTCGGGGCCAGGTCTGGCCGTTCTGCGCCGCGGCCGCGTACCGGACGTTCGGCACGGATGTTGCAGCTTCCGGTCACCGGTTCGTACACGAGGAGGGCAACATGGCCGGAACCTGGGCAACCGAAGCGCCGCGGGAAAACCAGCGTGGCGAGTACCACGCCACGGGATGGGACGAGACACTCCGCAATGCGCTGATCGCGGGCTCGATCGTCTCCGTCTTCACGCTCGCCGCCGTGGCGCTCCGCGGTCGCGCCGACAGCGGCAGCGCGGTCGCGCCGATCAACGCGACAACCCACGTGGTCTACGGGCCGGAGGCGGGCACCATCGAGGCGCCGGACCTCGGGCACACCCTGCCCGGCCTGGCGATCAATGCCGGCGCGAGCGTGCTGTGGGCCGGCGTGTACGAGCGCCTGTTCGGCCGCATGGCCGATCGGGGCGATCTCGGCAAGGCCTTGCTCGGCGGCGGCGTGGTGGCGGGACTCGCGTACCTGCTCGACTACCACCTGCTGCCGAAGCGGCTGACGCCCGGCTGGGAGGAGCGGGTGTCCGGCCGCTCGCTCGCCATGATCTTCGCGGTCATGGCGGCGACGTTGCCGATCTGGAGCGTGGCCAGGCGACGGCAGGACGCACCTTAGCCGTCCTGCGGCCGGTCGTCGCTCACGCCGCTCCGCGGGCCGCCTGTGCCGGCACCTTGTAACTGCCAGCCTCAGCCCGGAACCCGATCGCGAGCCGGTTCCAGCCGTTGATCGCGACCACCGCGAGGCTGAGGTCGGCCAGTTCCTGCTCGTCGAACTGCTCGCGCACGGACTCGAACACCTCGTCCGGCACGTGATCCCGGTGCACGAGGGTGAGCGCCTCGGTCCACTCGAGCGCGGCACGCTCGCGCGGCGTGTAGAGCGACGTCTCGCGCCAGGCATCGAGCAGGTACAGGCGCTGCTCGGTTTCGCCTGCGGCACGCGCGTCCTTGCTGTGCATGTCGAGGCAGTAGGCGCAGCCATTGATCTGCGAGGCGCGCATCTTCACGAGCTCGAGCAGGCTATGCTCGAGCCCCGATTCGTTGACGTACTTCTGCAACTGCAGCATGGCCTGTGTCGCCTTGGGCGAGACGCGCATGATGTCGATCCGGGTACTCATCGTTCGCTCCTGTATGGTGCATGTACCCGGAAGACGAACGGGGGACCCGGCTTGTGACAGGGGCACTCAGGAAATTTCCACGTGCCGCAGTTTCTCGGGATTCAGGATGATGTAGGCGTCGAGGATCTGCCGCCCGTCGGTGCGCACGGACATGACCGAGAACAGCCGCCCGTCCAGCAGCGCCGCCAGCCCCGGCTCTTCGTTGACGGTGACGTCCCGGAACTCCAGCCTGTCGCGGGCGTTCCTGAAGACGCCCGTGATGAAGCGCGCGATCCGCTCCGCGCCGTGAATGACTTTCAACGCCGCCTTCGCCTTGCCGCCGCCGTCGGACGTCCAGGTCGCTTCCTCGGCAAAGAGCGCGAGCACGGTGTCCTGGTCCTGCGCCTGCACCGCTTCGCCGAAGGTTTTCAACAGCCGCCGCGTAGCTTCCGGGTTCACCGCGACGCGCGGCCGTTCGGCACGCACCCGCTTCACCGCGCGGCTGACGATCTGCCGGCACGCCGCCTCGCTCTTCCCGAGGATCACCGAGATATCGCCGTAGCCGGCGTCGAACACCTCGCGCAGCAGGAACGCGGCGCGTTCGTCCGGTGCCAGCCGCTCGAGCACGGCGAGCAGCGCGACCGAGAGGTCGGACGCGAGCTCGGTGGGCGCATCGGCGGGCGGCGCCGCTTCCGCAACCAGCGGCTCCGGCAGCCACGGTCCGGTGTACAGCTCACGCTCGGAGCGCAACTGCCGCAGGCGATCGATCGAGAGCCGCGTGACCGTGGTCACGAGCCAGGCCTCCGGCGAGCGGATTTCCGCCGTCGCGGCGCGGTGCCAGCGCAGGTAGGCCTCCTGCACCATGTCCTCGGCATCGTCGCGGGAGCCGAGCATGCGATAGGCAATGCGCCAGACCTTCCCGCGGTGCGCCTCGAACACCGCGGCCCGGTTCGGCTGGGTGTGGTTGGAAGTCTTCATACCGTGTAGACGGGCGACCGACAGGTATTGTGACAGCCGCGTCCCGGGCCCGTGCGGCGGAGGCGCGCCGGCGTGGGCGCTACGCGGCCGCGGTCAGCCGCTGCCGGGCCATGCCATCGGCGAAAGCCGCCAGGGCCGCCGCGCCGTCGCCGGCGTACGAGGAGCCGTGCATGATGGCCAGCGTCTTCGGCTCGAGCGCCGCCAGGCGCTGCAGCGTCGCGACCCATTCCG
>CBFGSB010000110.1:0-10138 GCA_965651325.1 uncultured Chromatiales bacterium | reverse complement strand
GCGCGCATGGTCGAGGCCGGCAAGGTCGGGGCACTGGGCCTCTCGGAAGTGTCGGCGAAAACGCTGCGCGCGGCGCATACCGTGCACCCGATCGCGGCGGTGCAGACCGAATATTCGCTCTGGACACGCAATGCCGAAATCGCGGTGCTGGATGCCTGCCGGGAGATCGGCGCCGCGTTCGTTGCCTTTTCGCCCCTCGCGCGCGGCTTCCTGGCCGATCCCGCGCTCGACCCCGCGGAATTCGGAGAACGCGACATCCGCCGCGGCATGCCGCGCTTCCAGGCGCCGCACTTCGCGCGGAACCGATGCCTCCTTGACGGCTTCCGGAAGTTGGCGGATGCCGCCGGATGCAGCCTCGCGCAACTGGCGTTGGCGTGGCTGCTGTCCCGCGGCGATCACGTGCTTCCGATCCCCGGTACCACCTCGATTGCCCATCTCGACGAGAACACAGCCGCAATGACCCTGCAGGTGGATCCGGCGCTGCTGGACGCCGCCGGGTCGCTGGTCAACGAGCAGACCGTCAGCGGCCCGCGCTACGCGGAAGGCACGCAGCGCGAGATCGGCACGGAGCAGTTCGGGGCCGGCTTCGGCGCGAACCGGCAATAGGCAAAACGAATCAGCTATCTGCCAGCCGTTGCGCGAAAAGCACGGCGCCCATGTGCGGCGGATGTAGCGGGCGCTGCGGCGTGAACGCCGGGCAGGCGGCGAGCAGCGCCGCCTTGAACGGTGCGAGGAAAACGTCCCCCGAATCGAAGCACCCGCCGGACCAGGAGACCGGCACCGGGTCGCCATCGGGAAACCCCAGCGCGACGCGCAGGGTGTCCGCGATACGCGCGAGCTCCCGCCCGCCGCGCGACAATATATCCAGGACCACCTCGTCGCCGAGAGCGCTCGCGTCGAGGACGAGGTGCGCGTAGCCTGCCAGTGCGTCACGCGAGCACGCCGCGCCGCCGAGCGTGCGTGCACAGAGGTCGAGGTCGGCCGAAAGGTCGAATCCTTCCTTCACCAGCTCGTACAGCGGCCCGCGCGGCAGCCGGCCGTCGCTCATGCGCGAAAACGCGTTCAATGCCTGGGTGACGAGCCAATAGGCCGAGCCTTCGTCCGAGAACAGCTCGCCCCAGCCGCCCGCGCGTGCCGCGCGTTGGCCGCGGCGCCCGTAACCGATAGAACCCGTGCCGGCCACGATGTTGATGCCGTCCCCGCAGGCAAACGAGCCGGCCCAGCCGCACACCATGTCGTTGTCGCAGGCGTAGCGCTCGTGACCGAGGAGCGAGGCGGGCAGGCGCTCGATCGCACGGGTCGCCGCGCTGTCCTCGCCGTAGGCGGGAATGCCGAAGAAGGCGTGCGCGATGTCAGCGGCGGCGATCCCCGCGGCGCTCGTCACCTCGGAAAGGCCGCCGGCCAGCACCTCGCGCAGGCCGTCGAGCCCGACCTGCGGGTAGTAGCACGGTCCGCGCAGTGCCTCGGCGACGGTCGTGCCGCCAGTGCGCGCCAGGATGAACCGGGTCTTGGTGCCGCCGCCGTCGACGCCGAGGAAGAGCGGCTCGCTCACAGGGGCAGGTCGTGCAGCCGCACGCCTTGCACCACCCGGTTGACCGTGCCGGTGCGGTTCGGCGCGTCCGGCGACAGGTCGAGTGCCCGCGAACACATGAAAGCGAAGATCTGCGCAATCGCGACGTACGGGTAGAGCAAGTCGGGGTCCGTGGCCGTGTCCATTCCCGGAACGGCAATCGTATCGCGTTCCATGCCCGGGCGCGGCCGTGCGTTCACTTCGATGACGCGGGCGGCGCAACCTTCGCTGCGCAGCTCGTCGACCAGGTCGTGGTCGTAGCGGCGGGTCAGGGGGTGGTTGGAGACGAATACGATCACCAGCGTCCGCTCGGTCAGGAACGTCTTCGGGCCGTGGCGAAAGCCGAGCGGCGAATCGTAGCAGGTCGCGATGGCGCCATCGCTCAGTTCACCGATCTTCAACGCGGCTTCCCTCGCCAGGCCCTTGAGGGTGCCGCTGCCAAGGTACACCACGCGTTCATAGCCGGACTGCGCCATCTCGCGCAACCCGGCGGCGGTCCCGCCGATCACGCTCTCCGTCGCGCGCGCAATCGCCTCCACCTTGCCATCCTGTGCGCGGCGCGCGGCCAGCGCAGCGTGCGCGGCATACATCATGCAGCTGAAGCTCGACGTCATCGCGAAGCTCAGGTCGTGCGTTTCCTCGGGAAGCTGCAGCGCGTAGCGACGGGCCACGTCGATACGGGCAAGCTCGCCATCCGCGTTGCAGGTGATGACCAGGTGACGTACGTCGCTCACCGCAGACTCGGCAAGCCGCGCCGCGGCCAGGCTCTCCGGGCTGTTGCCGGAGCGGCCGAGCGACACCAGCAGCAAGGGCGATGCCGGCTCGAGGTAGAGGTGCGGCGCGCTGACGATGTCGGTCGTGGCGACGGCCTCCACGCGCGCGGCGAGCTCCCGGCCCAGCGGCGGCACGAGGCACTCGCCGATGTAGGCCGAGCTGCCGGCGCCGGCCAGCACGACACGCGCTGCAGGGTCATCCGCGATCGGGCGTACGAACGCGTCGAGCGCCTCGCGCTGGCTGGCGACCAGCGCGTGCGTACGCTCGAGCAAGCTCGGCTGCTGCTCGATTTCACGCGCCGTCCAGAGGGCGCCTTTTGCCGCCAGCTCGGCTTCGCCCACACCAAGGAACTGCGAACCGTTATGAGTCGTTGCACGCATAGTGGTAGTCGTCCAGTACGGCGCCGATGTGCGCCATAGCAAACACGTGGGGGTCGAAAGCTGCGCCGTCCCGGGACACGGCTTCCAGCGCAACGGGCATGTACTGCATCAACAGCGGCAGCGGCGGCGGTGTCTCGCGCAGGTTCCCGTACAGCGATTTGTGCGCGGACTCGATCGCCGGATCGGGCCAGTAGTAGCGGATGCGATCGCTCAGGCTGTAGGCCAGGTCGAAGCTGACCTCGCGTTCGTCGCCCTTGTAATAGTTCTGCCAGTAGCGCGGCTCTTTCCGCATGACGGCCAGGGTGACCTCGCGCAAGCGCGCCTGGCGTGCTTCGTCGATCCATTCGCGCTCGATGGCGTCCAGCGCCCAGAGTGCTTCGCGCAGCGCGAACGTGAGTCCGGGACCGACCTTCAGGATGGCGAAATGGTCGCGGACCAGGGCCGCGAGCGCCGTGCGTGCCTGGTAGTCGGTGGAATGCGCCTCGAACACCATGCCCGGCAGCGGCTCGATGGCCGCGCTGAGCTCGCGCGCCTTGCCCGGTTCGTAGGCGATCGCCTGGTGATGGTCGAACTCCACGCCGGGCTGCACGACGGACGCGATGACGCGCTCCCAGGCATCTTCGAGCCCCGCCGCAGCGAACGCTTCCCGGTGCGCGTCAATGGTCGCGAGCGCGGCTGCCGGGGCGGTCACCGCCAGGCCCTCGATCGACTCCGCCGCGCCGCCCGGCACCGGCACCTCGGTGCCGATGACGTACACCGGCGGCTCGCCGCCCGCGCGAGCATGGGCGGCCTCGGCGGCGCGGCACAGGCCGACCGCGCGCCGCACGATCTCCGTTTCGGGCAACGGCGTCGGGTCGTCCGCGCAGGACATGGAGCAATCCAGGTGTATCTTGCGAAAGCCCGCGGCGACGTAGTCCGCGACCATCGTCATGGCCTTGTCCATGGCCGCGTCCGCGGCCAGGTGTGTCCACGGGTTCGGTCCCAGGTGGTCGCCTCCCAGCACGACCCTGCCGGCATCGAAGCCGGTGCCGTCCGCCAGCTTCGTGACGAAAGCGACGAAGTCGCGAGGCCGCATGCCGGTATAGCCACCATCCTGGTTCACCTGGTTGCAGGTGGCTTCGAACAGCACGAACGGCAGCTCGAGTCGCTGCGCGTGGCGCAGGGCTGCCTCGATCACCGTGGGGTGGGCGGAGCAGATGGACGTTACGCCGCAGGCGTCGCCACGTTTGTGGCGGGCGATGAGTTGCTGGAGTGGATGCACAGGTGGCGCCCTCAGCCGACGGTCCTGGCCGGCCGCCGCGCCCGCTCCGGCACGGATGCCGGCTCCGGTTCCAGTGACAGGAGCACCGCCGCGACCAGGGCAAGCAGCAGCCCGGTGAGCTTCAGCGGGCCGGGTACGACGCCGGCGAAAGCGAGCGCGAGCGCGGCGGTCACCAGCGGTGCGCCGGCGTTCGTGAGCGGCGCCACGACCATGGCTTTGCCGTAGCGAAACGCGTACACCAGCATCAGCGCGCCGACGGCATTCAGCACCTGGATGACGGCGGCGAGCCACGGCCCGTCGAGGCCGGTGTTCACCGGTGCACTGAAGTCGGTCATCGCCCACGCGACCGGGGCGAGCGCCAATGCGCTCACCGCCATGTAGAAGAAGATGCTTTCGGCGCCGATCGAGTTGTTGGCCACTTTCATGAAATAGGCCTGCACGCCCCAGGCGAACATCACGAGCAGCGCGAGGACGAACCAGCCGAGCCCGCCGATGCCGCCGCCGCCGAGCGAGAGGTCGAGCATCGGCAGGGCGATCAGCGCGAGGACGATGCCTACGCTGCCCGGCAGCCCGGTGCGCTCGCGGAGCAGCGTGAACGACAGCGCGATCGTCACCACCGGCGACAGCGAAATGATCGGGAAAATGAAATAGGCCGGCCCGATGGTGAGGGCATGGAACAGCAGCATCTGCCCGCCGGCGCCGAGCAGCCCGATGAGCATGCCGTAAACGATCGCTCCCCGGGAGCGATCGAGCTGCCAGCCGTTGCGCCACAGGATGAACACGGCCGGCGGGATCATCGTCAGCGCCCAGACACAGTAGACCAGTGTGTCGGGGAAGCCGCGCGCGGCCGAGATGCCCGCGGTGGCGCCCCAAACGCCCCACAGGCCGACGGTCGTGAGCGCGTAAACGAGCCAGCGGCGGCCGCCGTTGTGTGCCGCGCCCGCGGCCACCGCGCTCACGCGGACTTCTCCGCTTTGACGAACAGGAAACCCTCGAATGCCGCGTCCAGCGCGTTCGACCGGGCGTCGACTTCGCCGAGGTCGCGGCCGTTGAACAGGTCGCGCACGCGGTACCGGCCGGAGCCCAGTCCCCGCAACGGGATGCGCCCGCGCCACTGGTCGGCGAAGAACGTGTAATAGAGGGCGCCGTCCTTCTCGATCGCGTGGCCCTCCGGCTTGTCGAAGCCGATGTCGTACAGCTCGCCGCGGTATTCGCCCTTCGGCAGGTTGTGCGCCTTGTACAGCTCCACCCATTTGCGCCACAGGCGCTCTTTCTCCTCCGTCAGCCGGTAGCCGCCGGGCGGAAGCTGCTCGAGCGGCCGGTCCGTGTCCTCCGGCCAGGTGAACTTCGTGGAGATGACCGCACCGATGCCGACGCTCGATGCGAAATCCCGGCCGCCGTCGCTGAGCTCGACATGATCGCCCGCGAAACTGCTGCGCCCGCCCATGAGCGCCTTCATCGTCTTGCCTTTCTGGCGAACCTGCCGCGAGGACAGCGGATCGGACGACGGATACTGGTCCGTCGCCGGCAGGTTGTGGAAGGAGAAGGCCGTGCCGCAGGGGCAGAGCTCGACCACGGCCTCGGGGTTCGCCTCGTGGGCCGCGGTGTGGATCGCCTGCCAGAAGTCGGGCAGCTTCTCCAGCGATTCGTTGGGATGCGCGTGCTGGTGCGCGGGATTGTGGCAGGGGGCGACGGAATTCAGGTGCTGCCCGTCCAGCTTCAACCCTTCGAAGCCCCATTCGCCGATGATCTTTTTCACCAGCGCAACGTAGTAGTCCACGGTCGGCCGGTAAGCCGGGCACTGCGTCAGCGCGTTCCACCAGCTCACCTTCTGGAACGCACCCCATTCGTCGAGCAGCAGCATGTCCGCGTGCTCGTGCAGCACGTCGCTGCCGGGATCGGCGGCGAGCGGAGCGATCCACAGCCTGGGGCGCAGTCCCTGCGCGCGAACGGCCCGGACGAAGGCGATCATGTCCGCCTCGCCGCGCGGGAACTTGTTGCGGTCGATCTCCCAGTCGCCTTCGTTCGTCTGCCAGCCGTCGTCCAGCACCGCCCATTCGAAGCCGAGCTCGCGCACCTTGGGCAGGGTGCCGATGATCTGCTCGGTCGTGAAGTTGCGCTCGTAGCCCCAGGCGCACCATACGGGTGCGAAGGCGGATTCCGGCGCCACCGCCGCGCGGATCCCTGCGTTCGCCATGAATTGCCGGTACAGCGCGAGCGGCGCGAAGTAGTCGCCCGTGTGCAGGCAGACGAAGGTGGTGAACGTGTCGAGCGTGCCGCCGGGCGGCAGGGTGACGCTCTCTAGGTGCTCGACGGCGGCCGACGCCCCTGCGCCGGTGTGATGCACGGGCAGGTCGACGAGCCGCGGCAGGGTGTCGACGTGACCCACGGCCAGGCCGAGATCGCGCGACCAGACGCTCGCCGCCGGCGTGCCGCCGCCGTAATCGGGCGCCACCATCGCGAGCGAATTCCGCTGCGCGAACCCCTTCGACATGGGCTGCGCCCAGTCGCGCCGATCGGCGTGGGTCGCGCCGGAGAAGGTCCAGAACGCGTCCGCGGCGCCCGGCAGCTCGTGCGCGCCGTTGCGCCAGCCGGCAAGCGCAAGCGGCTTGTCGCCCGTATTGCGATAGGTCGCTTTCAGCAGCGCGAACCCGGGATAAGCCTCATAGAAGACGACTTCGACCCGCTTGCTCACGCCTGCGGGCGACACGCCCTCGACGACGGTGCGGCGGCCGCTGCCGTGCCGCGGGTCGCGCAGGCGCTCCGCACGGGAACCGGCGAGCGCGAAGCTGTCGATAACGCCGCCGGCGTGGAGCAGGGTTTCGCTGGCGCCAAACCCCGTGACCGGCGTGCCGCGATAGACGAGCCGCGTACGCAGCTCCCCGTCGAATTCCATCGCGAAGGTGTCGTCGCCGGCAACGGGCAAGCCGTCGGTCGAGGCGCCGGCCGCGCCGAAAGCGGAGCGCAGCAGGGGATACGGCGCCACCGCGACGGCAAGACTGGCAGGCAACAACTGGAGGAGGCGACGGCGTGGCAGCGGCATGAGGGGCCCTCGTATGCTTTTGCCCTCATTCTCTGCCAACATCGCGCATTGATGCAACCGATATGTTGCGTTATCTTGCGACTAGGTTTCGGTTGACGAGGATCTTCCCGCCATGCAGCCCTCGAATCCTTCCGGGCAAAGGTCCGCCGCGGCCCGCGTTCTCGCGCTGGCGACTGGCCTCGCGCTGGCTCTGGCCGCGACAGGGGCGCCGGCAGGCGGCCAGCCTTACGCCATGGCCGATTTCCGCGACGTGCCGAAGCTGGACGCGCACGCCCACGCGAATGTCGTCGACGGCGCCTTCGTCGAGCAGGCGCGCGCGGACAATTTCGAGCTGCTGCTCATCAACGTGGATTACCCGGATTTCCCGTCGCTCGCCGTGCAGCGCGAAGCAGCACTCACGCTCGTAGAGCGCGCGCCGGAGACCGTGCACTGGGCGACCACGTTTTCGATGGACGCCTTCGGCGAGCCGGGCTGGGAAGCCGACGCCGCCGTGGATATCGCCGCGGCGGTCGGGCAGGGCGCGGTGGCGGTCAAGGTGTGGAAGAACGTCGGGATGGTCGAGCGGGACGCGGACGGCAAGCTGGTCATGCTCGACGATCCGCGCATGGCCTGGCTCGGGCCGGCGGTGGCCGGGCAGGATATCGTTCTCATCGCCCACCAGGGCGAGCCTCACAACTGCTGGCTGCCGCTCGAGGAGATGACGACGGCCAACGACCGTGAGTACTTTCGCAACCACCCGCAATATCACATGTACCTGCACCCGGAGATGCCGGGCTACGAGGACATCCTTGCGAGCCGCGACCGCTTTCTCGACGCGAACCCGGAGCTCGCTTTCGTCGGCGCCCACATGGCGAGCCTCGAGTATGACGTGGAGCGCCTGGGCCGGTTCCTCGACCGCTACCCGCGGGCCCGGGTCGATCTCGCCGCGCGCATGAGCCAGGTGCAGTACCAGTCCGTGCGCGATCGAGCGAAAGTGCGCGAGTTCTTCATTCGTTACCAGGACCGCATCCTGTACGGCTCCGACCTGGCGCATAACCCGGGCGAGGACGGAGCGGAGTTCCGCGGGCAGGCGCACGCCGCCTGGACCGCGGACTGGCGCTACTTGGCGACCGGCGAAACGCAGCACGTCGCGGTCATCGAGGCGGACGTGCCGGGCCTTGGGCTGCCCCGGGCGGTCATCGACAAAATCTTCTACGGCAACGCCGTTGCGCTGTTCGGGCTGCCCGGAAAAGGCGAATGACGGCGCGGGATGCTCCCGCGGCGCGCCTCATCCGCCATAGCGGCGCGGAAACTTTCCCGGGCCGCGGCGTCCCGCGGTCAGGCGAGATGCAGCTCGAAGCCGAGCTCGTCGGCCGCCTCGCGAATGTCCGCCGGCGCGTCCGTGTCGGTGATGAGGATGTCGAGGTCGGCGACCCGGATGATCCGGTGCAGGCAGACGGTGCCGAACTTCGAGCTGTCGGTGATGGCGACCACCACGCTCGCGGCCTCGACCATCTTGCGGTTGAGCATCGCTTCGGGCTCGTAGTGCGTGGTGATGCCGCGTTCGAGGTCGAAGCCGTCGACGCCGAGGAACAGCATGTTGACGTGCAGCGCGTCCAGGGCCTCGACGGTGAGTCCGCCGTAGAACGCCATGTTCTTGCGGCGCAGCTCGCCGCCCAGCATGACCAGGTGGACGTTGCTCTTGCGCGCGAGCACGCTGAGGACGCCGAAGTCGTTCGAGACCACGGTGACTTCGATGTTGGGCAGCGCCTTGGCCAGCTCGATCGCCGTCGTGCCCGAATCGATGACCACGGTGTCGCCGGGGTTGACCATCGTCGCGGCCAGCTTGCCGACGCGTTGCTTCTGCTCGAGGTGCACGCCCCGCCGCGATTCGTAGGTCGCCTCGGTCATCGGCAGGTTGATGACGCTGCTGTCGATGCCGCCGCCGTAGGCACGCGCCATGACGCCGTGATCGGCGAGGTAGCGCAGGTCCTTGCGAACCGTCTGCTGGCTGACGCCGAAGCGCTTGGCCAGCGCGGCCACCTGGACGCTGCCGTGTTCCCGTACCATCGCGCTGATCTGCAAGCGCCGCTCGCTGGTGTTCCGGCTGGTCGCCATGGGTTCCTCCGCAGGTTGTGCCGCAGTATGCCGCTTTTCGATAAGTTTCGCTATTGCGATGAAGCGAAACCTGGTATAGCCTTAGTTTCGTTTTGTTGCGATTCAGGTTCGAAAACGTACTCGGGGGAGGGACCATGAAAGCGTTGAAAATGCACCGAGACCTGCCGCTTGCCGGCGCGTTGTCGCTGGTCCTGCTGGCGCCGGCCGCCGGCTGGGCCCAGTCCGCCGGGGACCAGCGGGGTGGACCCGATGGCGTCACGGATGTGATCGAGGTGACCGGCATCCGCGGCAGCCTCTCCCGTTCGGTTGACCTCAAGCGCAGCGCGAGCACGGTACAGGACTCGATCAGCGCCCTGGAGCTCGGCAAGTTCCCGGACGACAACGTCGCCGACTCGCTCGCCCACATCACCGGCGTGTCGATTTCCCGCACCGCGGGCGGCGACGGCCAGAAAGTGAGCATCCGCGGCCTCGGCCCGGAATACACCCTCACGACCTTCAACGGCCGCATCCTGGCGACCGACGGCGCCGGGCGGGATTTTGCCTTCGACGTGCTGCCGGCCGACGTCATTTCCGGCGCCGACGTCATCAAGGGCGCTCAGGCGGCCAACACGGAAGGCGCGATCGGCGGGCTCATCAACCTGCGCTCGGCGAGCCCCTTCGACCAGGACGGCCAGCGCGGCCTCCTGTGGCTGGAAGGCGACCGCAACACGCTTTCGGACTACAACGGCCAGAAATTCTCGGCGACCTACAGCAACACGTTCGCGGACGACACGTTCGGTTTGCTGGTCGGCGCGGTGTACAGCGAGCGCAAGGACCGCACCGACGTCGCCGGCAACGACGGCGGCTGGACCCGCAACCCGGACCCGACCGACGAAAGCTGGCTGTGGGGCAACGCCTGGGGCGGCAACATCGACCCGAACGGCAACGGCGTGCTCGACGAGGACGAGTACGGCCTGATCGGCCCCGGCCAGTTCCGCGTCGGTTCCATCCTCGAGGACAAGAAGCGCTCGGCG
>CBFGSB010000109.1:0-10195 GCA_965651325.1 uncultured Chromatiales bacterium | reverse complement strand
AGCCGGAGCTCCCCGCGCACGTCGAGCGCACCGGCCAGCCATTGCTTGCGCGCCGCGGCCGGCGTGCCGCGCGCATGGAACAGCGTGCACCTTGCGCCGTTGACCAGGGCCTTGACGGGTTTTGCCACGCGGCCGTTCGCGACGACGGTGCGACAGCCGGCATGCGTCGCGATGCGCGCGGCCTTGAGCTTCGTGGCCATGCCGCCGCTCCCGGAGGCAGAGCCTGGCCCGCCCGCGCTGGCCAGCATCTCATCGTTGATGTGGTCCACGTCCGCGATATGCCGGGCGTCCGCATCGCGCCGGGGGTCGGACGTGTACAGGCCATCCACGTCCGACAGCAGCAGCAGGCAATCCGCCATTACCATCTGCGCAACGCGGGCCGCCAGGCGATCGTTGTCGCCGTACCGGATTTCCTCGGTCGCGACGGTGTCGTTTTCGTTGATCACCGGCAGCACACCGTGTGCGAGCAACCGCGACAGGGTGCCGCGCGCGTTGAGGAAGCGACGCTTGTCTTCGGTATCGCCGAGGGTGAGCAACACCTGGGCCACTGCGATGTCATGCGCGCCGAGCGCCTCCTGCCAGGCGCGAACGAGCTGCACCTGCCCGGCGGCGGCGGCCGCCTGCAGCTCGTCGAGCCGTGCGCGGCGGCGCTCGATCCCAAGGACTTCGCTGCCGATCGCGATGGCCCCCGATGTCACCACCAGCACATCGAGCCCCGCACGGCGGAGCCCGGCCACGTCCTCGGCAATCCCCTTCAGCCAGTCGCGATCGGGCTTGCCGGCATCGCCCACCAGGATCGACGAACCGATCTTGATGACGAGCCTGCGGAACTCGCGCGGATCGAACCCGGGCATCGTTACACCGCCGGGAGGGGATGCCGGGTTCCGGGGACGCCAAGGTACGACGCGATACTCTTCGCCGCTTCCCGCCCCTCGAACACCGCGGTGACGACGAGATCGGCGCCGCGCACCATGTCCCCGCCCGCGAAAATCTTAGGGTGCGTCGTCTGGAACGGGCGCGGGCCGTGCGTGGCAACGCGCACGCGACGGCTCGGCAGGAGCTCGATGCCGGCATCGGCGACCCACGGCGGCGGGTCCGGCCGGAAACCGAAGGCCACGAGCACCGCGTCCGCCTCCAGCACTTCCTCGGTGCCCGGCACCGGCTCGGCGAGCCGCCGGCCGCTCGCGTCCGGCGCGGTCATCCGCGTCTCGACGACCACGACGCCTTCGACCCGGTCCCTGCCCGTAATCGCAATGGGCTGGCGATTGAACAGGAACCGGATACCTTCCTCGCGGCTGTTCTCGAACTCGCGCCGCGAGCCGGGCATGTTCTCCTCGTCGCGGCGATAGGCGCACACGACGCTGGTGGCGCCCTGGCGAATGGCGGTGCGGTTGCAGTCCATCGCCGTGTCGCCGCCGCCGAGAACCACGACTCGCTGGCCTTGCAGGTCGATCCACGGGCGCTCGCGGTCGTCATCCATGCCGAGCTCGCGGTACACGTTGGAGATCAAATAGGGCAGCGCCTCGTGCACGCCGTCCAACGCCAGCCCGGGAAAGTCGCCGCGCACCGCTTCGTAAGCGCCCATGCCGAGGAAGACGGCGTCGTAGTCGTCGAGCAGTACCTGGAACGGCAGGTCCGCACCGATCCGCGTGCCGAGCACGAACTCGACGCCCATGCCTTCCATGATCTCGCGGCGCTTCCGCACGACCGCTTTCTCCAGCTTGAACGGCGGGATACCGAAGGTGAGCAGCCCGCCGATCTCCGGGTAGGCGTCGTGCACGACGGAGCGGATGCCGAGCCGCGCCAGCACGTCGGCGGCGGCCAGGCCCGCGGGTCCCGCGCCCACGATGCCGACGCGCTTGCCGGTGTCGAGCACGTCCGACATATCGGGACGCCAGCCCTGCTTCAGCGCCTCGTCGGTGATGTACTTCTCGATCGAGCCGATGCTGACCGCGCCGAAGCCGTCGTTGAGCGTGCAGGCGCCCTCGCATAACCGGTCCTGCGGGCAGATGCGCCCGCAGATTTCGGGCAGCGAGTTCGTCTGGTGCGAAAGCTCCGCCGCCTGGAACAGCTTGCCCTCCTCGATGAGCTTCAGCCAGTCCGGGATGTAGTTGTGAACCGGGCACTTCCACTCACAGTAAGGATTGCCGCAGGAGATGCAGCGGCCCGCCTGGCTCGCGGCGTCCGCGCCGTCGTAGGCGCCGTAGATTTCGCGGTAGTGCTTGATGCGCTCTTCCGCCGAATCCTTGGCCGGATCGCGGCGTGGTACCTCCAGGTATTGAAGGGGATGCCTGGACATTGCTACGCCGCCTGCCGCAGCGACTTGATCAGCGAGCCGAGCTCGGCCGCCTTCGGCTTGACCAGCCAGAACTTGGGCAGCCAGGTGCGGAAATCGTCGAGGATCTCGGCACCCCAGGCGCTTCCGGTCAGCTCCACGTGCAACGCGATTGTTCTCAGCAGGTGCTGCAGGTGCGCCTCCATGCTCTCGTGCGTCACCCGATGGATGTCGATCAGGTCGTGGTTGTAGCGGTCGACGAAATCGCGGTCGGTGTCGAGCACGTAGGCGAAGCCCCCGGTGAAGCCGGCCCCGAAATTGATGCCCGTACGTCCCAGCACGACGACCATGCCGCCGGTCATGTATTCGCAGCAGTGGTCGCCGGCGCCCTCGACCACCGCGATCGCCCCGGAGTTGCGAACGGCGAAGCGCTCGCCCGCCATCCCCGCCGCGAAAAGCTGGCCGCCGGTCGCGCCGTACAGGCAGGTGTTGCCGAGGATCACGGTGTCACGGGCGATGAAACGCGAGCCGTCCGGGGGACGGATCACGATTCGGCCACCGCCCATGCCCTTGCCGACGTAGTCGTTGGCGTCGCCGGTAAGCGTAAGGTTGAGCCCCGCGACGTTCCATGCCCCGAAGCTCTGGCCCGCGGTGCCGTCGAACCGCACCTCGACCGGTGCCTCCGGGAGACCGGCGTTTCCGTTACGGCGCGCGAGCTCGCCCGCCAGCCGCGCCCCGATCGAACGATTGAAGTTCCGGATGCGGTAAGTGAAAGCGCCCGCCGTCCCGGTCTCGAGCGCCGGGAGGATGTCCGCCACCATGCGTTCCGCCAGCGCTCCTTCGTCGAACGGCCGGTTGCGCGCTTCGGTGCAGAACTGCGGGGCATCCGGTGCGGCGCCGGCCGCCGAGACGATCGGCCGCAGGTCGAGCTGCTGCTGGCGCCGGCTTTCGCCCGGCTTCAGGTCGACCAGGTCCACGCGTCCGATCAGCTCCTCGATGCTCCGGACCCCGAGCTCCGCCAGCAGCATGCGCACCTCTTCGGCCACGAACCGGAAGAAGTTCATCACCATCTCCGGCAGCCCGCTGAAGTGCTCACTGCGCAGCACGTTGTTCTGGGTGGCGATACCGGTTGCGCAGTTGTTCAAATGGCAGATGCGCAGGTACTTGCACCCCAGCGCCACCATCGGTGCCGTGCCGAAGCCGAAGCTTTCGGCGCCGAGCAGCGCCGCCTTGACGACGTCGAGGCCCGTCTTGAGGCCGCCGTCCGTCTGCAGCCGTACCTTGTGGCGCAGGTTGTTCGCGCGCAGCACCTGGTGCACCTCCGACAGGCCGAGCTCCCACGGGCTGCCCGCGTACTTGATCGAGCTAGAGGGGCTCGCGCCGGTGCCGCCGTCGTAGCCCGAAACGGTGATGAGATCGGCGTACGCCTTGACCACGCCCGCGGCGATCGTGCCGATACCGGGCTCGGAGACGAGCTTCACCGACACGAGCGCCTCCGGGTTCACCTGCTTCAGATCGAAGATGAGCTGCGCCAGGTCCTCGATGGAATAGATGTCGTGATGCGGCGGCGGCGATATCAACCCGACGCCCGGCTTCGCGAACCTCAGGCGCGCGATCATCTCGTTCACCTTGTGGCCCGGCAACTGGCCGCCTTCGCCCGGTTTCGCCCCTTGCGCAATCTTGATCTGGATGACCTCGGCGTTGACCAGGTACTCGGCGGTGACGCCGAAGCGGCCCGACGCCACCTGCCTGATCTTCGAGCGCCGCTCGCTGCCGTTGCGTGCCGGGTCTTCCCCACCTTCGCCGGAGTTCGAGCGCGCACCCAGGCGATTCATCGCGATGGCCAGCGCCTCGTGCGCCTCCGGCGACAGGGCGCCCAGCGACATTCCCGCGCTGTCGAAGCGCGGCAGGATCGCCTCCACCGGCTCGACCTCGTCCAGCGGCAGGCGCGGACCCGCCGGCCTGAGGGCGAACAGGTCGCGCAGCGTGGCGACAGGCCGCTCGTTGACGAGCGCGGCGTATTCCATGTAGCGCGTGAAGTCGCCCGAGCGCACGGCCGACTGCAGCGTTGCGACGACGTCCGGGTTGAAGCAGTGATACTCGCCGTCGTGCATGTACTTGAGCAGGCCGCCCTGTTTGAGCGGCGCGCGCGGCTCCCAGGCGACGTGCGCGAGCTCTCGCTGGTCGTCCAGCAAGTCCTCGAACTTCGCGCCCTGTATGCGGCTCACGGTCCCGCGGAAACACCTGTTCACGACCTCCTCGTGCAGCCCGACGATCTCGAACAGTTGCGCGCCTCGGTAGCTCGAAACGCTGGAGATGCCCATCTTGGACATGATCTTGAACAGTCCTTTGCGGATCCCGCGGCGGTAGCTCCGGCCGAGCTGCTGGTGGCGGTCGACGTTGCCGCGCTGCGCGAGCGCATGCAGGCTCTGGTAGGCGAGGTACGGGTAGACGGCTGTGGCGCCGTAACCGATCAGGCACGCGAAGTGGTGCGCGTCGCGGGCGACCCCGGTCTCCACGATGATGTTGACCGAGCAGCGCAACCGCGTGCGAACGAGATGATGGTGCACCGCGCCGGTCGCGAGCAGCGCGTGCACGGGCAGCAGGCCGGGCTTGAGATAGCGATCGCTCAGCATGATGACGAGGTGCCCGTCGCGAGCCGCCTGCTCGGCTTCCGCGCAGATGCGGTCGAGCGCCTCCGGCAGGCTTTGCGTTTCGGGAGCATTGAGATCGATGAACGCGTAGCGGTCCGCAAACATGCAGGGGCCGGGACCGACGAGCTGGCGCAGCTTGCGCTGCGACAGGATGGGTGAGTTCATCACCACCTGCTCGGCGTGCTCGGGCCCGATGTCGAACAGGCTGCGCTCCCGGCCGATAGTCGTCTGCAGCGACATCACGATGCGCTCACGCAGGCTGTCGATGGGCGGGTTCGTGACCTGCGCGAACTGCTGCCTGAAGTAATCGAACGGGGAGCGGACCTGGCGCGAAAGCACGGGCATCGGCGTGTCGTCGCCCATGGACCCGATTGCTTCCTGCTCGGTTTTCGCGAGCACGCTCACGATCTCGTTCTGCTCCTCGCGGCTCAGGTTGAACATCTTCTGGTAACTGGCGAGCGTGCCCGGGTCCATCGGCTCGGCGGCCATGTGGCGGTCGACCAGCTCGGAGTCGAGATAGCGCAGCCCCTGTTTCAGCCACTTCTTGTACGGCGCGCGGCCCTTGAGCTCCTGGTGGATGTCGTCCGTGCGCAGCACCCGGCCGTTGCGGAGGTCGACCGCAAGCATCTGGCCCGGGCCCAGCCGGCCTTTCTCCACCACGTCCGCCGGGTCGTAGTCGTACACGCCGATCTCGGAGGCGATCGTGATGTGGCGGTCCTTCGTGATCACGTAGCGTGCCGGCCGGAGACCGTTGCGGTCGAGCGAGCACGCGGCGTAGCGGCCGTCGGTGAGCACGATGCCGGCCGGCCCGTCCCACGGCTCCACGTGGCAGTCCCAGAATTCGTAAAAGGCGCGGACGTCGGGGTCGAGGGCATCGACGTTCTGCCAGGCCGGCGGCATGAGGATGCGCATCGCCTGCAGCACGTCCATGCCGCCGGCGCGCAGCACCTCGAGCATGTTGTCCAGGCTCGACGAGTCGGACCCGGTCAGCGAGATGATCGGTTCGAGCTCCGAGACGTCGTGCAGGTTGTCGGACCGGAAGTTGTCGGCCCGTGCCACGGCCCAGTTGCGGTTGCCCTGGATCGTATTGATCTCGCCGTTGTGCGCGAGGAAGCGAAACGGCTGCGCGAGCCGCCACTGCGGCAGCGTGTTGGTGGAGAAGCGCTGGTGAAAGAGGCAGACCGAGGTCTCCAGGCGCGGATCCCGGAGATCGGGGTAGAAGCGCGGCAGCGACTCCGGCAGGACCATGCCCTTGTAGGAAATGGTCGCCGAGGAAAGGCTCGCGACATAGGCCTCTTCGTCGATCGTGGCCATGCGGCGTTCCGCGCGCCGGCGCGCCAGGAACAGGCGCCGGTTGAAATGCGCCCGCTGCATGCCTGCCGGCGCGTTCACGAACACCTGTTCGATGCGCGGCAGCGTCGCCAGCGCCTCGCTGCCGCAGACGGACGTGTCCACGGGCACTTCGCGCCAGCCCGCGGCCTCGAGTTCGCCGTCGACGAGCGCCTGGTCGACGACCCGCCGCACTTCAGCGGCACGGCCTGCGTCCCGCGGCAGGAACACGGTGCCCGCCGCGAAGCGCTCCGAGGTGGCAATCCCGCTTTCCTGTGCGATCGCCCGCAGGAAGCGGACCGGCGCCTTCATCAGGATGCCGCAGCCGTCCCCGGTCTTGCCGTCCGCCGCGACCGCGCCCCGGTGCGTAAGCCGCGCGAGCGCGCTGATTGCCGTCTCCACGACCCAATGTCCCGCGTTGTCGTCGAGGTTCGCGATAAGCCCGAAACCGCAGCTATCGCGCTCGAACGCGGGGTCATGAAGTCCGTGGTCAGGCATTGTAGTCCTCGTGCGTAACCGTCCGTTCGGCGGCGTGGCGCTCCGCGAGCGTTCGCGCCACGTCCGCGAGCGACAGGTTGCGGCTCTTCAGCAGCAACAGGAGGTGGTACAGGAGGTCCGCCGATTCCTCCACGGTGCGTGCATCGTCTTCGGCAGCCGCGGCGAGCGCGACTTCCACTCCTTCCTCCCCGATCTTCTGCGCAATGCGCGCCGGCCCCGCGGCGCACAGGCGCGCCGTGTAGCTGCCCTCCGGCTGGTCCGCAATCCGCTGCGCAATGATCCCCTGCAACTCCGCGAGGAAGCCGAGGCTTTCCGCCGCGGTCGCGGGCTGGTTGGCAAAGCACGTTGGTGTGCCGGTATGACACACAGGGCCGGTCGGAAGGGCGCGCACGAGCAGCGTGTCGCCGTCGCAATCAGCGCTGACACTCGCGACGTCCAGGCGATGCCCGGACGTCTCGCCCTTCTCCCAGAGGCGCCGACGCGTACGACTGTAAAACACCACGCGCTGGCGCGCCAGCGTTTCGCGCAGTGCCTCACGATTCATGTAGCCGAGCATGAGCACGGCACCCGTGAGGGCATGCTGCACGATCGCCGGAACGAGGCCGCCGGTTTTGCTCCAGTCCAGTTTGTCGATGTCGAGGGGTTGCATGCTACTGGCGTACCTCGATCTGCCGTTCGCGAAGGAAAGACTTGAGCGCCGCGACGCCGATGGCGCCGCTGTGGAAGACGCTGGCGGCCAGCGCCCCGTCGACGCGTGCGGCGGAGAAGACTTCCGCGAAGTGCTCCGGTGTACCGGCGCCGCCGGAAGCAATAAGCGGCACGTCGCAGACCGCGCGCACGGCCCGGAGCTGTGCGAGGTCGTAGCCGGATCGAACGCCGTCCCGGGTCATGCAGTTAAGGACGATTTCACCCGCTCCGCGGCGCTGGACTTCACGCACCCAGTCCAGCGTGGCGCGCGCGGTGTTCCGGGTTTTTCCCGGATCGCCCGTGTATTGGTAGACGCGCCAGTCCCCGGGCGCGCCCTCGCTGTCGATGCCGACCACGACGCACTGTGCGCCGAAGCGCTCGCTCAACCGGTCGACCAGCTCGGGATCCGCAAGCGCCGGGGAATTGACAGAGATCTTGTCCGCGCCGGCGTTCAGCACCGCTTCCGCATCGTCTACCGAGCGTATGCCGCCGGCCACGCAGAAGGGGATATCGATGAGGCGCGCCACCCGGGCGATCCAGCCCCGGTCGACCGAGCGGCCTTCGGGACTCGCGGTGATGTCGTAGAACACGAGCTCGTCGGCGCCCGCGTCGCGATAGCGCGCGGCCAGCGCGAGGATGCCGCCGGCGTCGCGATGCTCGCGAAAGCGCACGCCCTTGACGACCCGCCCGTCGCGGACGTCCAGGCAGGGGATTATGCGTTTTGCAAGAATGGCCGTACCTCCCTTTTCGTGAGCCTCTGCTCCAGCAATGCGCGTCCGCTGATGGCGGCCGCGGCCCCGGTCGCTGCCAGGTCGCGCAGGTCCGCTACATCGCGCACGCCGCCCGATGCCTGCCACCGGATCTGCGGCCAGCGCCGAACGCTCTCCTTATATATGTGCAGGTTGGGCCCCGAGAGGGCGCCGTCCCGGGCGATGTCGGTGCACAGGACGTGGCGCAGGCCCTCCGCGCGGTAGTGCTCCACGGCCTGCCACAGCGACAGCGGGGTTCCCTTGCGCCAGCCGTGGATGGCGCAGCGCGGGACGCCGTCGGCCTCCAGGCGCACGTCGAAGGCGAGCACGATGGCGTCGGCACCGAAGCGCCGCAGCCATTGGCGGACCTGCGCAGGGTCGCTCACGGCCACGCTGCCGATGACGACGCGCGCGACGCCCGCGCCGAGCAGGGCCTCGACGGTGGCGGCATCCCGTATGCCGCCGCCGACCTGGAGCTTCACGCCCTCTTGCGCCGCCAGTCCGAGAATCGCGGCGCGGTTGCCCTGGGCCCCGTCACGCGCACCGTCGAGATCGACGACGTGCAGCCAGCTTGCGCCGAGCTCGCGATAGCGGTCCAGCCACTCCCGCGGCTCGCCGTCGTAGCGCGTCTCGGCGTCGAAGTTCCCCTGGTGCAGCCGTACACAGCGGCCGCCGCGGAGGTCGATTGCGGGTATGAGCAGCACTAGTGTCCTGTCCCGTAAATAGCCAAGTTGGTTGCAGGACAGGACACTAGTGGTCGAGCGCCAGGAAGTTCTTCAGCAGCGCAGTGCCCGTGCGCCCCGAGCGCTCGGGATGAAACTGGGCACCATAAAAATTCTCGTGCGCAACCACGGCCGAAAACTCGCCGCCGTATCCCGCGGTCGCCAGCGTCTCCGTGCCCACGGGCAGCGCATAGCTGTGAGCGAACCACGCCCAGGCGTCCTCGACCCCGTCGACCAGTTGCCCCTCCCCGTAGCGCTGCAGCCGGTTCCATCCCAGGTGCGGCACGGGCCGGTCGGCCGCGGGGGTAAAGCGCGTTGCCGTACCCGGAATGACGCCGAGGCAGGGCGTGTCGCGCTCCTCCGACTTCTCGTAGAGCAGTTGCATGCCGAGGCAGATGCCCAGCACCGGCTGCACGAGACCGGGGATCACCTCCTCGAGCCCGCGGGCGCGCAGCCGCGCCATGCCGTCCGCCGCCGCCCCGACGCCGGGGAGGATGACGTGCGTCGCCGCCCTGATCACCCCGGCATCGGCCGTGAGCTCAGGCGTGCAGCCCAGCCGCTCGAGCGCGAACCGCAGCGACGCGAGGTTCGCCCCGCCGTTCTCGATGATGACGACACGCCTCACAGAACTCCCTTGCTGCTGGGCAGGTCCGTGCCCTCGCGCCGTATCGCCTGCCGCAGTGCGCGGCCGAGCCCTTTGAAGCAGGCTTCGATCATGTGGTGCGCGTTATCGCCGTGAACCGAGACCTGGATCGCCGCGCCCAGGGCGTCCGCCAGCGAGCGAAAGAAATGCGGCACCAGCTCTGTCGGCAGCTCGCCGACGCGCTCGCGGCCGAAGGCCCCCTCGAACGTGAAGTAGCTGCGGCCCGACAGGTCGAGAGCGACCCGCGCCTGTGCCTCGTCCATCGGCAGCACGAAACCGTAGCGCGCAATGCCGCGTTTGTCGCCGAGTGCGGTCTTCAGCGCCTGGCCGAGAATGAGCGCAGAGTCCTCGACCGTATGGTGCTCGTCGACGTGCAGGTCGCCTTCGGCCTGCAGCTCGAGCGCAAACCCGCCGTGATACGCGATCTGCTCGATCATGTGATCGAGGAACCCGATGCCGGTCCGGACCTGTACCGGCGCTTCGCGGTCGAGGTCGAGCTCTACCCGGACGTCGGTTTCGCGCGTCTTCCGCTCCGCGACGGCGCTCCTGTTCCCGAGGCAAATGCGCCGGGCAATCGCCTCCCAGGACTCGTCCGCGCCGCCGTCCAGCCGCACGCGCAGGCCCGTGACCCCCAGGTT
>CBFGSB010000108.1:0-10210 GCA_965651325.1 uncultured Chromatiales bacterium | reverse complement strand
GCCAGGTTCGGCTGGTCCCAGAGCGGCTCACGGCTGGTCACGAGCGGAATGCTGCGCGTCGAGTACACGTCGTTCGGCAGCCATTCGAGCGTGCCGGCGCCCCAGGGATTGCCCGGTCCCTGCCCCGGCCGGAAACGGACGATGAGGTCGATGACGAACAGCAGCACACCTGCCCCCAGCACGTAGGCGCCGACCGTCGAGGTCATGTTGAGCCCGTCCCAGCCGAGCTCGGAAGGATACGTCCATACGCGTCGCGGCATCCCGAGCAGCCCGGTCAGGTGCATCGGCAGGAACGCGATATTGAACCCGGCGAACATCAGCCAGAACACCCAGCGCCCCAGCCGTTCGGAGAGCATGTTCCTGCTCACCATCGGCGCCCAGTAGTAGAACGTCGCGAACAGCGGGAACACCATGCCGCCGACCAGCACGTAGTGAAAATGCGCGACCACGAAGTACGTGTCGTGCACCTGGAAATCGATCGGGACCATCGCCACCATCACACCGGTCAGGCCGCCAATCGTGAAAATCACCAGGAAGCCGAGCACGAACAGGGAAGGCGTGTTGATGCGGAAGCGCTTGCGGCTGGATGCCATGGTCGCAATCCAGGAAAAGACCTGGATGCCGGACGGCACCGCCACCGCCATGCTGGCCGCGGAAAAGAAGGCGAGGCTCAGGCCGGGTATGCCCGTCGTGAACATATGGTGCACCCACAGGCCGAAGCTGAAGAAGCCGGTCGCAACCAGCGCCACCACGATCAGCCGGTAACCCACCAGCGGTTTCTGCGCCATCGTCGGCACGATCATGGACACCAGCCCTGCCGCCGGCAGGAAGATGATGTAGACCTCCGGATGGCCGAAGAACCAGAACAGGTGCTGCCACAGCAAGGGGTCGCCGCCGAGCGCGGCGGTGAAGAACGGCCAGCCGAACGAGCGTTCGATCTCCAGCATCATGGTCGCGAGGATCACCGCCGGGAATGCGAACATGATCATCGCGGCGAAGATCAGCATCGCCCAGGCGAAGATCGGCATTTTCATGAGCGACATACCCGGCGGCCGCGTCCTGAGCGTGCCGACAACGATCTCGATCGCGCCCGCGATTGCCGAGATCTCGATGAAACCGATGCCGAGCAGCCAGAAGTCCGCGTTGTCGCCCGGCGAGAATTCCGACAGCGTCAGCGGTGGATACATGAACCAGCCGCCGGCGGGCGCCAGGTCGTACAGGATCGTCGTCGCGAACACGGTGCCGCCGATGATGTAGGCCCAGATCGCGAACGCGGACAGGCGCGGGAACGGCAGGTCGCGCGCCGCGAGCATCTGCGGCAGCAGCATGACACCGAGCGCTTCCACAGCCGGCACGGCGAACAGGAACATCATCGTCGTGCCGTGCACGGTGAACATCTGGTTGTAGAGCTCCTGGCCGACGAAGTCGTTGTCGCCGACGGCGAGCTGCGTGCGCATGAGAAGCGCCAAGAGTCCGGCGATCACGAAGAACCCGAACGCCGCGCCGATGTAGAAGACCCCGATGACGGTGTTGTTCACGGCGCTAAGCACTCGCCAGCCTTTAGGCGTGGCCCAGGCGCGCTCCAGCGCCTCGAGCTCGCCCTCGGGACGCGGCAGCGGGTTGGGAAGCTCGTCTGCCATCGTGCCGTTACTCCAGGTGCTCGAGGTACGCAGCAAGCTGCGCAAGCTCTTCGTCGTCGAAGATGCCGTACGGCGGCATCAGGTTCTCGGGCTTCACGTGCTGGTTGTCGCGGATCCAGCGCGCGAACGTCGCGGCTTCGTTCGGCAGGATGCCGGCACCCAGCGACAGTCGGCTGCCGACGTGCGTCAGGTCGGGCCCGATGGTGCCGCTGGCTGTGGTGCCGCGCACTGTGTGGCAGCCACCGCAGCCGTGGGTCATGAACAGGCCACGGCCGATGGCGGCATCCCGCTCGCCGGGGTCCTCAGCGGGCCCGCTTTCCTGCTCCAGCCATGCCGAGAACTCCTCCGGCGGCATGGCGACGACGTAAAAAGCCATGAGCGCGTGTGCGCCGCCGCAGTACTCCGCGCATTGCCCGCGGCTCACGCCGGGCTCGGTCGCCGTGAGTGTCAGCGTGTTCACGCGGCCCGGGATCATGTCGAGCTTCCCGGCCAGGCTCGGCGCCCAGAAGCTGTGGATCACGTCCGCCGACGCGAGCATGACCGGCACCGCCTCGCCTACGGGCAGGCGCAACTCGTTGGCGGATTCGAAGCGGCGGCCGTCGGGTGTCGCGTACTCGACCCGCCACCACCAGCGTTCGCCGGTCACGAGAACGCGCAGCCCGGAGCCCGGCGGGGTGTCGATCGCCGGATCCTTCGCGCTCAGGCGCAGCCCGTTCCCCGCCTGCGCGGTCTCGCCGAGGCTCATGACGTAGATGCCGTAGCCGAGCAGCACCGTGAGCGCGGTAACGGGGAAGAAGATCCCGGCCCCGACGATCACCCGTTCACGCGAGAGCTTTTCCCGCCAGGTGTTTCGTCCGAGCAGCGCCACGGCCAACGCCGCGAGCACGGCCAGGAAAACCAGCGTGCAGAATAGCGTGACGGACCGGAACAAGAGGTCGATACGCTCCGCCTCGGCACCGGCCGGCGCGAGGGCGGACTGCACGCCGCTGCAGCCCGCTGCCAGCAGCGGCGCCGCGGCGCAAAACGACAGGCAGCGCGCGCGCGCGCTCATCGGGACCGGGCCGCGTCGGCCGGTGCGGCCATCGGCGGAAGCGAAGCGAAGTACCGCGCCGCGTGCTCGGCCTGCTCCTTTGTCAGGCGGCCGGCAATCGCCGTCATGATCTGCCCGTAGACGGTGTCGTCGCGGTCACCGTCGCGGAACAGGTCGAGCTGCAGCGCAAGGTAGGCCGCATTCTGTCCGGCCAGCGACGGGAAGCTCTCCGGGTGCCCGGCGGAATGGCAGGCGAGGCACGGCGGTATGCCATGCCCGGGATCGCCTTCCTGCGCCAACCGCCGGCCGCCGGCATTCGCGTCCGCGGCTTCTTCCTGCGGGACCGGCGGCGGCTGCAGACCGGCGTACCAGGCGCTGATGCGCCGCCGCTCCGTTTCGGTGAGGAGGTTCGCGACCGGCTGCATGATGCCGCTCGGCCGGGAGGCTTGCGCGTACTCGCTGAGCGCGCGCTCGAGATATACGCGCGGCTGGCCGTTCAGCAGCGGTATGAAAGCGGAGAGCGGCGGCGTCGACGCGTCGCCGTGGCAGCGCACGCACTCGGTGAGCGCAACGGGCTCGCTGCTCCGGGCGAGCTCGGCGCTGCTCTGCCGCTCGTCGCCGCCACGAGCGACTCCGGACAGCTCGCGATAATCCGCGCCGGAGAGATCCTGCAGCCGCAGCAGGAAGGCCGTCACGGCCCACACCTCGTCGTCGCGCGGCTGCGATGACCACGCCGGCATGGCCGTGAACTTGAGCCCGTGCTTGACGATCCAGAAGACTTCCTCGGTATCCAGCTCCTTAAGGCTTTCGGTCAGCGGCGGAGGCACGGGCAGCATCGACTCTGCGATGGCATTGAGGGGTGCGCCGGGTCGGCCGTGGCAGGGCGTGCACCCGCCCTCGAAGTGCGCGGCGCCGAGCCTGACACGATCCGCATCGTCGAGCGGCGGCGGCGCATCGACGAACGAGCTCCAGGTGTCGACGGACTCCACGCGCACGCGCTCGAGTACCCAGTTCGTGATCGCCCAGTGGTCGCTGGAGGCGGCGACGTTGTAGAGCCCGGACCACACGAACAGCGCTCCGGCAACGAGTGCGATTACCAGGAAGCCGGCGCCGTACCGGACCAGTCGCCCCCATCGGATCGCGCTAAGCCGCATGCTGCGCATTCGATGCGCGGGGATCCGCATCGATGCGGCCCAGCCAGCGCGCGGCGATGACGATACCGGCAGCCACGTAGGTGGCCGGGCAGGCGACCAGCATCAGCAGCCCCGCGAGCTGCTGGTCGGCCAGCAGCGTTCCGGCAGACCCGGCGTGCCCGGCCGCAAGCCCGCCGTACAGGGCGCGCGGCGCGAACACCAGCAGCACCCCGAGCAGGCACACGAGCTTGCCGGTCACGAGCAATGCCAGGATCGCGCGCCAGCGCGGTTCGCGGCCGGCGAACACGGCCGACCAGAACCAGGAGGCAGCGAGCAGCAGCGAGCCCTGCATGACGAGATGCAGCCCGCCCGACCGCACCGCCGTTTCGAGCACGGGAGGAGCGTGCCACGCCCACAGCGCCGCGACCTGCACGACCGTCGCCGGCGCCAGCAGGCTCACCCGGCCCTGCCCCACGATGCCGCGCGCCGCCAGCGCCAGCAGCGGCGCGACCGCGTTCATCAGCAGGATGTGCACGAGCATCTGTGCCGCAAGGTGACCAAACGCCGGGAACATGGGCTCCTCCAACGGGCAATGGCATCCATCGGGCGTCCGGAGACGGCATGCTGGCGAGGTTCCGATCGGAAAGGATGTAGGGGAATGCGCGCCGGCGCGCCGGGTCGTGCGCGCGGGACGGCAAGCGGATGCTTTTACGATCCGGCCAGCCGGGAGCTCGCTGGCCGTGGTGTCCTCTTCAATCTATAGCATGGGCGAGCGGCTTTCAATGGAGCGTCGACGGCAGGCGATGCGCCGTCATGGCCGCAAGGAGGCAGCGGCATCGGTCGTTGACGGATAGCCTGGGAAATCCAGCATCGGTACTCCGCGAGCGGCGATGCAGCCGCCGGAGTGCCTGCCTGGGGCGCCGAGGCGAATGCCCCGCGCTTTTTGTTGCCTAGCGGCGGGCGCGCGCTTCGTTGATGCGGAGTTGGCGGCCCTGCATGTCGGTCTGGTTCAACGCTTCGATGGCGGCGTGCGCTTCGCTCGAACTCGCCATCTCGACGAAACCAAAACCTCTCGACCGGCCCGTTTCGCGATCGAACACGACCCGTGCCGACGTGACACTCCCGTACGCCGCGAATGCGGCGCGCAGGTCTTCGTCAGTCGTCGAGTAAGGGAGATTGCCTACGTAGATATTCATATGCACATTTCTTTTTGCCTGGCTCGGATTGGCCAGCTCTCAGGCCAAATAGTAGCGATGGCTTCCGGATTGCACAATCGCGGGATGCGTATCGGCCTACATCGGCAGGAACCGCGGGCGTTGCTCGATGCGCTCGATCCAGGCACGGATGGCGGGATAGGCAGCGAGGTCGAAGCCCCCCTCGTGCGCAACGTGCGTGTAGGCAAACAGCGACACGTCGGCAAGGGTGAAGTTCTCACCGACCATGTAGGGCGATTTCGCAAGCACCTGTTCCATGACGCCCAGCGCCTTGTAGCCCGCCGCCCGGCGCTCCTCGAGCCACTGCGCCCGGTCCGGCGGATTGCCGAGGTACTTCACCACGAAGCGGGCCGTGGCGACATGCGGCTCGTGGCTGTACTGCTCGAAGAACATCCATTGCAGGACCTGGGCGCGTTCGAAGTCGTCGCCGCCCGTGAGCTCGGTGCCGTCGGCGAGGTAAGCGATGATGGCGTTGGACTCGGCAAGGTAGCGCCCGTTGGGCAACGCGAGCAGCGGGATCTTCCCGTTCGGGTTCATCGCCAGGAATTCCGGCGTGCGTGTTGCACCCGACAGGATGTCGACCTCCTGCCACTCGTAGAGGATGCCGAGCTCGGCGCAGACCAGCTTTACCTTGTAGCAGTTGCCGGAGAGGCGGTCGCCGTAGAGCTTGAACGTATTGGTGCGTTGCATATTTTCATTCCTGCGGTTCACTCATTGACCCTGCGCATCAACCCGGCCGCGCATAGTCGGGAATCCTGAAGCGCCGGCGATAATCCCCGGGCGACATCCCCGCCAGGCGGCGGAACAGCCGCCGGAACGAGGCGGCGTCCTCGTAGCCGACCTCGCGCCCGACCTCGTCGACCGGAGCGGAGCCGCTTTCCAGCATCTGTTTCGCCTCCTCGATGCGCAGGGCCTGCACATAGGCGAGCGGCGAGTAACCGGTAGCCGCCCTGAACCGGCGGTCGAACGTGCGTTTGGGCAAGCCCGAGATGCGCACCAGCTCGGCGACCGCGTTCGCACGCTCGTAGTTCTGCCCGAGCCAGGTCTGGCACCTGAGGACGACGGCGTCCCCGTGCACGACATTGGCCGCCATCGAAGCATAGGGGAGCTGCCCGTCCCGATGCCATTCGTAGAGGAAGAACTTCGAAATCCGGATTGCTTCCTCGCTGCTGCCGTAGCGCGCGATGAGGTAGAGCGCGAGGTCCTGCCACGACGAGGCGCCGCCGCAGGAGACGATGCGATGGCCGTCGCCGGTCTGCACCAGGATGCGGTCCTCGTGCAGCCGGACGTCGGGAAACTCGCGGCGGAACACGGGCACATGGCTCCAGTGCGTCGTCGTCTCGCGGCCGGCCAGCAGCCCGGCCGCGGCCAGCACCAGCGAGCCTCCGCAGGCAGAGCAGATCAGGGCGCCCTGCCGGTGCATCTCCGCGATCCACCCGATAAGCCGGCGATCGAGAGCATGCAGGTCCTCCGGCGTCATCACGATTACGTTCGGCACGAAGACGATGTCCGTGTGCCCGACGTCGGCGATCGCGTCCTGCGGAACTATGCTGACGCCGGTAATGAGCTCGAGCGGCCCGCTGTCTGCCGCGACGATGCGCGGCTGGAAGATCGGCTCGCCGGGCGGCGTCTTGCAGAAGGTTCCGGCGGCCCAGAGCGTGTCGTAAACGCCGTAGATGATCGAAGGATCGCATTCGCGAAAGACCACGATGCTGACCCGCTTCGACACCTTCCCCCCTGCGCTTGGCTCATCTCGCACGATTTCGGCCATTCTGCCTCTCCCGCGAGAGCCGCGCCACGTCTATGGTCGCGGCCCCGAACCGAACACAAGGACCACGTCATGCGCAAGCGCACGCTCGCTTCCGGCCTCGCGGCCGTTCTCATCGCGGGCCCTGCCGCGATTCCTTCCGCGCCGGCCCACGAAATGGGAGCGCCCGAGCGCGGCAAGGAACTCTTCCAACCCGGCCTGGAGCATGCCGGCGCGCTGGCAGACGACCCGGCAGGCGGGCGCCCGCCGCTGTACGAGGGCCTGGGTTCGCTCGAGATGCGGATCACGACCGCGAAGCCCGAAGCGCAAGCCTGGTTCAACCAGGGTTGGCGGTTGACCTGGGCATTCAATCACGCGGAGGCTCACCGCTCTTTCCGTGAAGCGCGCCGGATCGACCCCGAATGTGCAATGTGCTTCTGGGGCGAGGCGTTCGTGCTCGGCCCCAACATCAATGACGGCATGCACGATGCGGCGATCGCGCCGGCGTTCGCGGCGCTGCGGGCGGCGCAGGCGTTGCAAGACCGCGTATCGGACAAGGAACGAGCGCTGATCGACGCGCTGGCCAAGCGCTACGATGCGGATGCATCGGAAGACCGTGCCGTACTCAACGAGGCGTGGGCGCATGCCATCGGGGAAGTTGCGCGGGACTACCCGAAGGACGTGGACGTCCTTACCCTCTATGCGGATGCGCTGATGAATCTCCAGCCCTGGGATTACTGGGAGGCAGATGGCGCGACCCCGAAGGGCCATGGTGGCGAAATCGTGGCGACGCTCGAGACAGCGATGGCACTCCGCCCCGACCATCCGGGCGCGGCGCATCTCTACATCCATGCGTTCGAGGCCACGGCCCATCCGGAAATTGCGGAAGCCGTCGCCGATCGGCTGCGCGGCGCCATGCCGGCGGCGGGCCACCTCTCGCACATGCCTGCACACATCTACGTCCGGATCGGCCGATTCGAGGATTCCATCGAGGTCAATCGCGAAGCGATCGCGGCCGACGAAGCTTTCCTCGCGCAAGCCGGCAAGGCGTCGAGCAAGCTCTACCGTTTCGGCTATTACCCGCACAACATTCATTACCTGATGGTTTCGGCACAAATGGCGGGATTGACGGAGGACGTCATCGCCAGCGCTGAAAAACTCGCGGCCGTGACCTCCGAAGACGTCTCGAAAGACCTGGCCTGGGTACAGGCGATCCTGACGGCGCCGTACACCGCCCACGCCCAGTTCAGCGATCCTGCGATCATCCTCGCGCTGCCGGATCCCGGCGATCGCTTCCCGTTCGTGCAAGGCTTCTGGCATTACGCGCGCGGGGTGGGCCTCGCCCGCAGCGGCGATCGCGAGGGAGCCCGCAACGAGGTGCGGTCCATCGAACGCCTGATCGCCGATGCGGACATGAGCGGCCTGGAGGCACAGTACCTTCCGGCGCGCGATGTGCTGGGCATTGCCAGGCATGTCGTGGAAGGCCGCATTGCGCAGTCCGCCGGCGACTACCGCGCGGCCGAGCACCATCTCGCGGAGGCGATCGCCCTGGAGGATACGATCCCCTACATGGAACCGCCCTACTGGTATTACCCGGTGCGGCAGACACTCGGTGCGGTGCTTCTCCAGCAAGGGCGCGCAGAGGAAGCGGCCGGCGTCTTCGAAGAGGCGCTCCGACAGCTCCCCCGGAACGGCTGGGCCTTGTGGGGCTTGCTCCAGTCGCGCATGGCGGCCGGCGAACGGGACATCGAGAGTACCCGGACGGAGTTCGAGGAAGCCTGGCTGGGTGACACGGCTCTACTCGCGCTCGACCGCCTTTGAACGGAAGCTGCCATGAGCATCGACATGAACATACCGGCGCCCGCATTGCTGCTTTCCGCGCTGTGCCTGCTGACGGCCGCATTCGCCGACGCGTCCGCCGAAGGCGGCGCGGGCGGCTACGCAAAGAAGACGGCTGCATTGCCGACCGGAATCGACATGCAGTACGTCGAGGCCGGCAATCACGACGGCCATGAGGTCATCATCCTGCTCCACGGCTATACCGATTCGAGCCGCTCGTTCTACCCCACCGTCGACGCGCTCCTTGCGTTGGACCCGGATCTTCACGTTTACATCCCGGACCTCCGGGGCCACGGGGGCTCGTCGATGCCCGACGGCGCCGCGTGCGCGGCCGAACCGCGTACCTGCTTCGAGATGGCCGATTTTGCGCGCGACCTGCTGGCGTTCATGGACTCTAAGCGCATCGCATCGGCGCACCTGGTCGGGCACTCAATGGGTAGCCTGGTCGCGCAAGAGGTAGCGCTCACCCGTCCGGCGAAGGTGGACAGCCTGGTGCTGATCGGCACCGCCGCGCGGGTCGCCGGCAATCCGGTTCTCGAGGGTTTCATCCTCGAGAGCACGCTCCAGGGCGATGGCGCCGGCCTCCCCGGCCGGTGGCGCGGTGCTCTGGAAGCCGACGCAAGTTTCGGCGCCTGGCCGCGCGACGCCTATGAGCGCACCCCGCTCGATGCCGATCCGCGCGCCGAAAGCTTCATGGCGGCGAACTGGGTCGCGGATGCCACGGCGGATCCGGACTTCCTCCGGCAAATCGTGCCGGAGTCGGCTCGCGTCCGGCTCGGCACCTGGCTCGGCGCCGCCGAGGCACTGCTGGAAGTCGACAACACCGCGGAGCTGGCCGACCTGCAGGTCGACTCGCTAATCCTCTGGGCAACGCAGGACGTGGTCTTCCATGAGGCCGACCAGCGCGCGCTGCGCGCGGCACTCGACGCCGCCGCCGCGGCGTGTCGGTCGGGGTACACCTGGAAAGAATACGGCAAGGCAACCTTGCCGGCCGAAGGCCAGACGGACCTCGGCCACAACACGCAATGGGGTGCCCCGGCGCAGGTAGCCGCCGATATTTACGCGTACGTCACGACCGGCCGTCCGACGCCCGACCTCTACTTCGCCGATCCGGCGGATCCGACCCGCATACGCACAGAGCGCGGCGCGGCCAGGATCATCGCGGTACCGGCGGCTACCGGCTGCAACTGACCCGAACCCTTCGCGGCACCGCTGCGGGAGCATGGAGATAACCGCCTCGCACGGCGGATTCGGGCGCGTCGTGAAAAATGCCGGCAAGCGCCGGCATTCGAGCGCTGCGCCTCGCGACGCCAGTCCGTGCCGTTATCGGGACGACGCGCTCGTGATTTCGACGGTCCGCATGTCGCGCACCATGGCGCTGCCCATGGTCCCGACGATCGCCGCCAGGACGGCCATGCCCGCAAAAGCGGAAAGCTGCGGCGCGGTCAGCACAAAGGCCACGATGGCGCTCACGCACAGCGCCGCGGTGTAGATCTTCAGGCCCCTGGTCATCAGTTCTTCCATGTCACTTTTACCTCCGTGGAGATCCGACGATCGTCACGTTACCAGAGCGAACTGGCTCCGCATTGATCTGAATCAAGTGGAGC
>CBFGSB010000107.1:0-10214 GCA_965651325.1 uncultured Chromatiales bacterium | reverse complement strand
CCCGCAGGCCCACAGGGACGTGCTCGTGGCCGGCGCCGAAGGCCCCTCCCCCCGAGCACGCCTCCGCCAGCCCCGGCGCTATTCGATCGCGAACCCCAGCCGCTCTACAAACAACGACTCAAACTTCCGAGCCACCTCCGGCAGGTCGTCCCCGATACCGAGCCGCGCCAGGTCAACCATCTCCAACCCCGCATACCCACAAGGATTAATCCGCAAAAACGGCTCAAGGTCGAGATCCACGTTCAACGCCATCCCGTGGTAACTGGCCCCGCGCCGCACCCGCAACCCCACGCTCGCCAGCTTCCGCTCCCCGACGTAAACCCCGGGAGCCCCGGCGCGGCACGCGGCTTCCACGCCGAATGCGCCAACGAGGTCGATAACGGATTTCTCGAGCGCGGTAACGAGCGCCCGCACGCCGAGGCCCGCACGCTTGAGATCGATCAATGGGTAAATCATGAGCTGCCCGGGGCCGTGATAGGTCACCTGCCCGCCGCGGTCGATCTGCACCACGGGAATGTCCCCGGGCGCCAACAGGTGCTCCCGTTTCGCATTCAGCCCGAGCGTGAACACCGGCGGATGCTCGGTGAACCACAGCTCGTCCGGTGTCAACGCATCGCGTTCTTCCGTGAACCGCTGCATCGAACGCCAGAGCGGCTCGTATTCCTGGCGCCCGAGGTTGCGCACGATGATGGGCGAGGGATCGATGGCATGGCCGACGGTTTCCGCAGGCTTGGTCATAAGGCGACGAGAATCTGCTCGTGGCTGCTGAGCTCGCGATAGATATCGTCGAGCTGCTGCTGGCTGGTCGCCCTGATGGTCACGGTGATGGACAGGAATCGCCCCTGGCGGCTGGACGACTCCCGAACGGCGTCATCCGCTACCGGGCCGGCATGCCGTTCGATCACCTCGAATGCGGCATCCCGGAATTCAGGTCGGTCCCGCCCCATCATCTTGATGGGGAAATCGCACGGAAACTCGAGCAGGCTGTCCGTCATTGTCACTCGAACCAGAGCATGACTCCGTCCCGCGCACGCTGCCAGATCGAACCTTCGGGGTTCGGGTCCAGCGCACGCAGCGGCTGGTTCAGCACGCTGTTGCCGTTGAGCGTGACCTGCAACTCGGCGAGCGGCTGGCCCTGGGCCACCGGCGCCAGCAGCACGGCCGGCATGTTCAGCACCGACTCCACTTTATCAAAGCTGCCGCGCGGGATCGTGATGTAAAGGTCCTGCGGCAGGCCGAGCGGGGTGAATTCGTTCGCCGCCTTCCAGATGCGAGCTTCCGCGACCGCTTCGCCGGCCCTGTACAGGAGGCGTGTTTCGTAGAAGCGGAAGGCGTAGTTCAGCAGCGCCTGGCTGCCGTCGATACGTGCCTTGGAACTGGCAGTGCCGAGGACCACGGAGATGACGCGCATGTCTTCGCGTTCTGCCGACGATACCAGGCAATATCCGGCGTCATCGGTGTGGCCGGTCTTCATGCCGTCGACGCTCGAGTCCCGCCAGAGGAGGGCATTGCGGTTGCGCTGGCTGATGTCGTTGTACGTGAATTCCTTGGTCGAGTACCAGCGGTAGTAATCGGGGAACTCCTCGACGATCGCGCGTGCGAGAATCGCGAGGTCGCGGGCCGTCGAGTAATGCTCTTCGCCGGGTAAACCCGTCGCATTCATGAAATGCGAGTTCTGCATGCCGAGCGCGGCCGCATAGCGGTTCATCACTTCGGCGAACACGGCTTCGGTGCCGGCCACGTGTTCCGCCAGCGCCACGCTGGCGTCGTTGCCGGATTGCACGATGACCCCCATGATCAGGTCGCTCACCTTGACGCGCGTGCCGACCTCGATAAACATCCTCGAACCGCCCGTGCGCCAGGCCTTCTCGCTCACGGTGACCTGGTCATCGAGCGCGATCTGGCCTTCGTCGAGCGCCTTGAACACGACGTAGGCCGTCATCAGCTTCGTGAGACTCGCCGGCGCGAGCTTTTCGTCCGGTTCGAAAGAGGCGAGCTCTCGTCCGGTCTTGCCAGCCATCACGAAGTAACTCTTGGCGCCGATCGTCGGCGGTGCGGGTATCGGGATGTCCTGCGCGAGAGTCGTTGCGGGTGCCATCGGCACCGCCAGCAGTAAGGCGAGCAGCGCGACGAGGCGGCCTGAAAGCTTGTCGTTCATCCGGGACGGGGTTTCCTGTGGCTTATTCGGTAACAAGATGCATCTCGGAGATCCCGAGATTCTTCAGTTTCAGTACCAGCGAGTCGTACTGCGCGACGTTCGCGATCGGGCCTATGCGGACGCGGTACAGCGCCGGGCGGACCGCCGCGTCTTCATGCACGAATGCCGGTTCGATACCGCCATCCTTGAGCATTGCAAAGCGGCGGTGCGCGTTCTCGGCATCGCCGAACGCACCGACCTGCAGGTACAGCATGGCCTCCGACACGGCGGAGGCGGCCTCGCGCGCCGCTGCGGCGACCGGCTCGGGGGGCGCGGCCGGCGTCGTGCCGGCTACCTGGTAATCGCGGAGCGCGACGACTTCGACCATCCCGGTGCCGGCCTCGACAATGCCGATGGCCTCGGCAGCGGCATAGGACAGGTCGATGAGGCGGTTGGCGACAAACGGCCCGCGGTCATTGACCCGGACCACGACGCTCTTGCCGTTCTTGAGATTGGTGACCCGCGCCATGGTCGGCAGCGGCAGCGTCTTGTGCGCGGCGGTCATGGCGTACATGTCGTAGCGCTCGCGGCTCGAGGTGAGCCGGCCGTGGAACTTCTTGCCGTACCAGGAGGCGATGCCGCGTTCGCGGTAGCCCGCGCTCGAGTCGAGCACCACGTAACGCCGCCCGTGCACCTCGTAGATGGGACCGTTGCCGTAGCGGCTGCGGCTTTCCGATACCGGCTCGGGATCGGCGGCAGGCGCCGGCCGCTGCGAGGCGCAGCCCGTCGCCAGTACCAGCAACAGCAGCGCGCCGGCCTTCAAAAAGTCAGCTTTCACTCCGTTCGACCTCGAGCGCGATTTCCTGCCCGAGCTGGTGCACCGCCAGCGCGTACATCACACTTCGGTTGTAGCGGGTAATGACGAAGAAATTGTGGAAGCCGACCCAGTACTCGTCGCCCTGGTCGCCCGCGAGCACCAGCAGCTCGCTCTCCTGGTCATCGGCAAGATCCGTGGCGAACACCACGCCCTGGCGGCTCAGGCTGGCGACCGTTCCCTTAGGAGACAGTGAATTGGAGGACGTCTCCGCGGTACCTTCCCAGTTGGAGCCGAGGCTCGCCTGGGCCACCACCGGGTTGCCGCGCTGCCAGCCGTGCTCGACGAAATAATTGGCAACGCTACCAATCACGTCCTGCCAGTCGGTCCAGATGTCGCGCCGACCGTCATTGCTGGAGTCGACCGCGTACGCGCGGAAGCTGCTCGGCATGAACTGGGGCGCGCCCATCGCGCCCGCGTAGGAGCCGGTGGCGTCCGTCGCGTCCATCCCTTCCTCGCGCGTGAGCAGGAGGAATTGCTCGAGCTCGCGCGTGAAGAACGTGGAGCGCGGCGGGTAGTCGAATGCCAGGGTGGACAAGGCATCCAGCACGCGATACCGACCCGTGATGCGGCCAAAGTAGGTCTCGACACCGATGATGCCGACCAGGATCTCGCAGGAAACGCCCGTTTCCTCGCTGATGCGCTGCAGCACGTCATGGTGGGTACGCCAGAATTCGGCGCCGGCTTCGACCCGTTCGGGCGTCAGGAAGATGTTGCGGTACTCGTGCCACTCCAGCGTCCTTTCCGCGGGCCGGCTGATCGCGTCGAGTATGGATTGCTGGGTTTCCGCCTGCGCCAGCACTGCCGCAAGCTCGTCGCGGTCGAAATCGTGCTCGGTGGCCATCCGCTCGATGAACTGTTGCACGTCGTCCCGTTCGACATCGAGCGCGAACGCCGGCGGCGCCAGGAACAGCGCCAGCGAGACCAGGGAGAGTACTTTAATGAATGTCAAGCGTTGCATTCTCGTGTTCAATGCGGCACGAATTTTCGGTGCGTGTGAATCGACATGAGAATACCGAATCCCGCCAGCAGGGTCACCATCGAGGTACCGCCATAGCTGACCAGCGGTAACGGAATGCCGACGACGGGGACCAGGCCGGTCACCATGGCCGTATTGACGAACACGTACACCAGAAACGTGAAACTGATGCTGCCGGCGAGCAGTCGCGAGAACGTGTCGCGCGCGTTGATCGCGATGTAGAGCCCGCGCCCGGCCACGAACAGGTAAATACCCAGGAGGCTCAGCGCGCCCAGCAGGCCGAGCTCCTCGCCGAGGACGGCAAAGATGAAGTCGGTGTCCCGCTCGGGAAGAAAATCGAGCTGCGCCTGGCTGCCGTTGGTCCAGCCTTTTCCGAACAGACCGCCCGAACCGATCGCAATTTTCGATTGGATAATATTGTAGCCCGCCCCCAGCGGGTCGCTGTCGGGGTTCAGCAGCGTCAGCACCCGCTGCCGCTGGTAATCGTGCATGAAATGCCAGAGCGCCCAGGCCCCGGGCACCGACAGGAGGCCGAGCCCGATCATGAGCCGGAACGGCAGCCCCGCGAGCACGATCACGAGCAGGCCGGAGGCGCCGATGAGGACCGCGGTTCCCAGGTCGGGCTGCACGGCGATGAGCGCGGCCGGGGCGGCGATGAGCACGGCTACCACCAGCAGCGCCCCCGCGCTCGGCGGGAGCTGGCGATGGTGCAGGTAGCACGCCCCGATCATCGGCACGGCCAGCTTCATGATCTCCGAGGGCTGGAAGCGGACGCCGAGATCGAGCCAGCGTTGCGCGCCCTGGCTGATGTCGCCGACGGCAAGGACGAGGACCAGCAGCACGAGCCCGACGGCATAGGCCCACGGCGCCCAGCGCCGCATGAGGTCGGGCGGCACCTGCGCTGCCAGCAGCAAAACGCCCAGGGCAAGGGTGAGCCTCAGGCACTGGCGTCGCCACAGTTCGAAGTGGTCGCCGACGGCGCTGTAGAGCACGAAAAGGCCGAGCGCGGCGAGCAGCAGCAGCCCCCCGAGCAGCGGCCCATCGAGGTGCAGGCCGCGCAGGAAACGGCTCATGCTGCCGAGCGGCGCGGCCCCGCGCTCGAACAGCCGCTGCGTGTCCCTAAATTGCATCCGCTCCGAACCCCAAGTATTCGTCCATGACGGCGCGCGCGATCGGCGCGGCTACGGTGCTGCCGCTGCTGCCGTTCTCCACGATCACCGCGACCGCGATCTGCGGCTGCTCGAGCGGGGCGAACGCAATGAACAGCGCGTGGTCGCGCAGGCGCTCCGCCACCTCTTCCTTGTTGTACTCCTCCTGCTGTGGCACCGAAAATACCTGCGCCGTACCGCTCTTGCCGGCCATCTGGTAGGGCGCGCCGAGACCCACGGCGCGCGCGGTGCCGGTTTCGCTCTGCATCACCGCGTGCATCGCATTGATGATGCTGTCCCAGTAGAACTCGTTATCGATGCCGACCGGTGGCAAAGGTTCCGGTATCACCAGCTCCCGCTCCCCGGTGACGGGGTTCTCCTTGGCCGCGACGAGGTGCGGGCGGAAGCGCTTGCCGCGCATCGCGAGTGCCGCGGTCGCGTTTGCGAGCTGCAGCGGCGTCACGAGCATGTAGCCCTGGCCGATCGACGCGATGACGGTTTCGCCGGGGAACCAGACCTGGTTGGCGCGGTCGCTGAACTGCTGCCGCTTCCACTCGCGTGAGGGCACCAGGCCGTCCTTCTCGCCGGGGATGTCGATGCCCGTCGCCTGTCCGAGCCCGAACCGGCTCAGGTAGTCGTGCATCCGGTCGATGCCGATCTCGCGGCTGATCTCGTAGAAATACACGTCGCAGGAACGTGCGATCGCATCGTGTATGTCGACTTCGCCGTGCCCGTACTGCAGCCAGTCGCGATAACGATGCGTGCTGCCCGGCAGCGTGTAGTAGCCGCGGCAGAAGGTCCGCCGGGTCAGGTTGGTGGCGCCGACCTCGAGCGCCGCCAGCGCCAGCATCGGCTTGATCGTCGACCCCGGAGGATAGTTGCCGCGCACCGCCCGGTTGAACAGCGGCTGGTCAAGGTCGTACACCAGTGCGTTGTATTCGCTGACGCTCATGCCTAGCGCGAATGCGTTCGGGTCGAAGCTCGGTGCGCTCACCAGCGCGAGCACGTCGCCGTTGTTCGGGTCGATGGCGACGACCGAGCCGCGCTTGTCCCGCAAGGCGTCCGTTGCCACCCGCTGCAGGCTGAGATCGAGGCTGAGATAAAGGTTGGTGCCCGGCTGCGGCGCCTCGCTCTCCAGCAGCGAGTCCGCGACGTCCTGCGAGTCGGCCGGGATCTGCCGGCCACGCGCGTTCGTGATGATCTGCTGGTACCCGGGGTCGCCGTGCAACTCACCTTCCCGGTAGAACTCGATGCCGGTCTTGCCAGTGTGCGCCGTACCCGCGTACGCGGTCGGATCGAGCCGGCCCAGGTCGTCCGCGCTCAACGCCCCCACGTAGCCGACGACGTGCGCCACCAGTTCGCCCTCGGGGTAGTGGCGGACGAGGCGCGGCTGGAAATCGACGCCGGGGAAACGCGGCCGCTGGATGGCGAAGCGCGAAATCTCGGCTTCGGACAGGCGGAAGCGCAAGGTCACAGCTTTGAAGCGCGGCCCGTGCCGGATGAGCTCCTGGTAGCGGGGGATGTCTTCCCGCTCGATCAGCCGCAAGTCCGCCAGCCGCTCCAGGGTGGCATCGACGTCCGGCACTTGCTCCGGAATCAGCTCGAGCTGGTACGCCGGCAGGTTCTCCGCGAGTACCTCGCCATTGCGGTCGTAGATGAGTCCCCGGTTCGGCGGCACCGGCTCGATCCGGAAACGGTTGCCCTGCGAGCGCTCCGCGAAGTGCTCGTAGTCGACAATTTGCAACTGCACCAGCCGCGCGACCACCAGGCCGAGCAGCAACGCGCTGACGGTGGCCGCGAACACGACCCGGGCGACGAACAGCCGTTGCTCGCGGTGATGGTCCTTGATCGGCGCCGCGAACATCAGTGTCCTGCTTCCCCCGGGACGCGGTAGCGGACGCCGCCGAGGACCAATGAGACAACCGGCCAGAGCAGGGTGCCGCTCACCACCGGGCCCCAGTAGATCACCGCGTCCGGATAGATGCCGGCGATGCCGTTGATCCAGAACAGGACGAACTGGTACAGCGCGAGCAGCGCGAGCACCGTCCCGGTCATTTGCGACACGGGGAAGACCCTGAGTTGCAGGTGAAACTTCACCGTGATGTAGATAACCAGCGCCAGCGCCAGGGCATGCTGCCCGAGCAGCGTGCCGTAGGCGATATCCAGCAGGATGCCGAGCAGCCACGCCGTCCCGACGCTGTAGCCGCGCGGCAGCGCGATCGACCAATATATAAGTGTCAGCACCACCCAATCGGGCCGGTAGGGGCTCGCCCAGTCCGGCAGCGGCACGATGGCGAGCAGGAGCGCCGCTATCATGGAGGCGAGGACCGGCAGGCGCCGTGCGCGGCGATCTCGCATCATTCGCCCGCCGCCGCTTCGACGATTGGTTCGGCTGCTTCCGGTTCGGCCTCCTCCGGCAGCGGCTCGAGCTCCTCCTCGCCGGGCCAGATCAGCATCACTTCCCGCACCTGCCCGAGCGATGCCGCGGGTTTCGCGCTCACGTTGGCGAACGGACCCTGCGGAATGCGCATGACCGCGTCGACCACGCCCACCGGGTAGCCTGGCGGGAACGTCCCGCCCAGTCCCGACGTCACGAGGAGGTCGCCTTCCCGGATGTCGGCATTGTTGGGCAGGAAGGGCAGGTCCAGGCGGCCGTATTCGCCGGTGCCGACGGCGATCGTGCGCAAGCCGCTGCGGTTGACCTGCACCGGGAGCGCGTGATCCGGATCGCTGATGAGCACCCCCTGCGACGACAGGAGACCTGCCTCGATGACCTGCCCGATGACGCCGTCGGCATCGATCATCGCCTGCCCGTCGAAGACCCCGTCGCGCGTTCCCTTGTCGATTACCAGTACGTGCCGGAACGGGTTCGAGCTGACCGCCATGATCTCCGCTACCTGCACCCGGTCGGGAACCCGGCTTGTCGCGTCCAGCATGGCACGGAGCCGCGCGTTCTCGGCCTCGAGCGCCGCGAAACGCTGCAGGCGCGCCTGGGTGATGAGGCGTTCGGCATCCAGGCGGCTCAGCTCAAGCAGCAGGTCGTTGCGGCTGGTGGTGGTCTCGCCGACCCAGCGCCACAGCGACACCGGCGCGTCGACCACGACGCGCAGCGGGTACACGGCAGCCCCGATTGCCTTGCGCACCGCGTCGAGGTGGTTGTCCCGGTGGTCGGCGATCAGCAGCACGATGCTGATTGCTGCAAGCACCAGGAAGCGGAGGCCGAGAGCGGGGGTTCGAAACGACCGGTCGGCTCGCGCGGCAACCATCAGGGTATCAGCGGCGCCGGGTTTCGCCGAAAAGTGATCATGGCCGGCGCCCGGTTACTCCAGTCCGAAGACCGCGGGGCCGTGTTCATCGATGAGCTCGATGACCCTGCCGCCGCCTCGGGCCACGCAGGTGAGGGGGTCGTCCGCGATGATAACCGGCAGGCCGGTTTCTTCCATCAGCAGCTTGTCGATGTCCCGCAGCATGGCGCCGCCGCCGGTCAGGACGATGCCGCGCTCCGCGACGTCTGCGCCGAGCTCGGGGGGTGTTTGTTCCAGCGCTTCCTTAACGGCCCCGACAATGCCCTGGAGCGGCTCCTGCAGAGCTTCGAGGATCTCGTTGCTGTTCAACGTGAAGCTGCGCGGTACGCCTTCGGAGAGGTTACGGCCCTTCACCGAGATCTCACGCACCTCCTGTCCGGGGAACGCGGAGCCGATCTCGTGCTTGATCCTCTCCGCGGTCGCTTCGCCGATCAGGATGCCGTAATTGCGCCGCACGTAATTGGTGATCGCCTCGTCGAAGCGGTCGCCACCGATGCGAACCGAGGCCGCGTAAACGATGCCGTTCAGGGAAATGACGGCGACTTCCGACGTACCGCCGCCGATGTCGAGCACCATCGAGCCGCGGGCTTCGTGCACCGGCATGCCGGCGCCGATCGCGGCCGCCATCGGTTCCGGGATCAGGTGCACCTTGCGAGCGCCGGCGCCTTCGGCGGATTCGCGGATCGCCCGCCGCTCCACCTGGGTGGAGCCGTAGGGCACGCAGACCAGCACCCGCGGGCTCGGGCGGAAGTACCGGGTGCCGTGGGCCTTGCGGATGAAATGCTGCAGCATCTTCTCGGTTACGGTGAAGTCGGCAATGACGCCGTCCTTCAGCGGCCGGATCGCCGTTATGTTGCCGGGGGTCCTGCCGAGCATGTTCTTCGCTTCGGCCCCGACCGCCTCGACGACGCGGCCGCCCCGGCCGCTGTCCTCCCGGATGGCGACCACGGACGGCTCGTCGAGGACGATGCCGTGTCCACGGGAATAGATAAGAGTGTTTGCGGTCCCCAGGTCGATCGACAAATCGTTCGAAAAGTAACCTAGAATATTCTTGAGCACGCCCTGGGGTCCCGGGGTCAGTATGATCGGGCGTAATCTAGCAATGCGCAGGACATTCAGCAAGGCGGCAGGTATCATTGCGGGCCCCCGGCCGCGCCGAAATGCGAAGGCTGTCACAGTAAGATCGCGAACGTGTCCTTGACCCCAAAACAGGTGCAGCACATCGCGCTGCTCGCGCGGTTGCAACTCGAAGAAGACGAGCTCGACGACGTCGTCGGCAAGCTGTCGCGTATTGTCGATTTCGTCGACCAGCTGCAGGCCGCCCCGGTTGATGACGTGCCGCCCATGGCGCATCCGCTGAACCAGTCGCAGCGACTCCGAGCCGACGTCGTGACGGAGCAAATCGACCGCGACGCCATCCAGGCGAACGCGCCGGCTACCCGGGACGGCTTCTACCTGGTTCCCAAAGTCATCGATTAGTGGGCGCCGACACCCTACACGTCCGGACGCTGACGGAGCTGGCGCGCGGGCTCGCAGACGGCGACTTCAGCTCCGTCGAGCTGACGGAGAGCCTGCTCGCACGCATCGCGGACACGAACGACAAGCTGAACGCCTTCATCACCGTCACGGCGGACGAGGCGCTTGCTGCTGCCGCCGCGGCGGACGAGGCGCGTGGCGCCGGACGCTCGCTGCCGCTGCTCGGCCTCCCACTCGTGCACAAGGACCTGCTCTGCACCAAAGGCGTACGCACCACCTGCGGTTCGCGCATGCT
>CBFGSB010000106.1:0-10281 GCA_965651325.1 uncultured Chromatiales bacterium | reverse complement strand
TGGGGCGGCGAGACGCAGGCGCTGATCTTCAACCCGCATACGCAGGAGGTGATCGGCATCAATGCGCTGGGCGTCGCGCCCACCGGAGCCACCGTCGAGTTCTTCCGTGAGAAGGGCATGCTGTATCCGCCCGAGTACGGGCCGCTGGCCGCCGTGACCCCCGGCACGCCGGGCGGCCTGATGGTGATGCTCGCCAACTACGGCGAGCTGTCGCTGGCGGAGGTGCTCGAGCCGGCCATGCAGATGGCCAGGGGCTATCCCATCGAGGCGGCGCAGGCAAACAACATGGAACGGCACCGGGAGACGATCGCGCAGTGGCCGGCATCCAGGCGAATACTGCTGCCGCACTGGGAGGAAGGCTCTTCCGCGCGAGCGGCACCGTACCCCGGCGAGATCTTCCGCCAGCCGGACCTGCTCGCGACCTTGCAGAAGCTCGTCGAGGCGGAGGCCGGGGCGCTCGAAGCGGGCAAGAGCCGCGAGGAAGCGATCATGGCCGCGTACCACCGGTTCTATCGCGGCGACATTGCCGAGGAGCTGGTGCGTGCCACGCAGGCCGCGGGCGGCCTCATCACGATGGAGGACCTCGCCACCTGGCAGGTGTACATCGAGGAGCCGGTCATGGCGAATTACCGCGGCATCGACGTGTACAAGCTCACGTCCTGGGTACAGGGGCCGGTGATGCTGCAGACGCTGAACATCCTGGAGAACGCCGACCTGAAGTCGATGGGCTACAACAGCAGCCGCTACATCCATGCCCTCTACCAGGCGATGAACCTCGCGTTCGCGGATCGCGACTTTTATTACGGCGATCCTTATTTTCCCCCTGAAGAGCCGATCGAGGGGCTGCTGTCGGAGGACTATGCGAAGGCGCGCTTCGAGCAGATCGACTGGACGCAAAACGACGAGACGGTGAAGCCGGGCAACCCGTATCCCTACCAGGATGCGCAGAACCCGTACCTCGACCTGCTGGAGCAATGGACGCCCATTCCGCCATCCGCCGACCGCGAGGGCGAAGCGGGCTTCCAGCAGGCGCTGCACATGACGCCGGACGAGGCCTTCGTCGCGGGCACTACCTCGATCCAGGCCGCGGACGAGGAGGGCTGGGTCGTCTCGGTAACGCCGAGCGGTGGCTGGATTCCCGCGTTCATAGCGGGCAGGACGGGCGTGGGCCTGAGCCAGCGCATGCAGGCGTTCGTGCTCGACGAGGGCATGAACCCGTTCAACGTTGTCGAGCCCGGCAAGCGCCCGCGTGCCACCCTGACGCCCGGTCTCGCTTTGAAGGACGGCGAGCCGTTCCTGTCGTTCGCGGTGCAGGGCGGCGACACGCAGGACCAGAACCTCCTGCAGTTCTTCCTGAACGTGGTCGAATTCGACATGACGGTGCAGGAGGCGGCGGAAGCCGCGAACATCACCAGCTACCAGATGCAGAGCTCGTTCGGCGCGCATACCTCGGAACCCGGACGCCTCGTCGTGCGGGAGGACGTACCCGCCTGGGTGCGGGCAGAGTTACGCGATATGGGTTACGACGTCGAGACGAGCGAGCGCACCTCGGGGCCGATCACGGCGATCTGGTTCGACACGGAGCACGGCACGATGTGGGGCGGCGCGAGCGACTTCGGCGAGGACTACGGGATCGCGTGGTAGCGTCGCCGGCAGCGGCCCGTGCTCGCCGGTTCGCGCCCTATCCGCGCCGTTGCAGGCGGTCGAGCTCGTCCAGCAGGTCGAGCGCGAGCGCCGCGCCGGGCCAGTTGACGTCGAGATCGCGCACGAGCCGCAGCGCGGCCTGGGCACGCACGAGCGAGGCGCCGTAGAACCGCCATTCCGCCTCGTCCCCTGCCGCGGGTTCGATCACGCCTTCGTCGACCATTTCCACGACGAGCTCGGTTTCCACGCCGCAGGCCTGGCAGAACTCGGTCAGCGTGAACGTCACGCGCTCGTCCAGCACCACTCCGCGCAAACTCTCACTTAGCTCGTTCATCGCTAGACTCCGAGTTTCGCACGCGGGTTGACGTCGTGCGCCTGTTCCAGTCTCTCGTACAGTTCGCGCGTCCCCGCGTCGGGGGCGGGCGGCACCACCACCTCGAGCTCGACGTACTGGTCGCCGGGCGGTTCGCCGGGCAGTCCACGCCCTTTCAGGCGCAAGGTCTTGCCCGAACCCGAGCCGGCGGGAATCTTGAGGTCGACGGTGCCGGCGAGCGTCGGCACCTTGACCTTGCGTCCGAGCGCGACTTCCCAGGGTGTCACCGGCAGCTTCAGGTAGAGGTCCTTGCCCTCGGCGCGATACAGCGGGTGCGGTTCGAATTCCACGCCCAGGTAAAGATCGCCCGCCGGGCCGCCGCCGAAGCCGGGTCCGCCCTGCTTCTCCAGCCGGATGCGCTTTCCCGCGGTGATCCCTTTCGGGATCTTGACGTTGAGGGTGCGGCGGCGGCGCCCGAGGCGTCCCGAGGCATCGACTTCGGGTACGTCGAGTGAAACCGTGCGCGTCGCCCCCTGGAAAGCATCCTCGATCGGGATCGTGATCGTCGCGCTGGCGTCTTCTCCGCGCATGCGGCCGCCCGCTTCGAAGCTGAAGCCGCCGCCGCGACGTCCCTGCCCGAACAACGTCTCGAAGAAGTCGCTGAAATCGCCGGCCCCGGCGAAGCCCTGCTGCCCCCCGAACCCGGTTCCGGCCTGCCGCTCCCAGCCCGGCGGCGGCTGGAAATCCTGCCCGGCTTTCCAGTTCTCGCCGAACTGGTCATACGCGCTGCGCTTCTCGGGATCCTTCAGCACCTCGTAGGCTTCCCGCACTTCCTTGAAGCGCGCCTCCGCGTCCGGCTCCTTGCTGACGTCCGGGTGGTACTTGCGCGCCAGCCGGCGATAGGCGCGCTTGATGTCGTCCGGCGAGGCACCGCGCTCGACGCCGAGCACCTCGTAATAGTCTTTGAACTTCATGAGCTTTACCCGTAGCGGCGTCCGTCCATTCTACCGGCCCGCTGCGGCGATCTGCAGGGTGCCGGTTACCGCTGGTGAGCAGGGGAGCCTAGGCCAGGTCCCACCCCAGTTCCAGGGTGTTCTTCACCACCTCCCAATTGCGGGCGATGGCTTCCGTGCCCAGGCATGTTTCGACGGCAGCCGCGAGCTTCGACTCCGCGATTCCGTCGGGGGCGTGCAGGTAGAACACTTTCCGGTCCAGCGCGAAGCGCTCCGTGGCGGTTTTCAGCCGTTCGAGCGTCTCGATGTCCGGCTTCCCAGGCACCTCCCTGAGGAACCAGAGATGCAGGTTGGCGGGATCCTTGCGCGCGTCCATGAACGGATTTTTCGCAACGGCATGCTCGAGCTCCTGGATGAGGATGACATGGACCCTCGGTTCGAAGCCGTGGTCCTGCCGTATCGCGCTCGCAATCCGGCGGCCCGCTTCGGGACGCTGCTGGCGGGTACAGCGGAATGCGACATTGCCCTGGCGGTACGTGCGTGCCCCGTGAATACCGATTCTCTCGAATTGCTGTACCAGCTCATTTGTCGTCAGCCGGTGGTCGCCATCGGCGTCGAGACCGCTGAAGAACGCAATGCAGGTCGCCATCTACCGATCCCTGGGCATTGTTATCTGCGGCGATTCAATCACTTTCACGGCCGTAAAAAAAGCCCGGCAACCTTCGGCTGCCGGGCTCGAGAGGCGATGGCCGCGCGAGGCACGGCCACTGCAGCTAGCGACGCACGCCGAAAAACCACCGCGCGCCGAGTGACCACGTCGTGACATCGTCGCCGAATTCCAGCGATGCGCCGAGCGCGATCTCGTCGTTCAGGAAGTAATCTCCCGCTACTTCGAACGAGGTCTCGCTTCCGGACTCGTCAAGATCGGCGTAGTTGATGAACGCGCGTCCTTCGATCTGCGGGTGGAACATGTTGCGGAAGCCCGCTGAGAACTTGAACCCGCTGTCATCGAGATCGAAGGGACCGGCGTCGATCTCGCCCTCGATGTAGGACAACCGGCCGATGAGATCCGCGCCGTTCCTCAACGGCATGGCATAGCCGCCGCCGATCTCGAACGCCGAGACGTCCGTGCCGCCGCCGAAATCCAGCGTCCGGTAGTTGCCGAAGATGTGCACTTGTTCCGCCAGCTCGAGTGAGCCGCCGATTTCGAAGCCATCGCCGTCGGCATCGATGCCGGCCGTGTCGAGTTCCGTGTCCACCCAGCGAAGCTCGGCATAGTTGTAATCCAGCTCCGCGGCCGCAGCGCCGCCGGCAATGAATGCAGCCGGCAGGAGCAGTCCCGCGAGCGATGGCCCAAGTCGAAGTCTCATCTTTTTCTCCATCCGTGAAAGAAAGCAAGCGTCCGTGCCGTTGTTCACGTGCAACGATACGGACGTCCCTGGAACAGGGAGTACGCGCCAAAGCTGTAACAATCGGGCGGTTAGAGTGCCACGAACGGCAAATAGTTTGAAAATTTTGCGGTGCGAGGTGTCGCAAAAAGGCAACACTTGGCCGGTGGGCGGGCGCCGCGGATCGGACTACCCGACCAGCCCGACGATGCCGACGAGTATCAGGTAGATGGCGACCACGTAGTTCAGGAGGCGCGGCATGGCCAGGACCAGGATGCCGGCGATGAGGGACAGGACGGGGACGAGCTCGAAGGTTACGGTTATTGCGTTTGCTCCTGCAGCGGGATGGGTGACTATAAATCCGGGCGCCGGGAGCCGTCACGCGGCGGCGGTGACGGCAGGTAGAATACCGCAATGACCCGGCACACCTCTCCCGGATACCTGCGCCGCTCGCTCCCTGCCCGCGCGGCCCTGCTGCTCGCGGCGGGGCTGTGGGCTGCTGCCGGGCTGGCGGGCGGCGCCGCGCCAGCTCCTGTTTCGGGGCAACCTCGAGCGAACGCGCTCGACGATCCCTTCCGCGGTGTAACGGCGAATGGCCAGCCGGTCTTCGGGCTCTTTCCCGTCGCACCGACGGGCGTGGCGACCGAGCCGCTGGTTGCGGCCGCCGGCGCCTTTCTCGGGGCGCTGCGCCCCGAGCAGCAACGCCGGGCGCGCTTACCGGTGAACGGTCCCGAGTGGCGCGAGTGGGATCCACACGGCGGCGCGCCGGGCCATGGTGTCCGGCTGGCGGAAATGAGTGCGGCGGCGCGCGGCAAGGCGCTGGAGCTGCTGCAGGTCTCCCTCAGCGCCCGCGGCTACGAGCTTGCGGCCGGTATCGTGGCCGGCGATGCGGACGGCCGGGGACCCGGCGCACGGTCGTACAGTTTCGCCGTGCTGGGTGAGCCCTCGCCGAGCGAGCCCTGGGGATGGCAGCTCGCGGGCGATCACCTCGTCATCAACTATTTCGTGCAGGGTGACCAGGTCGTGATGTCGCCGGTGTTCCTGGGATGGGAGGCCCCGGCCGACACCTCCGGCCCTGCAGCGGCGCTGCGGGAGCAGGGCGAGGAGACGCTGCAGGCCTTGAGCGACGCACAGCGCCGGATGGCGCGCATGGACGCTCCCCGGGACGGCGGCGGCATCGTCGCCGGAGCGCATGGCGACAACGCCATCCTCGACAACGTCGGTATCCCGGCATCCCTCATGGACAGCGAGCAGCGAGCACGCCTGCTCGACCTGGTCGAGCGGTATGTCGGCATCCTGCGCGAGGCCCACGCGGCCGTGAAGATGGCGGAAGTCGAGGAACACCTCGACAGCACCTACTTCGCCTGGCTCGGCGACAGCGAAGCCGAGGCCATGACCTACTACCGCATCTTCAGCCCGGTCGTCCTCGTCGAGGTCGAATGGCAACCCCCCGCCGCCGGTCGACCCGCCCACGTCCACGCCGTCCTCCGCACCCCCAACGGCAACGACTACGGCAAAGCCCTCCTGTCCCAGCACCTCATCCAGCACCCCTCCGCCCCCAAAAACTGAGCCGCGAGTCGCCGCCGGTCCACGACATTCCACGGCCGTCGATGACCCTGAACGACTGCCCCACCGCGGGGCGGAGGCGTGCTCGGGGGGAGGGGTCTTCGGCGGCGTGCGAGGCAGGGATGCCGAGCCCGCAGGCCCACAGGGACGTGCTAGTGGCCGGCGCCGAAGGCCCCTCCCCCCGAGCACGCCTCCGCAAGCCCCGACGGAAGGCCCACGTACCACTAAAAGCAAACCTGGGCGCTGAGCGCGAAATCAGGCCAGAAGCTGAACTTACCGTGCGAACCCCGGCACCGGCGGCTTCGCAGGAGCCTTAGGCGGCGTCCATCCCGGCCGCGATTCCCGATCGGGGATCGTCAAGTCGCGGTCCGTGCGCGGAGGAGGAAACGGCTCGTAGCGGCTGCTGCGCGAGTGAACGCCGTGGTTGAGGAAGCGCTGCTGGCGCTGCGGAAAAAAGGCAAAAGGCCCGTAATACGGCCGCGCGATGACGTAGTCGTCGGTCTCGCGCGCGTCCAGCCGGCGCTCCAGCTCGGCGATGCGGTCCTCGGCCGCGGCGGCACGCGCGAGCGCTTCCGCGGCGGCTTTCTCCTCCTGCAGCGCCGACCATTGCTCGCCGATGCGCTCCGCCTGGTTGAGGATCGACCAGTAGTAATCGTCCGGGTCGTAGGTGAGCGAGTTGGTTTGAGCGATGTGGAAAGTCTCGACGGGAGAGGCGGCCGGCTCCGCGGGGCGAGACTCGCTGTAGTGCACGACGCCTTCATCGTCGACCCAGGTGTAGATTTCGAGCGCGACAGCGGGGCCGGCCAAAAGCGCCGCGGTGAGCGCCATTGCCGCGATCGCGCCGGCTTTGCGAGAGATCGTCGTCATATCATTACCCTGCTGTCTTCGACCCGCCGGGCAACGCCGGGTTCGCTCACGGCGCGGCTCCAGGTGCCGGGCGCGTGGCAACCGGCACCTGGCACACGTCCAGCACCTCGGGCGGCTTGTGGTGGAAGAACGGCAGGCCGCGTACGCGCCGCGACTGCAAAACCGCGCGGAACCCGGCGCCGTTCGTGTCCTGCACCTGCAAGGGCGCACGTTCCGCCGCCGGCAGGTCGCTGCCGAGCGCGGCGCGCAGGATCTCCGTCTGCGGCGCGCCCGCCGGGATCATGCCGTTCGCGGCCGGTTCCCCGCGAATGATGCGCTGCACGATATCCATCCCGTCGACCACGCGGCCGAAGATCGTCAGGTTGCGGTCGAGGTAGCGGGGCGCCTGCCCGATGACGATGTAGAAGTCCGTGCTGCCGGTGTCCGGCTCGTCGTTGCGCGCCATGGCGACCACGCCGGGGCAGTGCGTCAGCCAGGCCTTGCCCTGCTGCAGGTTGCGGGCGGCCGCGAAGCCGTCGATGAAGCCGGTCTCCGGCGCGAACAGGTCCGGCTGCTGCACCCGGGTCCAGGACAGGTCCTCCGACCAGTCCCGCTCGAACTCCGCGGGCAGGTTCGGCGCGGCCGCGGGCTTGTCCGTCATGTCGCTCTGGTCGCCGCCCTGGGCGACGAAGCCGTCGATGACGCGGTAGAACGTCAGGCCGTCGTAGAAGCCGTCCGCGACCAGCTTTTTGAATTGCGCGACGGTCTGCGGCGCGAAATCCGGGTTGAGCTCGATGACGACGACGCCGTCGGGCAACTGCAGGTACACCGTGTTGGCCGGATCCAGGCCGCGCCAGTCGCCGTCCTCCTGCGCCAGCGCAAGCGACGCCGGTATCAGCAGGAAGGCCGAGAGGAGCATAAAAGCCCGGTTCGGTCGCGCCGTCGATCGCATTGCTTTCCCCTATGTCGTGTAGCTGCCCGGCGGCGGTTGTTTCGGCAAGCGGCCGCGCCACAGGCCGTCGTCAGTAAACGCTCGCCACACCCAGGGCAGCCAGCGCAGCAGCGCGAACGACAGCCATAACGCCCACGCCAGTATGAGCACTTTATAGACCCACAGCGGCAGTGAGAACACCGATGCCTCGGGCAGCGCCCCCACGCTGCGGTCCGCGACCCAGTTGAGGCGGTTGCCGTACGAACCGCTGCCGGCGATATGCATGTCCGGGCTCCCGAGCAGTCCCGAGGGTACCGACACGACAATAGCGAACAGCGCCGCGATCGTCAGCGCGGCAAAACCGACTTGCGCGAGGTTGAAGTGCCACGGAGCGGAACCCTCGGCCGGCTTCCAGCGCGCGCGGGCGCCGACCGCAAGCAGCCACGCGGCGACCAGCATCAGCGCGGGCCAGGAGAACGTGCTGAAGCCGAGCCCGAGCAGCAGCCAATGCCGGGTTCGGAGCGGCGTCAGCGGTATGCGGCCGAGGATGAGCGCGAACAGGATCATCGCCGCCAGCTCCGACCAGTACAGGACCGCCGGTCCCAGCCGCGGGCCGTCGGTGGCCAGCAGCCAGCGATCGGCCGGCATCGCGAGACCCAGCGTGATGTTGCTCGCGGGCGCGCCGAGGGCGACTGGCGGGGTACGCGCGAAGAGAGCGGCGGGTTCGTCCCGGCGCCAGCGGATCTCGACCCGGTGTTCGCCGGGCATCACCGGCAGGCTCAGCTCGCCGCCTTCGGCGCGCAGCGGCTCGATCCGGCCGTCGATCGAAACCTGCATGATCTCGCTGCCGGCAGGCAGGCCAATGGCGTGCTGCGCACCGCGCGTGCTGCGATAGTCGAGCGTCATCGTGATGTTGCGGGATTGTCCGCCGACCTCGGTCACCAGGGACACGGCGTCGAAAGCGAGCGTCGAGCCGCGGCTGGCTTCGGGGCGACTGGCGGTCAGCGCCAGGCTTTCGCCGCCGCGCGGGTAGAACTCGGCGACCCGCACTTCTTCCGCGGCGATTCCCGGTTCGCTTTCCGGCACGCCGCTGAACTCCGCGTGCCAGATGTTGCCGATGCCGAAGCGCCAGACTTCCTTCCACGGTGCACCCTCGGGCACCCGGAGCACCAGCGAGGAGGCCCTGGGAAGCGCGGCCGTCCAGCCGACAGAGTTCTCGGTGGGCCCCAGCGATACCCGCACCGCGCCCTCCGTCACCGGCAGGTCCGCCGTGAGCAGCGAGGCGCCTTCCAGCAACGGGACGGACAGGGTGATCGCGCCCGTCTCCGGTGCCACCCGTATGACGCGGGTGCTGACGCGCCAGTCGAGATCGAGCTCGACGCTACGTTCGATGCGCACGAATGGCGGAAAACGACTGCTCTCCCAGCGCCCGGTGGCGTCTGCCGCGCCGTTATCCCGCAGGCGCGTGAGCTGCAGCGAGCCGGTGACGAGCCGCCGGTCATCGATACCGGTGAGGGTCCAGCCACGGGCGTCGGCAGTAAAAACGCGCGGCGCGGCGGGGAACCCGATCTCCAGGCTATCCACCGGCGGCAGCGGACCCTGCAGGACCAGGCGGTGACGGCCTTCGGGGAGCCGCACCCGGAGCACCTGGTCCGCTCCGCGGTACACGAACGGGGCGGCGGCGCCGTCGATGCGCACGCTCTCGGGGCGCCAGCCCGGCAGGGACCCGGGTATCGGTACCGCCACATCGTCGAGCGCGTGGACGGCGAGCTCGATGGTCATCGCTTCTTCCGCGATGACGGCACGCCCCTCGGCGATCTCCGCGCAGCGCGGCACGCACGGCGGCGGCTCCAGCAGCCGTTGCTCGAGCTGCTGCAGGATTTCCGGTGACGGCATCTGCGCGTGGGCAGGCGGTGTCGCGGCCAGCCCGCCCGCCACCAGCAGCGCGGCCCCGGCCGCCGCCACGCCCCGGCTCGCCGGCCGTTTTGCCCGCCGCGGCGGCCAGCGCCGCTCGAGATCGAAAAACTCGAACACGAACAAGGCGGCGAACAGGAGCAGCAGCAGCACTTCCAGGAACCGCAGCAGCGTGACGACCCAGCGCGGCGCGATCAGGAGCGTGAGCGTGGCCTCCGGGTCGACCGGCCCGTTCCAGTAAAGGTCGTAGCTGTTCCAGCTCCAGGACGGCCGTCCGGGGCCGGCCTGCACGATCGCGTTCGGCGCATACCGCGCATAACGCTGCAGCGACGAGGCCGTGACGCGTAATTCTTCCGCGCGCGCCGCCGGTTCGGCACGCTCCAGGAGCGCGTCCTTGGCGGCGCTCGCCACCGGCGCCGCCGCCGGAGCGGGCGCGGTCGCGAACCCGTAATCGCGCTGCGGCTCGAGCTGCGGGTAGAGCCCGAGTCGAAGCTGCCCCGCGAGGAAGGGCACGAGCAGCGCGAGCACGACGACCAGGCTGGCGCTGCGATAAAAGCGCGCGGCGGCCAGCAGCCGTCCCGCGGGCGCCACGCGCGCAAGCGCCGCGGCGGCCAGCAGGTTGAGCCATACCCATTGCGGCGCGCCGCCCTCGTGCCAGGACAGCACCAGCGCCGCGAACGCAAGGCCGCCGGCCGCGGGCCCGAACATCCGGCCGGCGGCGAGCGT
>CBFGSB010000105.1:0-10287 GCA_965651325.1 uncultured Chromatiales bacterium | reverse complement strand
TACAGCAGGTCGACGAGGGCATTGAGGACGATGATCAGGGCCCCGTAGAACACCACGATGCCGAGCACCAGGGTGTAGTCGCGGTTCAAGCCGCTCCTGATGAAGAGTTGCCCGAGCCCGGGGATGCCGAAGATGGACTCGACGACCACCGCGCCGGTCAGCACGCCCGCGATCGCGGGCCCGAGGTACGACACGACCGGCAGCAGCGCGGGTTTCAGCGCGTGATGGAGAATGATGGTGCGGGTGCGCAAACCCTGCGCCCGGGCGGTGCGGATGAAATCGCTGCCGAGCACCTCGAGCATGCTGCCGCGCGTAAGGCGGGTGATGAACGCGATCTGCGGCAATGCCAGCGCGATCACGGGGAGCACCAGGCGTGCGCCGGCGCCGCCGCTGCTCCAGCTCGCCGGCAGCCCGCCCAGCCACACCGCGAAGGTGAGCACCAGCAGCGGCGCGACCACGAATACGGGCACGGAAATCCCGGTCATCGCGATGCCGCTGATCAGCCGGTCGGCAAGGGTGCCCGGGCGCAGCGCCGCGGCAATCCCGGCGGGTACGCCGACCGCGAGTGCCAGGACGATGGCCAGCGAGCCGAGCCAGGCGGACACGGGCAGCGCGGCCCCGATCAACTCCCCGACGTCGTAGTCCCGATAAAAATAGGAGGGTCCGAAATCGCCCCGCACCACCCCCGATACATAGCGCCAGAACTGCCGCGGCAACGACTCGTCGAGGTGATACGCCGCCCGCAGGTTCTCCGCCGTCTCCGGCGGCAACACCCGCTCATCGTCGAACGGCCCCCCCGGCGCCGCCCGCACCATCGCAAACGCCACCACCACCACCGCCACCAAGGTCGCAACCGCACTCAATAACCGCAGCATGGTGGGGTCGGACCTCTGTAGTGGTTTGATTTAGCTCGGCAAACGGATGAAAAAGCTCGTTTTGAAGGCCTTAATTGCGGCATTTCGACCCGAAAATGGCGTCTTTTGTGGACGAGCTAAACCGCGACTTTTGCCGCCGAAATGGGCCGATTAAACTTTCCCCGGGGCACATTTTGAGCGGCTTTTACTTTGCGCTCAAGGGCTTGGGTTGGTCCGACCCCTCGAGGGCCAGGTGCTGACTGTAATGGTAATCGAGGACGTTGTCGCGCCAGCCGGTGACGCGGGGGCTGACGAGGTGCTTGCTGACGTAGAAGTAGAGGGGGATGACCGGGTGGTCGGCGAGGAGGACCTGTTCGGCTTGCTGCAGGTAGTGGCGGCGGAGGGCCGGGTCGGTCTGGGCGGCGGCCTGCTGCAGCAGGGAGTCGTACGTCTCGTTGGAGTAGCCGGTCATGTTGCTCGGGGCGTCGGACTGCATCACCTGCAGGAAGGCGTACGCGTCGTCGTAGTCGCCGGTCCAGCTCGAGCGAAACACCTGCGTCACCTGCATGGCCTGCATGTTCGAAAGCAGCACCTGGAACTCCTCGTTGGTGAGGGTCGCCTCGACGCCCAGCACTTCGCGCCACATCGACTGCACCGCGAGCGCGATGCGCTGGTGGACCTCCGCCGTGTTGTAGCGGATCTCGACCCGCGCCGGATGCTCCGCGCTGTAGCCGGCCTGCTCGTACAGGCGCCTCGCGGCCGCGTGGCGCTCCTCCCGGGACAGATCGGCATAGGAAAGCCGCGCCGCCTCGTAGTTGTCGACGCCCGGCGGGACCCAGCTATAAGCGGGCTCTTCGCCCCGGCCGATGATGCTGCCCGCAAGCACCTCGCGATCGATCGCCATCGATAGTGCCTGCCGCAGCAGCGGCTTGCTCTCGAACGGCGGCTTGCTGAGGTTGAGACCGTAGTAGTAAACGGCGAGATACGGCGAGATCCTCAGCTCTTCCGGCCGCTCCGTACGCAGCCGTGCGAACATTTCGGACGGCACGGAATCGGTGACGTCGAGCTCCCCGGCACGGTAGCGGTTGAGCTCTACCTGCGGCTCCGGCGTTACGTACCAGCGCACCCGGTCGATCGCCGTATTCGCGTCGTCCCAGTAGTACTCGTTCCGCTCGAGCTCGATGTACGAGCCCACTTCCCAGGCGGCGAGCCGATACGCTCCGTTCGTGACGAAGTTGCCGGGCCGCGCGTAGGTTTTCGCGCTCTCGACGGACTCCCGGTGCACCGGGAACATGCTCGGGTGGCTCACGAGTGCAAGGAAATACGGCAACGGATCCTCGAGCCGGATGACGAGCTCGAACTCGCCCACCGCGCTCACGCCGAGCTCCTCGGGGGACGCATCGCCGGCAACGATGGCGCGGGCGTTCTCGACGCCGATGACGGACTGCGAGTAGAACGCCGCGGTCGCCGGGTCCACCAGCCGCCGGAAGCTATAGACGAAGTCGTCGGCCGTCACCGCCTCGCCGTTCGACCAACGCGCCTCCCGCCGCAGCCAGAACGTGTAGGTCCTGCCGTCATCCGAAACCTCCCAGCGCTCGGCCGCTCGGGGCTCCAGCCGGCCGTCCTCCGAATACCCGGTCAACCCCTCGCCGACGTCGCGCTGCACGTCGCCCGCCTGCATGCTGCGGGACTTGTGCGGATCGAGCGATTCCGGCTCCGCGCCCAGCCCGCGATGCAGCACGTTCGCCGCCGACGGTTCGGGTTTTGAACCGCCGCAGCCAGCCAGCAACAACGATGCGCAGGCGGCCACGACCAGTATAAAAGCTCGGCATGGTTTCAAGCGTTCAATTCCCCCGTTCGAGCTTCATTGTTCGTTGCGATTGCGGAGGATACCGAATGCGCAATAAAACCGCGCCTCGACTCACTGCGCTGCGCAACGGGAGTTTGCGGCGCTCACGCCGACCGTTTGAGCTGGCGCTTCTTCAGGTGAATCAGGATCAGCGAGACACTCGCGGGCGTAACACCTTCGAGGCGCGACGCCTGGCCAAGGGTCGCCGGCCGCGCGGCCTGCAGGCGCAGGCGCGCCTCGTTGGACAGGCCGGTCACGTCCGCATAATCGAGATCGCGCGGCAGCGCGAGCGTTTCCTGGCGGCTGAACTTTTCGATCTCGCGCTGCTGGCGCTCGATATACCCCGCATAACGCGCCTCCACTTCCAGCGCGAGCTCGACCTGTTCGGCCTGCTCGGCGCCCAGCGCCGCCGCGAGCCCGCCTTCGCCGACCCCGGACAGGGCAACGACGTCTCGATAGTGCATCTCCGGTCGCTTCAGCAGCTCGGCCGCGGTGCATTCGCGGCGGAAATCCGGCCCGAGAAGCGCACGATCGCCCGCCGTCAGCGCGTTCGCATGCACCACGACATCGTCCAATCGCGCCCGCTCGCGCACGATCGCCTCCTGCTTCGCCTCGAACGCACGCCAGCGCGCATCGTCCACGAGCCCGAGCTCGCGGCCGACCGGGGTCAGGCGCTGGTCCGCATTGTCCTCGCGCAGCAGCAGCCGGTACTCGGCACGGCTGGTGAACATGCGGTAAGGCTCACTTACGCCCCGCGTAACGAGGTCGTCGATCAGCACGCCGATGTAGGCTTCGTTGCGTTTCGGGAACCAGCTTTCGGCGCCGGCCACGTAACGCGCGGCATTCACACCCGCGACGAGCCCCTGTGCCGCCGCCTCCTCGTAGCCGGTCGTGCCGTTGATCTGTCCCGCGAACCACAGCCCGGGAACGAAGCGCGTCTGAAGCGTCGGCCAAAGATCGCGCGGATCGAAGTAGTCGTACTCGATGGCATAGCCGGGCTGAGTAATGTGCGCGCGCTCGCAGCCCGGAATCGTGCGCACGAACGCGAGCTGCGTCTCGTACGGCAGGCTGGTCGAAATCCCGTTCGGGTAGACCTCGCGGGTGTTCAGCCCTTCCGGCTCCATGAACACGTGGTGCGATGGCCGGTCCGCGAAGCGCACGACCTTGTCCTCGATCGAGGGGCAGTAGCGCGGACCTACTCCCTCGATCAGCCCCGCGTACATCGGCGAGTCCTGCAGCGAGCCGCGGATGATGTCGTGCGTCGCATCCGTCGTGTGCGTGATGTGGCAATCGACCTGCGCCGGGTGCGCCTCCCGGGTGCCGAGGAACGAGAACACCGGCACCGGCGTATCGCCCGGCTGCCGCTGCATCACGGAAAAATCCAGGCTGCGCGCGTCGAGACGCGGGGGCGTGCCGGTCTTCAGGCGCGCGACACGAAACGGCATGCCGCGCAGCTTGTCCGCCAGCCGGATCGACGGGGCGCAGCCGGCCCGCCCGCCGGGCCGCTCCGCCCGGCCGACCAGGATGCGCCCGCCGAGGAACGTGCCCACCGTCAACACGACGGCGCGTGCACGAAACTCGAGCCCGAGCGCCGTCACCACGCCGGCCACGCGCCCACCCTCAAGGAGCAGGTCCTCGACCGGCTGCTGGAAGATCGAAAGTCCCGGCTGCTGCTCGAGCCTGCGCCGGATCGCCTGCCGGTAGAGGTCGCGATCGGCCTGCGCGCGCGTCGCCCGCACCGCCGGCCCCTTGCTCGCGTTCAGGGTGCGGAACTGGATGCCGGCCTCGTCGATGGCCTGCGCCATCGCACCGCCCAGCGCATCGATCTCGCGGGCCAGGTGCCCCTTGCCGATGCCGCCGATCGCCGGGTTGCAGCTCATCACCCCCAGCGTCGCGATGCTTTGCGTCACGAGCAGCGTGCGCGCGCCTGCCCGTGCGGCAGCGAGGGACGCTTCCGTTCCGGCGTGGCCGCCGCCGACGACGATGACGTCGAATGTCGAGTCGGTGCTCATCTCAAGGGTTTGCGATTCTAGTGGGTCCGGAAACCTGAGGCTACGGCGCTTTACTTGAGTTCCGCGAGCCTTGAAGATAACGGCGCCGGCGCAGCCGCGAGTGGCGTGCCGGCGATCCAGGGAAGCAACGGAAGGGGGAGCGTCTTTGCGGGATTTCCGGCACCTCGCGGTGCTCCTCGGCGCGCTCGCGGCGAGCGGGGCCGGCGCACAGGAACCTGCCGCGGCCACGCTCGGGCTCGAAGACTGCCGGATCAGCGCCGGGCCCGGGTTCCCGAGCATGAAGGCCGAGTGCGGCACCCTGGTGCGCCCGCTGGACCCCGCCAATCCGGGCGGCGAGACCATCGAGCTCGCCGTCGCCGTCGTGCCGGCCTTGACGCTCGAGCCGGAGCCGACCCCCCTTGTGCCGATCGCAGGTGGACCCGGGCAGTCGACGATCGAGTTCTTCGCGGCTTACGCGAGCGCTTTCGAGCCGCTCCGCCGCACCCGCGACATCGTGCTCCTGGACCAGCGCGGCACCGGCGATTCCGCGCCGCTCCGGTGCGAATTCGGCGACGACCTGTTCGACGTCGAGCAAACGCCTGAGCTCGCCGCCAAACAGGCGGCCGGGTGCCTCGAAGAGCTCGAGCACGATCCGCGTTTCTTCACGACCAGCGTCGCCGTCACGGACCTCGAAGCGTTGCGACAGGCGCTCGGCGCCCCGGCGTTCAATGTCTACGGCATCTCCTACGGCACGCGCGTCGCCCAGCATTTCGCGCGCCGTTACCCGGAAGCGACGCGCAGCGTGATCCTGGACGGGGTCGTGCCGCCGCAGGTTGCGCTCGGCCCGGCCATCGCCACCGAGGCGCAGCGTGCGCTCGACGCGATCTTCGCGCGCTGCGCCGAAAGCGCGCCCTGTGCCGAACGCTTCCCCGGCATCACGCAGGAGTTCGAAAGCCTGAAAGACCGGCTGGCCGCCTCGCCCGCAACGGTGGCGATCCCCGATCCCGTCACGGGCCACGAAGAACGTTTCGCGTTCGGCGCCGACGCGCTCGCCGGCGCGCTGCGACTGTTGAGCTATCACCCGAACACCGTCGCACTGATGCCGCTGCTGATCCACGAGGCATTCGACGGGAACTACGGCCCGCTGGCGGCACAGTACCTCATGAGCTCCCGCTCGCTCGGCGAGTCGATCAATATCGGCATGCACAACGCGGTGGTCTGCACGGAAGATGCGCCTTTCTTCCAGGACGAGGACGTGAGCCGCGAGGAGCTCGAATCGACCTATATCGGTCCCCTGCAACTCGAGGCGCTGACGGCAATTTGCACCGTATGGCCGCGGGGCGTGCTCGACGAGAACCTGCGCGAGCCGCTGCACACGGATGCCCCGGTGCTCCTGCTCTCGGGCAGTGCCGACCCGATCACGCCCCCGCGCTTTGCCGAGCTCGCCGCGGTCGAGATGAGCAACAGCAAATTGCTCACGGGTGCGGACCAGGGTCACGGCCAGCTCATGCGTACCTGCATTCCCCGCCTGATGGCGGAATTCGTCGACACCGCCGCGTTCGCGACGCTCGAGGCGGATTGCCTGGAGCGCCAGTTCGCGATGCCGTTCTTCCTCGATTTCACCGGGCCCGCGCCATGATCCGCGTCGACAACCTGCGCAAATCGTTCGGCGCCGTCAAAGCCGTGCGAGGCGTGAGCTTCGAAGCGCGGGACGGGCGCATCACGGGCCTCCTCGGCCCCAACGGCGCCGGCAAGTCCACCACGCTGCGCGTGCTCTACACCGTGCTGAAGCCGGACGCCGGCAGCGCCACGATCGATGGCCTCGACGTGCAGTCGCAAAGCCTCGAAGCGCGGCGGCGCATCGGCACCCTGCCGCACGGCGCCGGGCTCTACCCCCACCTCACCGCGCGCGAGAACATTGCCTATTACGCGCGGCTGCAGGGCTTGCCGGATGCGCAGGTGCAGGAGCACGTCGACCGTGTCGTGCGCCAACTCGGCATCGAGGATTTCGCCGACCGCCGCACCAAGGGCTTTTCGCACGGCCAGCGCACCAAGGTGGCGCTTGCGCGCTCCCTGGTGCACGAGCCGCAGAACGTGATCCTCGACGAGCCGAGCAGCGGCCTCGACGTGATGGCGATCCGCGCGCTGCGCGACCTCATCCGCGAGCTGAAACGCCAGGGCAAGTGCGTGCTCTTTTCCAGCCACGTGATGCAGGAAGTCGCCGCGCTGTGCGACGAGATCGTCATCATCGCGGCCGGGCAGGTAGCCTTGCACGACACGCCGGACGGCATCCGCAACCGAACCGGTTGCGAGGACCTCGAAGACGCCTTCGTCAAGGCCATCGAGAGGGTGCCTTGATGTTCCGCACCCTCGGCATCGTTTTCCGGAAGGAAGTCATCGACAACTTCCGCGACCGGCGCACGTTGATGTCGGCGCTGCTGCTCGGGCCGTTGTTCGGCCCGGTGATCTTCGGTTTCGCGATCACGCTGTCGCTGAACCAATCCATCACCGACGCCAGCGAGGCGCTCGAGGTGCCCGTTCTCGGCAGCGAACATGCGCCGCACCTCGGCGCTTATCTCGAAAGCCGCAACATCCTCGTAGGCGACGCACCGGCCAGCCGGGAAGCGGCGCTGGAGGCGGTACGCACCGGCGCGGAGAACGTCGTCATCGTGATCCCGGAGGCGTTCGGCGGGCAACTGGCGGACGGCGTGCCCGCGAAGATCGAGGTCATCACCGACCAGGCGGACCGGGAATCCGACCGCGAGGCGCGACGCGCCAGCCGCGCGCTCGAAGCCTACGGGCAGGAGCTCGCGACCATGCGCCTGCTGGCGCGCGGTGTCTCCCCGACCGTGATCCGACCGCTCAACGTCGACCAGGTCGATGTGTCAACGCCGACCGGGCGCTCGGCCCTGCTGCTCGGGATGCTGAGCTATTTTTTCCTGTTCGCGCTGCTCACCGGCGGCATGAACCTCGCGATCGACAGCACTGCCGGGGAACGCGAGCGCGGTTCGCTCGAGCCGCTGCTCACGCTGCCGGTGTCGCGCGACCGGCTGATCATTGGCAAGATTCTCGCGGCCTGCCTCTTCATGGCGCTGTCGCTCGCCATCTGCCTCGTGTCATTCAACGTCGTGCTCAAGTTCATGCCGCTCGAACAGCTCGGCATGACGCCGAATTTCGGGCCGGGCGTGATCGCGCTCGCGTTCCTGCTGCTCCTGCCGTTTGCGCTGCTCGGTTCGACCCTCATGACGCTGGTCGCCTCGTTCACGAAGAGCTACAAGGAAGCCCAGACCTGGGTGAGCTTCGTACTGCTCGCGCCCACGATGCCGATCCTGATCGTGAGCATCCTGATGGTCCGGCCGAGCGCGTCCCTCATGCTGATCCCGAGCCTCTCGCAGCACCTGCTGCTGGTCGACCTGATCAAGAACGAGCCGGTGAACGGCCTGTACGTGCTGCTTTCCGTGACCAGCACGCTCGCGATCGGCGCGCTGCTCGCCTTTGTTTGTGCACGGCTGTACCGGCGCGAAGGGCTGCTGGGTTAGGTGCTGTCCCGCGGGCAAAAAAAACCCCGCCTCGGGGGCGGGGTCGAGTGTTTCTTGTTGTAACGCTTCTTATTGGCCGAACGAGAAGCGCCCGTCCAGGGCATCCGTTGCTGAGCCGTCCCGAAGGAGCCGGCGACGCCAACCGGGTGGCGTCCTGAAACTGGCGACACCTTAACCCGGTCTTCCGGGTGGCATTGTCGACCGGGTCACAAAATCCACGATCGGTCCCTGGCTTTGTGCGCCGCGTTTACTTGCCAATGCAAAACCCGGCGAAGATGGCGCCGAGCAGGTCGTCGCTGGTGAACTCGCCGGTGATCTCCGCCAGCGCCTGCTGGGCGTACTTCAGCTCCTCGGCCAGCAGTTCCCCGGCGCGCGTGCGCTCCAGTGCCTCGCGGCCGGCAAGAAAGTGCGCCTGCCCGCGCTCCAGCGCCTCGACGTGCCGTTTCCGGGCCGTGAACGCGCCCTCCCCGGTATCGCGGTAGCCTGCCAGCTCCTTGACCAGCCCTTTGAGAGCGTCCACACCGGCGCCCGTGCGGGCGGAGATCGCCACCCCCGGGGGGTTCCCCGGTAAACGGCCCGGCATCGCATCGGTCAAGTCGATCTTGTTGTCGACGCGAACCACCGGAACGCCGCGCGGCAGCAATTCGCCGGGATCACTTGCGCTTTCCGGCGGCTCGCTGGCGTCGCGGATCCAGAGGACGGCATCGGCGGATTTGAGCGCCTCGCGCGCCCGCCGGATGCCCTCCGCCTCGATGCGATCGGGATCCTCACGCAGGCCGGCGGTATCGACCAGCTCCACGACCAGCCCGTCGAGATTGATCCGCTCGCTCAGGATGTCGCGCGTCGTGCCCGCGACTTCGGTGACAATGGCGGTTTCCTGCCCGGAGAGCAGGTTCATCAGGCTGGATTTGCCGGCGTTCGGGCGGCCGACGATGACCAGCCGGTAGCCGTCGCTGAGCACCCGCCCGGCCGCCGCCCGGTCGAGCAGCACGCGAAACGCCGTTTGGCACTCGCGCAGGCTCGCGAGGAGCGCCTCGTCCGAGAGGAAGTCGATCTCTTCTTCGGGAAAGTCGATCGCGGCTTCGACGTACATGCGCAGCCGGACGAGCTGTTCCAAGAGCGTGTCCACCGCCTCCGAGAAGGCGCCCGACAGCGAACGCAGCGCGGCCCGCGCCGCCTGCGAGGAGCCGCTGGCCACGAGGTCCGCGATCGCCTCCGCCTGGGTAAGGTCCAGCCGCTCGTTTAAGAAAGCGCGCCGGGAAAACTCACCGGGCTCGGCGCGCCGCGCGCCCAGCCGTACCACGGCATCGACGAGATCGGCCACGACCACCGGACCGCCGTGCCCCTGCAGCTCGAGCACCGGTTCACCCGTGAAGGAACCGGGCGGGGGGAAATACAGCGCGATGCCGAAATCGAGCGAGCGCCCTTCGCCATCGCGAAAGCGGCTGTAGGTCGCGTGCCGCGGCGCCGGCAGGTCGCCGAGCATCGCCTCGGCGATGGCCGGCACGCGCTCGCCGGACACGCGCACCACGGCGATACCACCGATGCCTGGTGGCGTCGCCGCGGCTACGATCGTATCGTGCGGGTAAGCAGGTGTGTGCGTCATAGTGTTTTCGGCTGCGATCTTCGCGATCGCGTAGGGCTTCTATCAGCGGGCAGCGGCATCGTGCGCGTCTGACGCGCCAGAGGCAAGGTGACGATCATGTTGCATCATCAGGTGAGATTCGAGAACGACGAAGGGCACGAGCTCGCGGGCGTGCTGGACTTGCCGGACAAGAGCCCGCGCGCCTGGGCGCTGTTCGCGCACTGCTTTACCGGTTCCAAGAACCTCAAGGCGACCCGGCACATCAGCCGCGCGCTCAACGATTCCGGCATCGCCGTGCTGCGCTTCGATTTCACCGGTCTCGGCGACAGCGAGGGCGAGTTCGCGGATACCACGTTTTCGAGCAACGTCGCGGACCTGGTCGCGGCCGCGGAATTCCTCGAACGTGAGCATCGGGCGCCGGGCCTGCTCGTCGGCCACTCGCTCGGCGGGACCGCGGTATTGCGCGCGG
>CBFGSB010000104.1:0-10417 GCA_965651325.1 uncultured Chromatiales bacterium | reverse complement strand
GCCACCGGCGGGAACAGCAGGATGGTATCGCCGTCTTCCACCGGGGCATCCCAGTGCGTCATCTCGTCGTTGATCGCGACCTTGCAGTGCGCGAGCGGCTCCGCGGAGCCGTGGCGGGCTTTCAGCTTGCCGAAGACGTCGCGCGCCGTGGCCGCGTCCAGGGAGACGGTTTCCTCGTCGAGGCCGGCGTGCTCTCGAAAGGCGGCAAAATAGCGCACGGTCAGGGTTTTACTCATGATGTGGCCTTAAGGCGCGTACGCTCGAGATCCTCGGGCGTGTTGACGTTGTCGAGGGCCGCCGGGTCGGGGAGGCCCAGGAGCTGCGTGTCGGAACGAAGCAGCATCTTGCGGGGGCAGACGATGCCGTTCTCGACGAAGCCAGCGACGATCGTGCGCGCCTGCGGGCGGAAGATGGCGCACAGCGGTTCGGGCAGGCCGTCGTGGCTGCTGCAAAACGCCGTGAACGGCTGCTCCGCGCGGCTCCGCAGCAGCGTGGCGATCGTGTCGTCGTCGACGTTCGGCAGGTCGCAGGCGAGCACGAGCCAGGCCACGTCGGGGTGCTGCTCCAGGGCGGAAAGGATGCCGGCAGCCGGTCCGATGTCGGTGTAGCGGTCGACGACCTGCTCGAAGCGGCGGCGCACCGGGTCGTCCACCTGGTCCGCGCGGACCGAGACGTACACGCGCTCGAGATGTTTTTCCAGCAGGCGCACGGCGCGCTCGAGCTGCGTCTCGCCCGCGTATTCCAGCAAGGCCTTGTCACGGCCCATGCGGCGGCTCTTGCCGCCGGACAGGACGAGGCCGTACACGGGTTCAGTCGGGGTCACGCCGGAAATCCTCCTTGCCTCCCGATTTCGACATCAACCGCGTTTCCGCGATGACGATGTCGTGCGACAGCGCCTTGCACATGTCGTAGACCGTGAGCGCGGCGACGCTTGCCCCGGTAAGCGCTTCCATTTCCACGCCGGTGCGGTGCGTCACCGTGCACACGCAGTCGATGACGGCGCGCCGCCGCTCGTCCAGCTCGATGGTGATGCGGCAGTTCTCCAGCCCCAGCGGGTGGCAGAACGGGATGAGGTCGTGGGTCTTCTTCGCCGCCATGACGCCCGCGACGATCGCCGTGGCGAATACCGGACCTTTCGCCGTGTGAATATCGCCGTCGGCAAAACGGTCCGCGACGGCCGCGGGAAACGCGACCACGGCGCGCGCGTGCGCTTCGCGCCGGGTGGCGGTTTTTCCGCTGACGTCGACCATGGTCGGGCGGTTGTCGCTGTCGATGTGACTCAGGCGGCTCATGGTGGGTTCTGCTCCGGTGCACTCGGGCCTGCTGCCCTGTCCCGCAAATAACGGGACACGACACTATCCGCCCATGCGGTACATCTCGACTTTGTTCTCCGCGGGCCGCTCCCGCCCGTCGGCGCGCCGGAGCTCGCTGTAACGATCCGCCCGGCGCAGCCAGGTGCGCGACAGCAGGTCGGCGAGCTCGGCATCGCTCGCACCCTGCCGCAGCGGTTCCTTGAGGCTCGTGCCGCTCGTCGCGAACAGGCAGGTATAGAGCACGCCATCGGCCGACAGGCGCGCGCGGCTGCAGGCACCGCAGAACGGCGCCGTGACGGACGAGATGAAGCCGATCTCGCCCTGGCCGTCCTCATAGGCGTAGCGCTTCGCGACCTCGCCCGCATAACGTTTCCCGACCGGCTGCACCGGCCAGCGTTCGCCGATCCGCAGGAGGAGCTCGCGGGAGGGCACGACTTCCTCTCTTTTCCACGCGTTGCGGTTCCCGACGTCCATGAACTCGATCAGGCGCACTATGTGCCCGGTACCGCGAAAATGCTCCAAAAGATCCATCACGGTGTGATCGTTGACGCCGCGCTGCACCACGGTGTTGATCTTGATCGGGGTGAGCCCGGCGCGCTCGGCCGCGGCGATACCCTGCAGCACTTTCGCAAGCTCGCCGCGGTTGCCGGACATGCGGCGGAACACGTCGTCGTCGAGGCTGTCGAGGCTCACGGTGACCCGGTGCAGGCCCGCCCCGGCAAGGCGCTCGGCGTTCGCGGCCAGCAGGCTGCCGTTGGTGGTGAGGGCCAGGTCCTCGACGCCCGGCAACCGCGCCAGCGTGCGCACCAGGTCCGGAACCTTCTTGTCGAGCAGCGGTTCACCGCCGGTCAGCCGCAGCTTGCTGACGCCGAGGCTCACGGCGATCCGCGCGATTCGCGCGATTTCCTCGTGCGTCAGGAGCTGCTGCCGCTTCAGGAACTGGTAGTCCGCGTTGAACTCCGCTTCCGGCATGCAGTAGGGACAGCGGAAATTGCAGCGATCCAGCAGGGAAATGCGCAGGTCGTGCAGCGGCCGGCCGAGGGAGTCCGTGACAGCGGACGCGGCCCCGGTGGTATTTGCGGGGCGGGCGATGACATTCATACCGTTATTCTGCCCGAAACCGCCGTTGGCGGGTATGCGGCCCGCGCGGAATGGTAATCTTGGCGCCATGAACATCGATTTTTCCGACGAAGAACTAAAGTTTCGCGACGAGGTACGGGCCTTCCTGCGGGAGAAGTTCCCGGAGGATCTTCGCCAGAAGCAGGCTGCCGGCATCGCGCTCTCGAAAGAAGACATTGTTCGCTGGCAAAAGATCCTCTTCGAGCGCGGCTGGGCCGCGGTCAACTGGCCGGTGGAATACGGGGGCACCGGCTGGTCCGCCGTGCAGAAGTACATCTTCGCGAACGAGCTGGCGATGGCGAACGCGCCCGAGATGATCCCGTTCGGCGTGAAGATGGTGGCGCCGGTCATCTACACCTACGGCAACGACGCCCAGAAGGAACGCTTCCTGCCCGACATCCTGGCCAGCAATGTCTGGTGGTGCCAGGGTTATTCGGAGCCGGGCGCGGGTTCGGATCTCGCTTCCCTCAAGACCCGGGCGGAACGCCGGGGCGATCACTACGTCGTCAATGGCACCAAGACCTGGACCACGCTCGGGCACTTTGCCGACTGGATCTTTTGCCTCGTGCGGACGCAAACGGACGTCGCCCGGCGGCAGGAGGGCATCAGCTTCCTGCTGATCGATATGCAGACGCCCGGTGTGACCGTGAAGCCGATCATCACGATCGAGGGCGAGCGCGAGGTCAACGAGGTGCATTTCGAGGACGTCGAAGTGCCGGTCGAGAACCTGGTCGGCGAAGAAGGCAAGGGCTGGACCTACGGCAAGGTGCTGCTGCAGCACGAGCGCACCAACATCGCCGGCGTCGCACGCTCCAAGTACCGGCTGAACCGGCTGAAAGAGAAGGCCCGCACATCGGTCGACGGCGCCGCGCCGCTCCTCGACGACCGCAACTTCGCGCGCAAGGTCGCCGCACTGGAGATCGAGCTGCAGGCGCTCGAATTCACCGAGTTGCGCACGCTCGCCGCCGTCGCCGTGGGCAAGGCGCCGGGACCGGAGTCGTCGATCCTGAAGATCAAGGGCACCGAGGTGCAGCAGATGCTGGACGCGCTGTTCGTCGAAGCCGCCGGCTGCTATGCCCTGCCCTACGTGCCGCAACAATACCGGCTCGATTTTCCGGAGGACGCCCGCATCGGCGAAGGCACGGAAACACTGTCCTCCCTGCGCTACTTCAACAATCGCAAAGCGTCGATTTACGGTGGATCGAACGAGATCCAGAAGAACATCGTCGCCAAGCACGTGCTCGGGTTGTAACGAACACCATGGATTTCTCGCTGACAGAAGAGCAGTCGATGCTCGCCGACAGTGTCGAGCGCTTCATCGATAACGATTACGACTTCGAAACGCGCCAGCGGATCGCGGCGAGCGAGGACGGCTACAGCCACGAGGTGTGGCAGAGCTTCGCCGAGCTCGGCTGGACGGCCATGCTGTTCGACGAGGCCGACGGAGGCCTCGACGGTGGGCCCGTCGAGATGATGGTGATGATGGAGCAGTTCGGCCGCGGGCTGGTGGTCGAGCCGTTCCTGCCGACAATCGTGCTGGCTGGCGGGTTGCTCAAGCGCGCGGCAAGCGCCGAGCTGAAGGAGCGCTGGCTGCCGGGCCTGATCGGCGGCGAAATCCAGGGTGCGCTGGCATTTGCCGAGCCGCAAAGCCGCTGCGTGCCGCAGGACGTTGCCACGACCGCGCGTTCGGACGGCGGCAGCTACGTGCTGGATGGCCGCAAAGCCGTCGTGCCGAACGGCGGCCGGGCCGATCTCATCCTGGTGCCGGCGCGTACCGCCGGTGAGCAACGGGACCGCAACGGTATTACCCTGTTTGCGTTGTCTCCGGACCAGGAAGGCGTGCGCCGCGAGGCATATCCGACGGTTGACGCGCACCAGGCGGCCGAAATCCGGCTCGAGGGCGTGCGCGTGGAGGCGGAGGCTATCGTCGGGCCCGTCGACGGGGGTTACGAGCCGCTGCAGGCGGTGATCGACGAGGCGACGCTGGCGGTCTCCGCCGAAGCGTACGGCATATTGAAGAGCATGCTGGCGAAAACCGTCGAGTACTCGAAGAGCCGCGTCCAGTTCGGCGTGCCAATCGGCAGCTTCCAGGCCCTGCAGCACCGCATGGTGGACATGCTGATGGCCTGCGAGCAGATTCGGTCGCTCTTGCTACGGGCCACGATGGCCGCCGCCAGCGGCTCCGATGAGGCGTGGAAGGCGATCAGCGCGTTGAAGCACCAGGTCGGCACGGCCGGCCGTCGCGTCGCGCAGGAAGCGGTGCAGCTCCACGGTGGCATGGGCGTGACCTGGGAGCTCGATATCGCGCATTACTTCAAGCGCTTCACCGCCATCGAGCTCCTGTTCGGCAACGCGGATTTTCACCTCGACCGGTTCGCCGAGCTCTCACGGAGCGCCTGAACGTGATCCGGCCTTCGGGCGTCATCACGATTACGACGGATTTCGGCCACAAGGGGCCTTTCGCCGCCGTGATGAAGGGCGTGATCCTGCAGCGCTTCCGCCAGGCTTCGGTGATCGACCTGGCGCACGACATCCCGGCGCACTGGCCGCCGGAAGCCGGCTTCTGGATCAGCCGATCGTACAAATATTTTCCAGCCGGCACGGTACACGTCGCGATCGTCGACCCCGGCGTCGGCACCGAGCGCGAGATCGTGATGCTGGAGCATGACGGGCACTTGTTCATGGCGCCCGACAATGGCCTGCTCGCCTCGATACTCAACGCGGCGAGCGATGCGGTCGTGTATCGCCTGCAGGTTGACCGGCTCGCCACGCTGGGGATCGGCGAACCGAGCCTCACCTTTCACGGCCGCGACATCTTCGCGCCGGTGGCGGCGGAGATCGCGGCCGGCCGCCTGCAGCCATCCGACGTCGGCACGCCGACCGACCAGTGGATTCCCGCCTGGCTGGACGATCCGGAAGTAACGCCTGGCCGGGTGAGCGGCGTCATCGTCACCGTCGACGCCTTCGGCAACCTCATCAGCAACATCGATCGCGCGCTGATCGAGCCGCTGCAATCGCCGGTCGTCACACTGGGTGGCCGGCGCTTCGAGCTGAAGCCCACGTACGGACGCGTCAAGCCCGGCGAGTACCTTGCTTTGATCAACTCCTTCGACGTCCTCGAGATCGCCCGCGCCGAGGGCAGCGCCGCGGACGGCCTCGGCGCCGATCGCGGGGCACCGGTGGTGGTCACCGCCGGATAAGCACCTTGGCCCAGGTGTCGCGCAAGGTCACGATGCGGTTGAACACGGGCTTGTCCGCCGCGTGATCCCCGCTGTCCGCGGTGAAGTAGCCCAGGCGCTCGAACTGGCAGGTGAAGCCGGCCGGCTCGCCGGCGAGTGACGGCTCGAGGCGCGCCTCTGCGAGTTCCAGCGAATCCGGGTTCAAGTGCGTGGTCACGTCGTCGGCGCGACCCGGGTTCGGATCGTTGAACAGGCGGTCGTAGAGCCGCACCTCCGCGATCGCGCCGTGCTCGGCCGAGACCCAGTGGATCGTGCCTTTCACCTTGCGGTCGCTGGTGCCGGTGCCGCTGCGGGTCTCGGGATCGTAGCTGCAGCGCAGCTCGATCACTTCGCCCGCATCGTCCTTGACCACCTCGTCGCAGCGGATGATGTAGGCGTAACGCAACCGCACTTCGCCGCCCGGCTTCAACCGGAAGAACTTCTTCGGCGCCTCTTCCATGAAATCGTCGCGCTCGATGTACAGCTCGCGGCCGAACGGCAGCCGCCGCTCGCCGAGCTCGGGACGATTCGGGTGATTCGCCGCCGTCAGCTCCTCCGTCTCGCCTTCCGGGTAGTTCGTGAGGACGACCTTGAGCGGCCGCACCACGGCCATGCGGCGCGGCGCGTTGCGGTCGAGGTCCTCGCGCACCGAGTTCTCGAGCAGGGCCATCTCGATCACGTTCTCTTTCTTGGTCACGCCGACGCGGAGGCAGAAGTCGCGCAACGCCGCCGGCGGGTAGCCGCGGCGCCGCATGCCGGCCAGCGTCGGCATGCGCGGGTCGTCCCAACCGCGCACGATCCCCTCCTCCACCAGGCGGCCCAGCTTGCGCTTGCTCGTGACGGTGTAGGCGAGGTTGAGCCGCGAAAACTCGATCTGGCGCGGCCGGTATTCGTCCGTGAGCTTGTCGAGGAATACGGCTTTGGGCGATGCCGGTCGAGGCTCGAGCTGGTCCAGGAACCAGTCGTACAGCGGCCGGTGATCCTCGAACTCCAGTGTGCACAGGGAATGCGTGATCCCTTCGAAGGCATCCGAGAGTCCGTGCGCGAAGTCGTACATCGGGTAGATGCACCACTTGTCACCGGTGCGCTGGTGCTCCTGGTGCCGGATGCGATAAAGCGTCGGATCGCGCAGGTTGATGTTCGGCGACTGCATGTCGATCTTCGCGCGCAGCACGTGTTCCCCATCGGCGAACTCGCCGGCGCGCATGCGGCGAAACAGGTCGAGATTCTCGTCGGCGGTGCGATTCCGCCAGGGGCTGTCGCGCCCGGGCTCGGTCAGCGTGCCGCGGTATTCCCGGATTTCCTCCGCACTCAGGCTGTCGACGTAGGCGCTGCCCATCCGGATCAGCCGTTCCGCCGCTTCATACAACAAATCGAAGTAATCCGACGCGTGCGTCAGCCGGTCGCCCCAGTCGAAGCCGAGCCAGTGCACGTCGTCGCGGATGGCGGTAACGTACTCTTCTCGCTCCTTCCCGGGGTTCGTGTCGTCAAAGCGCAGGAAGGTCTTGCCGCCGTTCTCGGCGGCGACACCGAAGTTGAGGCAAATCGACTTGGCATGCCCGACGTGCAGGTAGCCGTTCGGTTCCGGCGGAAAGCGCGTGACAACGGCGCCGCCGTGCTTACCGGCCGCGATGTCGTCGGCAATGATCTGGCGAATAAAATCCTTGGGTGCGGCGTCGTTCATCGGGCAGTCGATGTCGGGAATCGAGGCAGGCTCAGGAACCGCCGCAATGCGGGCACAGACCTTCGATTTCAACCATCTGGCGCACGGCGGTGAAGCCGTGGCCGGCGGCTTTCCGGCCGACCAGGCCGCTGATCTCGTCGTCGTCCAGCTCGGCGACCGAGCGGCATTGCCGGCAGATCAGGAACTGGCCGGCGTGCGAGCTGCCGGGGTCCGGGCAGCCAATGAACGCGTTCAGCGAATCGAGGCGGTGCACGAGCTCCGCCTCGATCAGGAATTCGAGGGCGCGGTAGACGGTGGGCGGGGCCGCTTTTCTCCCCTGCCGGTTGAGCTTGTCGAGGATCTCGTAGGCGCCGATCGGCTTGTGACTCGCCCACACGAGCTCGAGCACGAGGCGCCGCGTGCCGGTAAAGCGAAGCCCTTTCTCCCGACACACCTGTTCGGCGGCCCGGAGCGCGGCCGAGATACAGTCGTCGTGATCGTGGTGCGAGGGTGGGAAGGGTTGTGCGGTCGCCGCCTGGTTCATGTCGGATTCTGCTCCAATGACCGGGATTGTACACGACCGTTTGCCGGTCCTCGCCCGGAGCCGCGCCGCCGGCGCCCGGCACCGCGCAGCATTCGGTTACAATAGCGCGCCTCGCCGCCGCGGCCTGCACCGCGGCGGCGCGATTTCTGCGAAAGTGACCTGGAAAATGCCGAACATCGAACTGCCGGACGGCTCCGTCCGCCGCTATGACGACGCCGTAACCGGCGCCGAGATCGCTGCCGGGATCGCGAAGAGCCTGGCCCGCGACGCGGTGGCGATCCGTGTCAACGGCGCGTTGTGGGACCTTTCTCGCCCGATCGGCGAAGACGCGAAAATCGAGATCGTCACGCGCGATTCCGAAGACGGCCTCGAGCTGCTGCGTCACGATGCGGCGCACGTGCTGGCGGAAGCGGTAAAGGAGCTGTGGCCCGACACGCAGGTGACCATCGGACCGGCGATCGAGAACGGCTTCTACTACGATTTCGCCCGCGAGGAGCCGTTCACCGAGGAGGATCTCGCCGTTATCGAAGCGCGCATGAAGGAAATCGTCGACCGGAACGAAGCGATCGCGCGCGAGGTGTGGGAACGCGACCAGGCGATCGCGTTCTTCCGCGGCCAGGGCGAGGAATACAAGGCGCAGATCATCGAGGACATCCCCGAAGGCGAAACGCTGACGCTTTACCGCCAGGGGGATTTCGTCGACCTTTGCCGCGGGCCGCACCTGCCGTCGACCGGGGCCCTGGGCAAGGCTTTTCACCTCTTGCGGGTTTCCGGCGCCTACTGGCGCGGCGATGCGCGCAATGCGATGCTGCAGCGCATCTACGGCACCGCCTGGGCCAACGAGAAGCAGCTCCGGCATTACCTGCAGCAGCTCGAGGAAGCGGAGAAGCGCGATCACCGGCGTCTCGGGCGCACCATGGACCTGTTCCATTTCCAGGAAGAGGCGCCCGGCGCGGTGTTCTGGCACTCGCGTGGCTGGAGCCTGTTCCAGAAACTGCTCGACTACATGCGGCAGCGGCAGGAGGAAGCCGGCTATCACGAGGTGAACACGCCGGAGCTGATGGCCCGTTCGCTGTGGGAAGCCTCCGGTCACTGGGAGACCTTCGGCGAGAACATGTTTACCACCGAGACGGTGGACGGCCGCACCTACGCCATCAAGCCGATGAACTGCCCCGGGCACGTGCAGGTGTTCAAGCAGGGGATCACGAGCTATCGCGAGCTCCCGGTGCGCATCGCGGAGTTCGGCAAGCTGCACCGCTACGAGCCTTCCGGCTCGTTGCATGGGCTGCTGCGCGTGCGCGGGTTCACGCAGGACGACGCGCATATTTTCTGCACCCCCGACCAGATCACCTCGGAGTCGCTCGCGGTCTGCCGCCAGATCCTCGAGATCTACAGCGACTTGGGCTTCGAGGACGTGCGCATCAAGTTCGCCGACCGCCCGGCCGTGCGCGTGGGCTCGGATGAAATCTGGGACAAGGCGGAAGCGGCGCTGCTCGAAGCGCTACGCGTGGCGGACCTGGAATACACGCACAACCCGGGAGAAGGCGCCTTCTACGGGCCGAAGCTCGAGTTCGTCCTGCGCGACGCGATCGGCCGCGATTGGCAATGCGGCACGCTGCAGGTCGACCTCAACATGCCGTCGCGCCTCGGCGCCACCTACATCGGTGAAGACGGGCAGAAGCACACCCCCGTCATGCTGCACCGCGCGATCTTCGGCTCGCTGGAACGCTTCATCGGCATCCTGCTGGAGCACCATGCCGGCCACCTTCCGCTCTGGCTCGCCCCGACCCAGGCCAAGGTCCTGACGATCACCTCGGATGCGGACGACTACGCCCTCGACGTCGTCGCGAAGCTGCGCGACGCCGGTATCTCGGCCTCCGCCGACCTGCGCAACGAGAAGATCTCCTACAAGGTCCGCGAGCACAGCGTCGCCAAGATCCCGGTCCTCCTCGCCGTCGGCGCCCGCGAGATCGACGAGAAAACCGTCGCCCTCCGCCGCCTCGGCTCCAAGCACCAGAAGGTCGTCCCCCTCACCGACGCCATCACCGAGCTCCAGGCCGAAATCCGCACCCGCGGCCGCGCCGCCTGACCTCCTTCTCCGCCCCCCGACCGGCGAAGAAGGCCACTCCCCGCAGCACGCAGTGTTCATGATGTCCCCGGCCGGCGCGGAGGCGTGGCCGGAGCGGAGGGAACGACGCGAAGGGATGGCCGCCAGTCCCCGCAGACCGCATTGTTCATGAACGCACCCACGGCAGGCGCGGAGGCGTGGCCGGGGGAGGGGTCTTCGGGAGCTGCGAGGCAAGGATGCCGAGCCGCAGGCCCACAGGGACGTGCTCGTGGCCGGTCCCGAAGACCCCTCCCCCCGAGCGCGGCTCCGCCAGCCCCGGCGCCCCACATAGGTGCCACCGATCCTCCAAAAGACCGCCGTTTAAAACATTGGATGCCACGATGCCGCCAAAGGACGCCATCCCGACACGCGTGCCACCGCACCTCCAAAGAGACGTGGCCGCGTTACAATTGCGCCCGTCTCCGATGACCAGGACGAGCCTTGGCCAAAGCC
>CBFGSB010000103.1:0-10443 GCA_965651325.1 uncultured Chromatiales bacterium | reverse complement strand
GACCGTCCCGTCCAGCCCATCATCGGCGAAGCCCCCGCCTTCCTGGCGATGCTGGAGCACGTCTCGCGCGCGGCGCCGCTCGCCAAGCCGGTGCTGGTCGTGGGAGAGCGTGGCACGGGGAAGGAGCTCATCTCCTCGCGCCTGCACTTCCTGTCGCAGCGCTGGGAGCAGCCGCTCATCAAGGTCAATTGCGCGGCGCTGACGGAATCCATCCTCGAGTCGGAGCTGTTCGGCCACGAGGCGGGGGCCTTTACCGGGGCGGTGAAGACCCACGTCGGCCATTTCGAGCGTGCCGATGGCGGCACCCTGGTGCTGGACGAGCTGGCCACCATTTCCCTGCGTATGCAGGAAAAGATCCTGCGCGTCATCGAGTACGGCGAGCTGCAGCGCGTCGGCGGCAGCGAAACCGTACAGGTCGACGTGCGCATCGTCGGCTCGACCAACGCGGACCTGCAGGCGCTGGCGGCGGACGGGCGGTTTCGCGAGGACCTGCTCGATCGCCTCGCTTTCGACGTCATCACCGTGCCGCCGCTGCGCGAGCGGCTGGAGGACATCCTGCCGCTCGCGCATGCCTTCGCGGTCAACATGGTGAGCGAGCTGAAGCGCCGCTACTTTCCGGGCTTCCACGCACAGGCCGCCTCCGCGCTGCTGCGCCATGACTGGCCGGGTAACGTCCGTGAGCTCAAGAATGCCATCGAACGTTCGGTATACCGCACCCCGGACCCCGAGCAGCCGATCACCCGGATCGCATTCGACCCTTTCGATTCGCCGTTCCGGCTGCGGGATGAAACGCCGCGCACCGACGGCAGGCCCGTACCCGCCCCGCCGTCGCACGCCCCGCTCCTGCCGACCGACCTCAAGGAGCGGGTCACGGAGACGGAAAAGGCGCTGCTGCAGGCGGGGCTGCGTAAGGCGCGTTTCAACCAGCGCGTGGCCGCCGACCTGCTCGGCCTCACCTACCACCAGCTACGCGGCAAGATGAAAAAGCACGGGCTGGACCGGATACGCGCCACGGACTAACGGCGCCTCTGCCAGGGACCGGCATTGCGGGCAACGCGACGTGATCAGGAGTCGTCGCGGTAGCGGCGGAGGTAGGTCGCAGCGCCGCTCAGCAGGCCGCACACCACGAGTCCCAGCCACAGGCCGGGGTTGGTGAGGAAGCCGACGACGTCGAGCTGCGACAGCAGCGCGAAGGAGAAACCCTCCTGCCCCCCGAGCAGCGCGAAGCTCCCGAGATCCACATCGCGGAACAGTGGCATCTGCACCGAGCGCACGAAGAACGCCTCGCTGAAGAGCGTCGTGCCGAGCAAGCTCTTCTCCAGCATGGGCAGGATCAGCAGCGGCAGGAAGGCGACCAGCAGCGTGGAGCGGCGCGCGTACGCCGAGACGAGCAGGAACCACCCGATGAAAGGCGCGAGCCACAGCGGCAGGGCCAGGAAGAACACGGCCGTGGTCAACCACACGTCGGCAAACGGCACGGCCGACCAGATCAGGTGCCAGGCATCACCACCACGGCCCGCCACCCAGATGCTGGCGCAGCCTAGCACGATGACCTGGGTGACGATGACGGCAGCCACTGTCATGAGCGGGATGACGAGCATCGCCATGAGCAGCTTCGATACCACGGTCTCGGTATCGGTGACCGGCAGCGAGCGCCAGAACAGGATGCTGCGGTCCTTACGCTCGGCAAACAGCGCATCCAGCGTGTAGAACACGATCAGGATCACCATGGAAATCGCGAACAGCCCGCCGACGAGTGCCATCAACGTGGAAAGCATGGCGGCGCGATGCGCTTCGCCCAGGTGGGACGCGCCCAGCACCGCGAGATCGACCGCCTCGTCGTTGGTGGACACGGTGACCTGCCCGGTGATCGCCATCAGGGAGACCAGCAGCGCGATCACCGCCGGCGCCACGTAGATCGAACGGTGCTCCCACAGCTCCCGCTTCACCAGTGCAAGCTGGTTGGCCATCATGCGGCCGCTCCTTTCACCTTGGCAACGAAAAGGTCGGCAATTCCCGGCGTACGCAACTCCCCGAGACCGTGCAGCCGGTCGCGCGCGATGTTCTCGAACGTCAGGATCTTCTTGCCGAACACGTCGCGCTCGAAGATCGGATTGAGCTGACGGGCCCGCTCGGCGTTCTCGCCGGAGGTCATGAGCTCCACGTAACGCTCCGGCAGCCCTTCCATGTCGGCCGCCAGCACGATGCGACCGTCATTGATGAACATGACGTCCGTCAGGAGGTTCTCGATCTCCTCCACCTGGTGCGTGGTGATGAGGATCGTCCGTTCCTCGTCGAAGTAGTCGCTGAGCAGGTTCGCGTAGAACTCCTTGCGGAAAATGATGTCGAGCCCGAGTGTCGGCTCGTCCAGCACCAGGAGCTTCGCGTCGATCGCCGTAATGATCGAGAGGTGGAGCTGCGTGACCATACCCTTGGACAGCTCGCGAACCTTTGCCTTGGGCGGAATCTTCGTGCGCATGAGCATCGCTTCGGCGCGCGCGCGGGAGAACCGGGGATGCACGGCGGCGACGAAATCGAGGAGCTGCGACACGCGTATCCAGCGCGGCAGCACGGCAACGTCGGCGATGAAGGAGACGTTCTGCATGAGCTCCCGGCGTTGCCGGAAGGGGTCGAGGCCCACGACGGAGAGCTCGCCTTCGCAGTCCGTCAGGCCCAGCATGGCTTTCAGGAGCGTGGTCTTGCCGGCGCCGTTGGGCCCGATGAGGCCCATGATCCGGCCTTTCCCGATCTCGAACGTGACGTCGTCCACCGCCCGCAACTTGCCGTATCGCTTCGATACGTTCCTCGCGCTGACCAGGCTAGTCATCATCCTGCTCCCCGCCTCCGACGCCGTCCAGGAGCGCGCTGGCGTCGAGCCCCAACCGCTCGATCGTCGCCCGGACTTTCGGCCATTCCTGCTCGATGAAGCGAGTGCGCTCGTCCTTCAGCAGCTTCTTCTGCGCGCCCGCGGTGACGAACATTCCGCGCCCGCGCTTCTTCTCCACGAGCCCCTCGTCCACCAGCTCCTGGTAACCCTTCAGGACGGTCAACGGGTTCAGCCGGTATTCGGATGCGACGTTGCGCACCGACGGCAGCGCATCACCGTCGGTCAGCACGCCTTCCAGGATCATGGCCACTACGCGGTCGCGTAGCTGGCGATAGATCGGCAGGTCTTCGTTCCACTTCGGATCCATCTCGGGTCGGGTACCGTCCTCGAACACCCGGTGCGGCTGCAGCCGCCAAGGGTGAGATACTGTTGTAGTGAACTATAACACCTCTGGCGAGGTTTGCAAGCCGCCGTCCACTCGCCGGCAGCCATAGCGTGTAGAATCGCGCCGCGGCCCGCTCCGCCGGGCCCAGCCCGCCGCCACCGCGGCTCGCCGCGGGCTGCCGGGCGGTCACCGCGCCGGCCGCCTTTTTTGGAACAATACACAACCCAGGACCGCCAGATGAACAAACCCGTTCGCGTCACCATCACGGGCGCCGCCGGCCAGATCGGCTACCAGCTCGCCTTCCGTATTGCCTCCGGCCAGCTTCTCGGGGCGGAACGGCCCGTGATCCTGCAGCTGCTGGAGATCCCGCCCGCCCTGCCGGCCCTGAACGGCGTGGTCATGGAGCTCGCCGACTGCGCCTTCCCGACGCTCACCGACGTCGTCGCCACCGACGATGCCGGCAAGGCATTCCGCGACAGCGATTACGCGCTGCTGGTCGGCGCCCGCCCGCGCGGGCCGGGCATGGAGCGCAAGGACCTGCTGCAGGCGAATGCCGCGATCTTCTCGGTCCAGGGCAAGGCGATCAACGAGCAAGCCAGCCGCGACATCCGCGTGCTCGTTGTCGGCAACCCGGCCAACACCAACGCACTGATCACGCAGCGCAATGCACCGGATATCGACCCCACGCACATCACCGCGATGACGCGCCTCGACCACAATCGCGCGGTGGCGCAGCTCGCGGCAAAAGCAGGCCGTCACGTCACCGACGTGCGCAGGATGACGATCTGGGGCAACCACTCGGCCACGCAATACCCGGACCTGAACCACGCTACCGTCGCCGGTACCCCTGCGCCGGAGCTGGTGGACCAGGCCTGGGTGACGGAGGAGTTCATTCCCGTCGTGCAGCAGCGCGGGGCGGCGATCATCAAGGCGCGCGGCGCCTCATCCGCGGCGTCCGCCGCTTCCGCGGCCATCGACCAGGTGCGCGACTGGGCGCTGGGGTCCGCCGGCGACGACTGGGTGAGCATGGCCGTGCCGGCCGACGGCAGCTACGGGATCGGCGAGGGCATCGTCTATTCCTTCCCCGTCCGCTGCAAGGACGGGGAATACGCCATCGTGCAGGATCTCGACATCAGCGATTTCAGCCGCGAGCGCATGCTCACCACGGAAAAGGAGCTGCGCGAGGAGCGCGCGGCAATCGAAGAGCTGCTTTGAAGAGCACGGCATAGCGCCGCCTGTTCGGCGGTGCTAGTGTCCCGTACTGTAAGAACGCGCCGGGGAGAGATAGGGAAGTGTCGGAATTCGTAGTCGGTCTGTTCTGGTTCCTGCTGTTCGTCGGCGGCGGCATCTATCTCGCCTACAACCGCGTCAATCTCCGCTCCTCGACCATCGCGGCAGGCAGCGCCCTCCTTGCCTACACGATATTCGGCGACGGCCACTTCGCCTGGCTGCTCGTCCTGTGGCTGCTGTTCGGCGGCATGGCCGTTTTGAACCTGCGCGATTTCCGGCGCGAGAAGATCACGCGGCCCGCACTCGAGTTCTACCGTGGCATCGTACCGTCGATGTCCGAGACCGAGCGTGACGCTCTCGAGGCCGGCAAGGTCTGGTGGGACGGCGAGCTCTTTTCCGGCATGCCGGATTGGGATCGGCTGCTGTCGTTCCCGCCGCCGCGGCTCACCGAGGAGGAGCAGGCGTTCTTCGACGGTCCCTGCGAGGAGCTGTGCCGCATGCTCGACGACTGGGAGATCGGCCACGAGCGCGGCGACATGTCCGAGGAGGTCTGGCGCTTCATCAAGGAGAACAAGTTCTTCGCGATGATCATCCCGAAGAAGTACGGCGGCCTCGAGTTCTCGGCTTACGCGAACGCGATGGTCATTGCCAAGCTTGCGAGCCGCAGCACGACTGCGTCGTCCACCGTTGGCGTGCCGAACTCGCTCGGCCCGGCCGAGCTGCTGCTGCACTACGGCACGGAGGAGCAGAAGGAACGCTACCTGCCCGGGCTCGCAACCGCCGAAGAAATTCCCTGTTTTGCGCTTACCTCGCCGCAGGCGGGCTCCGATGCCGCGGCGATCATCGACCAGGGCATCGTCTGCAAGGGGCAGTGGAACGGCGAGGAAATCGTCGGCATGCGCCTGACCTGGAACAAGCGCTACATCACGCTGGCGCCGGTTGCCACGGTGCTCGGCCTCGCGTTCAAGCTTTACGATCCGGAGCGCCTCCTCGGCGACCGCGAAGAGTACGGCATCACCGCCGCGCTCATCCCCGCCGACACGCCGGGCGTCGAAATCGGGCGCCGGCACCTGCCGCTCTCGACTCCTTTCCAGAACGGACCCACCTCCGGCACGGACGTGTTCGTGCCGCTCGATTACATCATCGGCGGCCCGAAGATGGCCGGCGAGGGCTGGAAGATGCTGGTGCAGCTCCTTGCCGTCGGCCGGGCGATCACGCTGCCCTCCACCGCCACGGGCGGCGGGCAGGCCGCGATCTACGCGACCGGCGCCTATGCCGCGCTGCGCAAGCAGTTCAACCTGCCGATCGCGAAGTTCGACGGCGTGGGCGAAGCCATCGCGCGGATCGCGGGCCACACGTACATCATGAACGCGGCAGTCTCGGTCACGTCCGGCGCCATCGACCAGGGTGAAAAGCCTGCGGTGCCCGCCGCGATCCTCAAGTACCACTGCACCGAGCTCGGCCGCAAGGTCGCCAACGACGCCATGGACGTGCACGGCGGCAAGGGCATCATGATGGGGCCGAAGAACTACCTTGGCCGCGGCTACATGGCGACGCCGATCGCCATCACCGTGGAGGGCGCCAACATCCTGACGCGCAGCCTGATCATTTACGGCCAGGGTGCGATCCGCTGCCATCCTTACGTGCTGCGCGAGCTGCAGGCCGCGGAAGACCCGGATCACGAACGCGGACTGCGGGAATTCGACGACGCCCTCTTCGGGCACATCGGCTATGCGATCAGCAACATGGCGCGCGCGTTCTTCATGGCGCTGACGTTTGCCCGCTTCAGCCGCGTGCCGCTGAACACGCCGACCCGGCGCTACTACCAGAACATCAATCGCTACAGCGCGGCCTTCGCGCTCGCCTCCGACTTCGCGATGCTCACCCTGGGAGGCAAGCTCAAGCAGAAGGAGCTCCTGTCCGCACGGCTCGGCGACGTGCTGAGCTCGATGTACCTGGCTTCCGCCGTGCTCAAGCATTTCGAGAACCAGGGCCGGCGCGCGACGGACCTGCCGCTGGTCGAATGGTCGGTACGCAAGCTCATGTACGAGGCCCAGGAGCAGCTCCACAGCTTCCTGCGCAATTTCCCGAACCGGCCGGTGGCCGTTTTCCTGCGCTTCTTCATCTTCCCGCGCGGCCGCACCTATTCGGCACCGTCGGACGAGCTCGGTGAACGCATCGTCGATCTCGTGACACACACAGGTGAAACGCGCGAGCGGCTGAGCGAGCAGGCCTACACAACCGTCGAACCGACCAATCCGATCGGCCTCCTGCAGGAAGCGCTGGTCCTGTCCGAGCAGCTCGCGCCTTTGGAGAAGCGGCTGCGCCAGGCGCGCAAGGAAGGCCTGATCCGGTCCGAGTACCTCGGCCACCAGATCGAAGAGGCAACCGCGGCGGAGATCATCGACCCGCAGGAAGCGGAATCGTTGCGCACTTTCCACCAAAAGCTCGCCGACCTCATGGCGGTCGACGACTTCGCGCCGGACGAGATCGGGCGCACGGCGGACGAGGCGGGGCACGATTCGGGCGCTTCCGGCCGGCAGGCGGCCAAGTCGAAAGCCGCCGGCAAAAAGAAAACCGCCGGCCGCAAGAAGAAGGTGAAGTCACCCGGGGAGTAGCAAGACTTGTCCGGCATCCGCGGTCCCGTTTACGAGGTAAGCCTCGGCATCGACCGCGAGGTAGCGGCGGATTTCGACGAGTGGCTTGCAAATCACGTGCGGGAGATGCTGGAGCTGCCCGGCTTCGTGCGGGCGGTCACGTTCACCGCTGAAGACGACGACAAAGGCCGCGTACGGCGCGTCACGCAGTATTTCCTGGAAGACGAGAAGGCGCTCGAAGCCTATCTCGCCGGGCCCGCCGAAGCGATGCGCCAGGAAGCATTGCTGCGCTTCCCGGATCGCTTTGTCGCGCACCGCCGCGTGCTGCATCATGCGGACAGTGCCGGGGAAACGTCCACGCCCGTCGAGGCCTGCCTCAACTGCGGCACGCTCCTCACCGGCCAGTACTGCGCCACATGCGGCCAGCGCGCGCGCTCGCGCCTGATCAGTATCTGGGAGCTGGTGCGCGACGCGTTCGGCGACCTGTTCGAGCTGGACTCGCGCCTGTGGCAGACCTTGATCCCGCTGAGCACACGGCCGGGGAAGCTGACGCGCGAGTACCTGATGGGCCGGCGCGCGCGTTTCATGCCGCCGTTTCGCACCTACCTGGTGCTGAGCCTGGCGTTCTTCCTCGTCGCGTTCTTCGATCCCGGCGCGCAGCTCAACCTGTTGCTGGACGGCGCCACCACCACGGAATTGGAACAGCAGGAGGAAGTCCGGCGGCAGGTGGCGGAAGACCTCGAAGCGCAAGGAATACCCGTGCCGGAAGGCCTCGTACCGCCGGATGCGCCGGCGAAGGAATCCGCCGAGGGCATCAACGTGAGCTGCGATATCGAGCACATGGCGACGATGCAGCTACCGCAATGGCTGGACCGGCGGGTGACGCCGATGCGGCTCCAGGAAATCTGCGAGCGGGTCACCGCCGACAATGGCCGCGCCTTCATAGGCGAACTGGCGGACAACGTCCCGGCGTCGCTGTTCATCCTGCTGCCGCTGATGGCGCTGGTGCTGAAGGTCCTGTACCCGCTGTCAAAGCGCTATTACGTCGAGCACCTCCTGTTCGTGCTGCACTACCACGCATTCCTGTTCCTCATCCTCACCGTGGAAATCCTGTTCTCGCGGCTGGTCGAGCTCGTGCACCTGCCGGGCTGGTTGAGCGGACTGGCCGGCTGGGCAGCGGCCATCTACATCCCCGTGTACCTGTTCAAGGCGCTGCGCCGCGTCTATGGCCAGGGTCGCGCCATCACGCTCGTGAAATTCCTGCTGCTGCTCCTGTCCTACTTCGCCGGCTTGCTCGCCATTCTCATGGTCGTCCTCCTCTACACGGCCATGTCGCTGTAGCGTCGGACACGCGATACCTGATACGCCAGGGCGGGCGGTAACGTGCCGGAGCTGACATGCTTGAGCCGCAACTCCCGGAGCACTAGAATTTCCGGGCTCCGCGTGCGACACGACAGCTCCCTGGAATCCCCCGACCTGCCCGCAAATGAATAAAAACACAATTGGAATCAGCGGCTTGTCCGCGTATGTGCCGCCGTTTCGCGTGTGGCTCGATGACTGGTGCGAGTGGACCGGGAACCATTGGCCGAAGATTCGCGAGGTGGTGGGCCGGAGCTTTCGGCTGCGCGGCCCGAACCACAGCGTTTATACGCTGGCGGCGACCGCCGTCATGCGGCTGATCCGGCAGTACGACATCGACCCGGTGCGGGTGAAGTTCCTGGGGCTCGGCACGGAGTCGAGCACTGACAACTCGGCCGGCGCCATCATCGTCAAGGGCATGGTCGACCGCGCACTCATTGCGCAGGGCCTGCCGCCGATCGCGCGTAGCTGCGAAGTGCCCGAGTTCAAGCACGCCTGCCTCGGCGGCGTGTACGGCATGAAAGGCGCGATCCGCCACCTGGCCCACGACGGCCGTGGCAGCCAGGCGATCGTCGTCTGCGCAGACATCGCCGAATACGCGCGCGGCAGCAGCGGCGAGCCGACCCAGGGGGCCGGCGCCGTGGCGATGCTGCTGGAGGAGAACCCTACCCTTGCGGAAGTCGATCTCGTGCGCTCGGGCTCGGCGTCGGACTACCGCATCATGGATTTCCGCAAGCCGATGCTGCGCTTTTGCGGCCAGGACCGCAGCGAGACGCACCAGGTGCAGGACTTCCCCGTGTTCAACGGCAAGTACTCGACCACCTGCTACATCGACGAAACGCTGCACGCGCTCAACGACATGTACGAGAAGCGTGACCTCGACGCGAGCGACTACCTGCGGACGCTGAAGACCGTGTTCATGCATCGCCCGTATCGCAAGATGCCGGAAACCGGCTGGGCGGTCGCCTACCTGTTCGCGCTGGGCAGCGGCACTGCCGAGGATCGTGCGGAGCTCGCGTCCTACTGCTACGAGGCGGGCGTCGACCCGGAGGCGCTGCGCGCGGAAATGCAGGGTAAACCTGAAATCGCCGGGCTCGCCGCGCCGGAGCGTCTCAACTACGAGGTCTACCCGCTGACGATGGCGGTGTTCCGGATCTTCCGCGCCTCGCGCCGCTATCGCCGCGAGATCCTCGACAAGCTTGCGCTCGGCAGCGACACGATGCTGGACCTCGGCAACCTGTACACGGCCGCGCTGCCGGCCTGGATGGCGGCGGGCTTCGAGCAGGCGCTGGAGGAAGACCGCGACGTGGAAGGCGAGGAGTGGCTAACGCTCGGCTACGGCAGCGGCGACGCCGCCGAAGTGATTCCGTTCTTCGTCAGCGCAGGCTGGCGCGATGCCGCGCGGGCGATCGGCTTCGCCCGGGCCATGGAGCCCGCGATCGACCTCGATCGCGAGCAGTACGAGGCGCTGCACGACGGCCACCGGGTTACCGGGCTCGACTACGTGCCGCGGGACGAGTTCGTGATCGAGAAGGTCGGCCGGAGCAACGAGCGCCACTTCCAGGACATCGGCATCGAGTACTACCGCTACGAGCCGGGAGCAAAGACCGGCACCTGATGCTCGGTGCGCCTGACATTGTGGCGCTGTAATTCTTACGCTATTTTGTAATCCTTGCGGAGGCCTTGCCGGCGAATGGCTTGCGCCACGGCGGCATGGAAGTTGCAGCACGGCTCCCCGGGACCTGTAAGCATCTCATGCAAGGAGGATCTGCCGTGGGCCTGTTAACCTGGATCATTCTCGGCGCCATTGCCGGCGCCATCGCAAAGTGGATCATGCCGGGTGACGACCCCGGCGGGTTCATCGTCACCATCCTGCTCGGCATTGCCGGCGCGCTCATCGGCGGCTTCATCGCGTCGGCGATCGGTCTCGGAGGCGTCGAAGGATTTTCGATCGGCAGCGTGATCATCGCCATCCTCGGTGCCATCCTGCTGCTGTTTTTGTACCGGCTCGTCACCGGCAACCGCCACCGCCAGGCAGGGCCGGG
>CBFGSB010000102.1:0-10658 GCA_965651325.1 uncultured Chromatiales bacterium | reverse complement strand
GCTCAGCTCGATCACGGCCTGCATGCTCTTGCGGTCCGTGCGCGTCTGCGAGCTCGCGACGCCGATCTTTTCATCCGCGAGCACGCTGCTGATGTCGCGCAGCAGCCCGTGCCGGTCGAACGCCTGCACCACCAGGTCGACCGTGTAGGTATCTTCGCCGGAATCGCTCCAATCGACCTCGATCACCCGCTCGGGATGCCGCGAGCGCAGATTGGCGAAGTTCCTGCAATTGTCGCGATGTATGCCGACGCCGCGGCCCTTCGTGATGTAGCCCGCGATGGGCTCGGGCGGCACCGGGCGGCAGCAGCGGGCGAGGTTGCACAGCAGGTCGTCGACGCCACGGATCGCAAATCGCTGGCCGCCCCTGTCGGCACGCGAGGAACGTCGCCGCCGCGGCAGCTCCGTCTCCGTGTCGCGGTGCAGCAGTTGCTGCAAGGCCCTCGCCACGGCGGCCGGGGTGATGTCGCCAGCGCCGAGCGCAACGCACAGTTCGTCCAGGCTGGCGGCCTTCAGCTCTGCCGCGATGGTGTCGACGGGCAGGTCGCGCGCGTTCAGGCGCGCCATTTCACGGTCCAGGATCTCGCGCCCCTGGCGGCGGTTCTGCTCGCGATCCTGCTGCCGGAACCAGCTCCGGACCTTGGACCGGCTGCGCGCCGACGCGAGGTAGCCGTTCTGCGGGCTGAGCCAGTCGCGACTCGGCTGCGGGTCGCGCGTGGTAATGATCTCGATGCGGTCGCCGTTCGCAACCCTGTAGGTCAGCGGCACCATGCGGCCGTTCACCTTCGCGCCGCGGCAGCGATGGCCGATCTGCGTGTGCACGTGATAGGCGAAGTCGAGTGGCGTCGAGCCTGCCGGCAATTCGACGACGTCGCCTTTGGGGCTCAATGCGTATACCCGGTCCTCGAAGGCGTCGCCGCGAATCTGCTCGAGCAGGTCGCCATCCTCGTCGGAGGGCTCCAGCAACCGCCGCAGGTAGCGGATTTTCTCGTCGAATCCGGAGCCGGCACCGCGGGCGGCGCTTTCCTTGTATCGCCAGTGCGCGGCCACGCCGAGTTCCGCGGAGGCGTGCATCTCGTGCGTGCGGATCTGCACCTCGACCGCCTGGCCGCCGGGCCCGATCACGGCGGTATGGAGGGACCGGTAGTCGTTGCCTTTCGGGTTTGCAATGTAATCGTCGAACTCGCCGGGCAGGTACGACCAGCGGTTGTGTACCGCACCGAGCGCCGCGTAGCAGTCGGTGACACTGTCGACCAGCACCCGCACGGCCCGCACGTCGAAGATCTGCTCCAGGGGGCGCCCCTTCTTTTGCATCTTCCGCCAGATGCTGTAGATGTGTTTCGGCCGGCCGCTCACTTTGGCCTGGATGCCGTTTTTTGCGAGCTCGGCGCTGAGGATGCCCACGATCTCCGCGACCGACGCCTCGCGCGTCGCACGCGTTTCCGCCAGCATGCGCGCGATGCGCGCGTACCGGGCCGGCTCGAGGGCACGAAAGGCGAGGTCCTCGAGCTCCCATTTGAGCTGCCAGATGCCGAGGCGGTTCGCGAGCGCCGCGTAGATTTCGCGGGTTTCGATCGCCAGCGCGCGTTGCTCGGCAGCCGGGGCCTCCTTCGCGCGGCGCAGCCGGTAGAGTTGCTCGGCGATACGGATGACGACGAGCCGGGCGTCGGATACCACCGCCAGCAGCATCTTGCGCAGCGCCTCGGACTGGCTGACGGCAAGCGCTTCGCCGGGCTGCCAGTCGGGCGGCAGGGTGAAACGGCCGAGGCCAACCAGTTCCTGGATCGTGCCGCGCAACCCCGCGAGCGGGGTTTGGTCGAGCGTCGCGAGATCCAGCGCGCCGTCCCGCACCAGCGGGTAGACGCGCGCGGCGGCCAGCAACGACGCCGCGAGCCCGAGCGGCTCGAGGAGCTTCGCAATCGCCTCGCCCTCGGTGCACGCGGCCCGCACCGGCGCGGCGCCGCCCGCCCGCTCGCAGGCGGATTCCGCGAGCTGTCGCGAGACGGCGACGATGCCGGCCTTTTCGACCCCCGTTTCCTGATTTTCGTGCGGAGTTGCGACCATTTCACGAAATTTGGCACGTAGTGCGTCAAACCGAATACCGTTATCATACGGCGCCGGGCGCCGCGGCGCTTCCATCATTCCCGAAAGCACAACCGACGACGACAAACATGGCCGGACACAGCAAATGGGCGAATATCCAGCACCGCAAGGGTGCACAGGACAAGAAACGCGGCAAATTGTTCACGAAGCTCATCCGTGAGATCACCGTCGCGGCGCGCATGGGAGGCGGCGATGTCTCGTCGAATCCCCGCCTGCGCCTGGCCATCGACAAGGCCAAGGCCCAGAGCATGCCCCGGGACAACATCGACCGGGCCATCAAGCGGGGCAGCGGCGAGGGCGACGATGCCGATTACCAGGAGATCCGCTACGAGGGCTACGGCCCCGGCGGCAGCGCCGTGATCGTCGACTGCATGACCGACAACCGCAACCGTACGGCCGCGGACGTGCGCCACGCGTTCTCCAAGTTCGGCGGCAACCTCGGTGCCGACGGCTCGGTGAGTTATCTCTTCAACCACGTCGGGCTCTTAGTCTATGCCCCCGACAATGACGAGGATGCCATCATGGCGGCCGCCATCGAGGCCGGCGCGGAGGACGTGGTGGTGAGCGAGGACGGCTCCATCGAGGTGCTGACGGACCCGGCGGAGTTCGAGGACGTGCGCGAGCGCATGCAGGGTGCGGGCTTTCCGCCGGAGCACTCGGAGGTCACGATGCGCGCCACCACCAGCGCCGCGCTCGGGTTGCAGGAAGCGGAATCGATGCTCAAGATGCTCGAGACGCTCGAGGACCTCGACGACGTACAGAATGTCTACAGCAACGCCGACATCCCGGACGATGCGATGGCGGCGTCTTGAAGGGGCATGCTCCCTTGGGTGAGCGCCAGCGCATTCTGGGGCTCGACCCGGGCTCCCGCCTGACCGGCTTCGGCGTCGTCGACTTCGTCGACAACCGGGCGGTGTACGTGGCCAGCGGGTCGGTCCGGAGCGTCCAGGGTTCGTTCGCGGAGCGGCTGCGCCTGATCTTCCGGGAGGTCGGAGAGATCGCGGCGGAGTACCGGCCGCATGCCGTGGTCATCGAGTCGGTGTTCGTGCACCGCAATGCCGGTAGTGCCCTGAAGCTCGGACAGGCCCGTTCCGCCGCCCTTTGCGCGACGTTCGAGCGGGACATCGACGTCTTCGAATACGCACCGCGCGAGATCAAGCAGGCTATCGTCGGCACGGGTGCGGCCAGCAAGGCGCAGGTGCAGCACATGGTGGCGTCGCTCCTGGGGCTCGCGGGCCAGCCGTCGCCGGATGCCGCCGACGCACTGGCTGCCGCCCTGTGCCACGGCCATGCACGCCGCCTGCAGGCGCGCCTCGCCGGTGCGGCCGCGAAAGCAGCCATGGCTGCGTTGCGGTGATGCGCCCATGATCGGTTCAATCCGCGGCCGGCTGGCGGGCAAGCTGCCTCCGCACGTGATCGTCGAATGCGGCGGCGTCGGTTACGAGATCGAGACGCCGATGTCCACGTTCCTCGAGCTGCCGAGCGCGGGCGCCGAGGTGTTCCTGCACACGCACCTGGTGGTCCGCGACGACGCGCATATCCTGTTCGGCTTCTCGACCCTGGAAGAGAAGGCGCTGTTTCGCTCGCTGCTCAAGGTGAACGGCGTCGGTGCAAAAATGGGCCTCGCCATCCTGTCGGCCATGAGCGTGGCGGATTTCCAGCGCTGCGTTCAGCGCGAGGACGCCGTCACGCTGACGAAGATCCCGGGTGTCGGCCGCAAGACCGCCGACCGCCTGATACTCGATATGCGAGACCGCATCGGGAAGGTGCTGGTGATCCCGAAATCCGCGGCGGGCGGTCCTGTCATCGAGACGGATGCACGCAATGAGGCATTTGACGCGCTGGTCGCGCTGGGCTACAAGCCGAACGAAGTGAAGCGGCTGCTCGACGGTGTCAATATCGAGCAGCAATCCGCCGAGGACATCATCCGTTCGGCCCTCAGGAAGGCAATCGCGTAGATGGGTATAGAACACGACCGCCTCACGTGCGCAACCCAGCGCGACGACGACCCGGTGTTCGACCGGGCCATCCGGCCGAAGACGCTAGCCGACTATGTCGGCCAGCCGGCCGTCAAGCAGCAGATGCACATCTTCATCACCGCGGCGCGCAATCGCGGCGAGGCGCTCGATCACGTGCTGATCTTCGGCCCGCCCGGGCTCGGCAAGACGACCCTCGCGCACATCGTGGCGCACGACATGGGCGTGAACCTGCGGCAGACCTCGGGGCCCGTGCTGGAGCGCCCGGGCGACCTCGCGGCGATATTGACCAATCTCGAGCCGAACGACGTGCTGTTCGTGGACGAGATCCACCGCCTGAGCCCGGTCGTCGAGGAAGTCCTGTACCCGGCGATGGAGGACTTCCAGCTCGACATCGTCATCGGCGAAGGACCGGCGGCGCGTTCCATCAAGCTGGACCTGCCGCCGTTCACGCTGGTCGGCGCAACCACCCGCGCGGGCCTGCTGACGTCCCCGTTGCGCGACCGTTTCGGCATCGTGCAGCGGCTGGAGTTCTACACGCCCGCGGATCTCGAGTCCATCGCGCTGCGCTCGGCCGGCATCCTCAACCTCGTGCTGGAACGGGAAGGTGCCGCGCAGATCGCCGCGCGCGCCCGTGGCACCCCGCGCATCGTGAACCGGCTGCTCCGCCGGGTGCGCGATTACGCGGAGGTCGAAGCGGACGGCGTGGTCACGGAAGCGGTCGCAGTCAGTGCGATGGACCTGCTCGAGGTCGACCCGAACGGCTTCGACGCCATGGACCGGCGCCTGCTGCACACCATCATCGACAAGTTCGACGGCGGACCGGTGGGAATCGAAAGCCTGGCGGCCGCGCTGGGCGAGGAGCGCGGCACCATCGAAGACGTGCTCGAGCCGTACCTCATCCAGCAGGGCTTCATGATGCGCACCGCCCGCGGCCGGGTCGCCACGCGCAACGCCTACCTGCACTTCGGCCTGGCGCCGCCGCCGCGGGAAAGCATTCCCGAGCTGCCGCTGTTCGAGAACCCGTAGCCGTTCGCATGCCTTCGAACGAACCCTTCGCCTGGCCGGTGCGCGTCTACTACGAGGATTCGGATGCGCAAGGGCTGGTTTATTTTGCCAACTATTTCAAGTTCATGGAACGCGCGCGCACGGAGTGGCTGCGGTCGCTCGGGGTGGATCAGGACGTCCTGATGCGCGAACATCGGCGGTTTTTCGTCGTAACCGACGCGCAGGCCGAGTTCCTGGCGCCGGCGCGCTTCAACGAGCAGTTGCTCGTGACCGTGAGTCTCACGGACCTGGCCCGGGCGAGCTTCACAATGGAGCAAGCGATATTTCGCGGCCGCCTGGACGGTGAGCTGCTGTGCCGGGGCACGACGCGCGCTGCTTTCATCAACGCCGATACATTCAAGCCCGCGCGCCTGCCCGACTCACTATTTGCAAGGATCTGAAACCCATGCCTGCTGCCCCGTCGTACCTCGACCTCATCATGAACGCGAGCCTCGTCGTCAAGGGCGTGCTCATAATCCTGCTCGTTGCTTCTTTCGTCTCATGGAGCATCATCTTCACGAAGCGCCGGCTGATCAGGCGTACCAAGGATGCCTCCGACAAGTTCGAAGCCAACTTCTGGTCGGGCGGCGACCTGAACACGCTGTACCACAGCACGACCCGCAACAAGGAAGGCAATCTCGGTATGGCGAGCCTGTTCGAGGCGGGATTTCGCGAGTTCAATCGGGCCAGCCAGCAACCGGAAGTGCAGGCCGACAAGCTGGTCGACGAATGCAGGCGGGCAATGCGCGTCGGCATGATCCGCGAGGTGGACCGGCTCGAGCAGGGGCTCGCGACCCTCGCAACGATCGGCTCGACCAGCCCCTATGTCGGCCTCTTCGGCACGGTATGGGGCATCATGCACTCGTTTACGGCCCTGGGTAACGTGCAATCGGCGACCCTGGCGATGGTGGCGCCGGGTATAGCCGAGGCGCTGATCGCGACGGCCATGGGCCTGTTCGCGGCTATCCCCGCCGTCGTTGCCTACAACCGCTACGCGGACAAGGTCGTGCGCCTGGAGATCCGCTACGACGGCTTCATGGAGGAGTTCTCCAGCATCCTGCAACGGCACTCGCGCGCGAAGCGCAAGGCGGTGTGACGTGCCTTCACTGGTCCAGAAACGCAAGCTGATGGGCGACATCAACGTCGTCCCCTACATCGACGTGATGCTCGTTCTCCTGATCATCTTCATGGTCACCGCGCCGCTGCTGACGCAGGGTGTCAAGGTCGAGCTGCCGAACGCGGCGGCGGAGCCGATCGAGGACGTGTCGGAGCATCCGCCGATCGTCCTGTCCGTGGATGCGCAAGGCAACCTGTACATCAACCAGGGCGACGATGAGGACAAGCCGGCGAGCGCACAACGCATCGTGCAGGTGACCCGGATCATACTCGAGAACAATCCCGGCACGGCGGTGCTGGTAAAAGCCGATCGCGCCGTGCCGTACGGCAACGTGGTCGGTGCGATGGTATTGCTGCAGCAGGCAGGTGCAGAGAACGTCGGGTTCGTCACCGATCCGCTGGACACCTACCCCGTTCCCGAATGACGGCCACTTTAAGTGATCCGAACGAGTGATTCGCGACGAACGCAATGTGGTACCCGTCCTGCTGGCGATCCTGCTGCACGTCGCCATCTTCGGGGTCATGTTCGTGACTTTCGACTGGGCGCGCCCGGTCCATCCGCCGACGCCGCTCGCGATAGAGGCAACGCTGGTGACCGAGGCGGAGCTGCCGCCGACACGCGAGGAGCTGCGGCGCGAGGCCGAGGAGCAAGCGCGTCGCGAGGCAGCGGAAGCCGAGCGGGAGCGCATTCGCAAGGAGCAGGCCGCGGAGCAGGAGCGCATTCGCGAAGAGCAGGCGGCGGAGCGGCGCCGGCTGGAGCAGGAGGCGGAAGAGCGTCGGCAGCGCGAGGCGGCGGAGCAGGAACGCCAGCGCCAGGAAGCCGCGGAGCGGCGCAAGCGCGAGGAAGCCGAGCTGGAACGCCAGCGGCAGGAAGCCGAGCGCCGGCGCCAGGAGGAGATCGAGCGGCAGCGCCGCGAGAACGAGCTCGCGCGTGCCGCGGCGGAAGCCGAAGCGCGGGAGCAGCGCTTGCGGGAAGAGCTGGCGGCCGAAACGGCCCGCCAGGAGGCGCTGAGCTCGGGCGAGCTGGATCGCTATATCTTCGCGATCACCCGGCGTATCGAGCAGAACTGGATCCGCCCGGCAAGCGCGCGACCGGGTCTCGAATGCGTCATCAACGTGCGCCAGGTCCCGGGGGGCGAGGTTATCAGCGCCACCATCGAGCGCTGCAACGGGGATGCCGCGGTGCAGCGCTCGATCGAAGCGGCCGTGTTCAAGGCATCGCCGCTCCCGGAGCCGTCAAATCCGGGGTTGTTTGAACGAAACTTGCGGATCACTTTCAAACCTGAACAATAGGGGCACTTCTGTGGGGACCTGGGCCATCCGAACAATGCGAACATTCCGCTTGCAGCGGCCGAGCCTGCTGCTGATTGTGCTGCTCGGGGCGCTGCCGTCCATCGCGGCGGCGCAGCTCGAAATCCAGATCACGCGCGGCGCCGGCAAGCAGACGCCGATCGCCGTCGTGCCGTTCGGCTGGCAGGGCGAGGGCGCCGCGCCGATGGACGTCACGGGCGTCATTACCGCCGACCTCGAGCGCAGCGGGCGCTTCGCAGCACTGCCCGAGGACAAGATGCTGCAGAAGCCCACCAAGGGACTGGACGTCGACTTCGACGACTGGTCCATCCTCGGCATCGAAGCGGTGGTCGTGGGCGAGATCATCCAGACCGGCCAGGATCGTTATACCCTGCAGTTCCAGCTCTTCGATGTATTCGGCAACAACCAGCTCATCGGCTACCGCATGCCCGCGAGCACGGCGACCATGCGGCACGCGGCACACCGCGCGGCGGACATGATCTTCGAGGAGCTGACGGGCATCGCGGGCGTGTTCGCGACCCAGATCGCCTACGTGACGACCGAGCGCAGCGGCCGGGACACGCTGTATTCCCTGATCGTGTCGGATGCCGACGGCGCCAACGAGCACGTGATCGTCGAATCCCCGGACCCGATCATGTCGCCGGCCTGGTCGCCCGACGGGCGCCAGATTGCATACGTCTCGTTCGAAGAGAACCACTCCTCGATATTCGTCCAGACGCTGCGCACGGGCAATCGCCTCCGGGTTTCCGACGCGCCGGGCATCAACGGCGCGCCCTCGTTTTCGCCTGACGGCCGCAAGATGGTGCTGACCCTCGGCGGCGCCGACGGCAACCTCGACATCCACGTGCTGGACCTTGCCACCCGCCAGACGACCCGCCTGACGACCAACCGTGCGATCGACACCGAGGGGAGCTGGACGCCGGACGGGCGGCAGATCTATTTCACCTCGGACCGCGGCGGTGGCCCGCAGATCTACCGGATGCCCGCCGGCGGCGGCACGCCTGAGCGCGTGACCTTCGAAGGCAGTTATAATGCGCGCCCGCGCCTTTCGCCGGACGGGACGAAGCTTGCCATGGTGCACGTGGACCGGGGGAACTACCGCATTGCCGTGATGGATCTCAACGACCGGCAGGTGCTGGTGCTGTCGACGGGCCAGCAGGACGAGTCTCCCAGCTTCGCGCCGAACAGCGATACGCTGATCTACGCGACCCGGCAACAGGGCGACGGGGTGCTCGAGACGGTGACGGCCGACGGCCTCGTGCGGCAGCGGCTGGCCTCGGGCGAAGGCGACGTGCGGGAGCCCGTGTGGGGGCCGTTTTCACCGAACTAGATTGCTTTAAATTGTTTGCCTAAGATACTGAAAATTCGAAAACCGAAGTGATCCTTACGCTATCCATAGAGGACAATCCCAATGCGACCGATCAAGTTTCTGGCACCCGCGCTCCTGGCGTTTACGCTTGCCGCTTGCGGAGGTAATCCGCCGCTGCCGGCGCCGGAGCCGCAGGCACCGATCGACCGGGCCGACAGCGCGGACTCGCGCGGGTTCGAGGGCGAGGAGTTCGGCCGGGGTGAATCCTTCGGGCAGGACCGGAACGCGGACGGCGAACTCGCCATGGTCGTGTATTTCGACTTCGACGAGTCCGAGTTGCGCACCGAGTACTCGGACCTGCTTGCGCGGCACGCCAACCGCCTGGCCGAGAACCCGCGTCTCAACGTGCGCCTCGAAGGCCATGCCGACGAGCGCGGGTCCCGGGAGTACAATATCGGGCTGGGCGAGCGGCGTTCGCAGGCCGTGCGCCGCCTGCTGCTGATCCAGGGCGCACGGGCGGAACAGATTTCCACCGTCAGCTTCGGCGAAGAGCGGCCGGCGGCCCTCGGCAGCGACGAGGAGGCTTATGCCCTCAACCGCCGCGTCGAGATCAAGTACCTCAACTAAGGGCGAGGCGCGTGACTTTACTCCGAAATTTGCGGCCGATCCTGTTGGTTGTCGCGGCTACGTGGCTTTCCGGCTGCGCAATGCAGAACCCGCAGGAAGACCCGGTCGTCCTGAAGCTGAACGAGATCGAGCGCAGGCTGTCGGCGGTTGAGCGCATTCTCGCCAACGGCAGCCTGGTCGACATGGCGATGCAGGTGGACAACCTGCAGCGCACGACCGCCGAGCTCCGCGGGCGTACCGAGACCCTCGAGTACCAGGCCGAGGATACGGCCGACCGGCAGCGCGACCTGTACCAGGACCTCGACCAGCGCATCCAGCAGCTCGAGCAGCGGCTGCAGGCGAGCAGCGGCGGGCTCGCGCCGGGCCAGCTCCCGGTCCCCGGCGGCTCCGACCGTGACAATTACCAGGCGGCGTTCGAGTTGCTCAAGGAGCAGCGCTACGAGGATGCGGCGAGCGCGTTCGAGCAGTTCCTGACCACCTACCCGAACAGCGAGCTGGCCGACAACGGGCAGTATTGGCTGGCAGAGTCGTACTACGTTACCGGACAGTTCGAGCAGGCGCTTTCCGAATTCGAGGCGGTCATCAACGATTACCCCAACTCGCGCAAGGCGGCGGACGCGCTGCTCAAGATGGGCTACTGCAACTATGAGCTCAAGCGCTGGGAGGCGGCCCGAAACGCGCTGCAGCGCGTGCAGCGCGATTTCCCCGACACCACGGCGGCGCGGCTCGCCGACCAGCGGCTCGACCGCATGCGCGAGGAAGGCGCCTAGTACGGTTTTCGATTCGGCGCCGGTCCGGTATCATGCCGCGCGTTTCTGTCCGTCAACTGTCCGGGGGGCGTTAGCTCAGAGGTAGAGCATTCGGCTTTTAACCGACTGGTCGTAGGTTCGATCCCTACACGCCCCACCATCCCCCAAAAGAACAAGTCTGCGGCAAGACATTCGTCAACGGGCGTATACGCCTGTCGACCGAGATCGTTGTGGCGTTCGCGCACGGGGATACCTTGTCTCGCGTGCGGAAAACTGGCAACGGGTCCGCGTGAAAACGGCCTGCCCGGCAAGCACCCAAAAAGGGCGTTGCCGGGCAGTACCTCAAGTTGCCACGGCCTTGTTCTTAGTTGCAGCCGCTTTGGATGGACCCGCTGGTGCCACCCTGGACCTCGACGCATCTCG
>CBFGSB010000101.1:0-10716 GCA_965651325.1 uncultured Chromatiales bacterium | reverse complement strand
TCTTCCGGCGGCGGTGCCGCAGGCGGAGGTATGCCGGGCGGTGCTTCGGGCGGCGGTGCCGCGGGCGGCGGTGCCGCGGGTGGCGGTGCCGCGGGTGGCGGTGCCTCCGGCGGCGGCGGTGGGGCAGGCGGCGCCGGCGGCATGGCCGGCAGCGGCGACGGCGTACGCGGCCTCGGCGGCGGCGGCGGTGCAGGCGGTGCCGGGGGCGCGGCCGGTACCGCCGGCGGTTCCGGGCAGGAATGCGGCCAGCAGTTGCCGGGCGGCGTCGGCGGGATGGAAGGCTCCGGCGATTGCGCCGGCGGCGTCGGCCAGTACCCGGGCGAAACGCCGGCTGAAAGAAAAGCGCGGCTGGAAAAGCAACTCGACAAATCCGTCGGCGACTTCGACGGCGTGCTGGCGGGCGAGCAGGAGGAAATCTCAACGGTCGGCCGCGACACCAAGGGCTTCGGCGGCGGTGGCGGCGGAGGCGGCGGCGTCGGTCTCGGCAAACAGGCGGCCGGCGGCGGAGGCGGCAGCGGCGGTGAGGTCGCGCGCACGGATGCCGATGAAACCGCTACCACGCCCTCGATCGAGGGCTTGTCGGACGAAGAGATCGCGAAGCGCACGCCGGACGACATCCCCGACCTCGTGAGCGAGGACATCGTTGCCAAGCAGCTCCGCGAAGCGGCGCTGGCCGAGGACGACCCGGTGCTGCGGGAACGGTTGTGGGAGGAATACCGCAACTACAACAAGCTGTAGGCTAATGCCACGGAGAGGTTTGCCGGCTACATGAGGTCCTGACCGGGAGAAATATCGAACACCGCCATGAAGACTCCGCTCCTTCTGATGCTGACGCTTGCATGCACCGGCTGCACGGTCTCCGAAGTGATTACAGCGGAAAAGACGCCGCTCAACGTGGCGTCGCTCGACATCGCCGAGAGCATGCTGCTCGACGTCGGGATCATGAACTTCGCGCCCGGCATTCCCGAGGACAACGATGCCGACGAATCGGGCATCTACCCCGAAGTGCGGCAGGCGGAGGCGCGGTACCTGCCGTATCACCTGAAGACCACCCTGCAGGGCACCGGATTCTGGGGCGCCGTGCGGGTGATTCCTTCGCGTTACGTGTTTACGGACGTGACGCTGACAGGCGCCATCGACCAGTCCGACGGCGAGTTCGTGACACTCACCGTGAACGCCGAGGATTCGCGCGGGCAGCACTGGTTCGAGAAAACCTACTCGATGCAGACCGGCATCACGTCGTACGCCGACAACCGCGACCTGTCGAAGGACCCCTACCAGAAGGTCTTCAATGAGATCGCGAACGACCTCCGGGCCCACGCCGCGTCGCTGACGCCGGACGAGATCAGGCGCATTCGCCAGGTCTCGGAGATGAAGTTTTTTGCCGACATGTCGCCTACCGTATTCGGCGACTACATCACCACCAACGAAGACGGCATTACCTCGCTCGTCCGCTTGCCGGCGGACAACGATCCGATGGCGGAGCGGCTACGGCAGATCCGCGCCCGCGATCACCTCGTCATCGATACGCTGAACGAGCATTACGCGAACTTCTACTACGGTATCGCGATTCCCTACGAGTCCTGGCGCGAGACGTCGAGGGAGCAAAACGTCAACTATCGCCAGGTCAAGCGGGCGGCGACCTTGCGCGCGCTGCTGGGTGTCGTGGTGGTGGCGGGCTCGATGAGCATCGATACCGGCGGCTCGAGCCGGTCGGCGGCCCGGGCAAAATCCGCGGCACGCTACGTCGGAGTGAACCGGGGCGTCAATACCATCATCAGCGCCTGGAACCTGCGCCAGTCGGCGAACATCCACCGCGAGAACATCAAGGAACTGTCGGAGTCGTTCGGCGCCGAGGCAGCGCCGCTGGTGGTCCGGGTGGAGGGCGAGACGCGCCGGCTGACCGGCACCGCCGAGGCCCAGTACGAGACCTGGCGCAAGCTCCTGAAGGACCTGTACCAGGTCGAAACCGGGTTCACCGGAGACGTCGACGTCGGCGTGGGCGGCCGCGCGCCCGAGCTCGCCAACACGAGCGAATAAGGTCGTTTCCCATCCCGAGCCGCCCGGACTCCCCGAAAGCCGGGCACCGATAACTCCCCGATCGCCGGTAAACTAATGCCCGGCACCGTAGACTAATTGGCAACGATGCGGGAACTCAAAGAAGGCGCTCGGGCAGCCGGCCGGTACACGCTGATCAGGAAGCTGGGCTCCGGCGGCATGTCGGAAGTCTGGCTCGCGCGCGACCAGCGCTCGGCGTCGAACGTCGCGCTCAAGTTTCTTTTGCCGTCGCTCGCCGCGCGTGCCGGCGGCCGCGAGCTGTTCCACCGGGAATGGCAGACCGGCACGCGGCTGATGCACGCGCACATCGCGCGCGTGTTCGAATACCACGACGATCCGGACGGGCCTTTCTACAGCCAGCAGTTCATCGGCGGACCGGACGCGGGGGTACTCGCCCTGCGCCCGCCGGCGGAAGCCCTGCGGCCGTTCGGACTCCTTGCCGATGCGTTGCGCTATGCGCACGGCAAGGGCATCGTGCACCGCGACATCAAGGCGACCAACGTCCTGTTCGACGGGCGGGGGTCGCCCTACCTCGTCGATTTCGGCGTCGCCGCGGCCGCGTCCGGCGGCACGCCGGCAGCGATGAGCCCGCAGCAACGCGAGGGCGTGCCGGCCGCGCCGGCGGACGACGTTTATGCGCTCGGCGTCCTGATGCACGAAGCGCTGTTCGGCGCTCCGCCGCCGCCCGCCCCGGCGCTGCGCGAGGACCTGCGGCAGCCCCTGCCGCGCGAGGGCGCGCCGCTGCCGGAGGCGCTGCAGGACCTGCTCGCCGCGATGCTCGCGCCCGAGGCGGGTGCGCGTCCCGCGGCCGAGGAGGTCACCGGGCGCTTGCGGGAAGCCGGCGTCGAACCCGGAACCATCACCCTGCGGCCGACCGAAGCCGCGTTCGACCCAGGCCTGGCGGGGGAGGTCGAGTCGGTGGAATCGGTGCGCCCGTTTCGGCGCGCCGCGCCGCGGCCCGCGGCCGAGGAAGCGAGCAGCGGCCGCGGTGTCCCGGCAGGCTACCTGTACGCCGGGCTCGCCGCGCTGGCCGTGGTCGTGGTCGCGGTTTTCTACCTGCTCCCGCACGCCCTGGAGACCCGCCAAAGCACCGAACCGCCCCCGCAACCGGTTGCCGACGAGCCGGCCGTAGCGCCGGAAACGGCCCCGCCGGCCGACCCGGCGGAGCAGTCGCCTGCCGAGATGGCGGCGATGAAGGCGGCCACCGATGAAACGCTGGGCGAGCTGCTGTCCGACCTCGAGCGGCTGGAGCTGCGCGCCGTCGAGCGCTGGGGCGGTCCCGCCTGGCAGCGCGCGCAGGACGTTTACAAGAGCGGCGACGAGGCCTATCTCCGGCGCGATTACGCGCGGGCCGGCGAGCAGTACGGCCAGGCCCTCGAGCTGCTGCAGCCGCTGTTCCGGCGTATCGACGCCGAGTTCCGGCAGGCGATGCAGGCCGGCCAGGCCGCGTTCGAAGCGGGCAATCATGCCGACGCGATCCGCCTGTTCGACCTGGCCGTCGCGATCACGCCGGGCAACGTGCAGGCGTCGCAGTGGCTGGAGCGGGCGCGCAATCTCGAAGGCGTGCTGCGCCTGACCGACCAGGGGCTGCGCTTCGAGAACGACCTCGAGCTGCTGGCGGCGAAGTCGGCGTTCGAGCAGGCGCTCGAGCTGGACCCCGCCTGGCAGCCGGCCGCGACGGCACTCGAGCGGGTGGAAGGCGCGATCCGCCAGCGCTCCTTCGAGCAGCGCATGACGGAAGGCTTCAGCGCGCTCGCGGCCGGCAACTACCCGACCGCGCGGGCCGCCTTCGAGGCGGCGAAGGACCTGAAGCCCGACTCGCCGCAGCCGGTGGACGGCCTGCTGCAAGTCGAGCAGGAAGTGCGCCTGGCGAAGATCCGCGGGCTCGAGGATGCCGCGAAGACCCTGGAGGGCGGTGAGCGCTGGCAGGAAGCCGTGCAGACGTACGAGGAGATCCTCGAGATCGACCCGCTGCTGCAGTTCGCGCAGCAGGGGCTCGCGCGCTCGCGCGAGCGCGCCGCGCTGCACGGGAAGCTCGAAGCGTACATCGCCGCACCCGATTCGCTGTCCGCGCCCGCCGCCATGCAGGACGCCACGAACCTGCTGCTCTCGATCTCGCGCATGGAATCGGTCGGCCCGCGGCTCGAGGACCAGAAGGAAGAGCTCTCCCGGTTGCTGAAGCGCGCGGCGACGCCGCTGACCGTGCAGTTCGTCTCCGACAACGCGACGGAGGTATCGATCTTCCGCGTCGGGCAACTCGGAACGTTTGCCACCCAGGAGCTCCAGTTGCGTCCCGGCTCCTACGTCGCCGTCGGCAGCCGTCCCGGATTCCGTGACGTGCGGCTGGAGTTCCGGGTCGCACCCGAGATCGACATCGAGCCCATCGTCATCAAGTGCGAGGAACGGATTTGAAGGTCACCGCGATCGTCATCAGGGACGCGGAGGGCGAGCGCCGCTTCGCGCTCGACCGCCTGCCGCTCCGGCTCGGTACCGGAAGCGATTGCGAGATCCGGCTGCCGGGCCCCGGCAACGCGCCGGTTGCGACCGTCGACGAGCTCGACGGCGAGCCGTTCGTGCAGCCGGTCGGCCGGGGTGGCGCCGTGCGCATCAACGGCGAGGCGCTCACCACGGCAAAGCGCCTCGCGGCCGGCGACGTGCTCGAGTTCTTCGGCACACGGGTCGAGATCGACAGGGACGGCGGCGACATGCTGGCGCGTGTGCACCTCGAGGACAGCGCCTACATCACGAAACCGCCCGAGCTCGCGGCCGACGCCGGCACCGACGAAACGATCGCGCCGACCGCGTTCCGGCGGGCCACGCAAACGGCCGCGGCCGTCGAGCCCGCCCGCAACTACCGCTGGCAGGCCGGTATCGCCATTGCCGTCATCGCGCTGGTCGCGGCCTCGTACCTGCTGTTTTCGGCGCGCTCCATCCGTTTCGACGTCCAGCCGGGCGAGCCGTACGCGCTGTCCATCGAAGGCGGGTGGTTCCGCCTGCCGATTGGCGACCGCATCCTGCTGCGGACCGGCGATTACGTCGTGAGGGTGCAAAAGGATGGCTATTACGACGTGAGCCAGACCTTCGAGGTCGGGGCGGAGCGCAGCCAGGATATCCCGATTGCCATGCGCAAGCTTCCCGGGCGGCTCACGATCTACACGGAGCCCGCGGTCGACGCGATCGTCACCGTGGACGAGGCGCGCATCGGGCAGGCACCTTATGGCCCGCTGGAGGTGGAACCCGGCGTGCACACCATAACCGTCAGCGCCGATCGCTTCCTGCCCTACCAGGACCGGCTCCCCGTGCCCGGCCTCGGCAGGCACCAGCAACTCTACGTGCAGCTTGTCCCGCGATGGGCGGACGTGGAGATCACGTCGGAACCGGCCGGAGCCATCGTCTACCGCGGCGACGACCGGGTCGGCGTCACGCCGGCCACCGTCCAGTTGATGGAAGGCACGCACCAACTGAGCGTCGTGCGCGAGGGTTTCGCGGCCTGGGACGGCGTGATCGAAACGCGGGCCAACGAGGATCGCGTGCTGCCGCTCATCGAGCTTGCGCCGGCGAACGCGGAGCTGCGCGTGCTGACGGTCCCGGTCGGTGCGAACGTGACGGTCGACGGCCGCTATCGGGGCCAGTCGCCTCTCGAGCTCGCGCTCTCACCCGACGTCGACTACCAGATCGGGGTGTCGAAAGCCGGCTACGGCTCCGCGGTGCGCCAGGTGCGGCTCGCGGCGGCCAGCTCGCGCGAGCTGAACATCGATATGACCGCACGCGTCGGCGTCGTCACGGTCAACGTGAGCCCCGCGGACGCGACGGTGTACGTGGACGGGCGCGAGTCGGGCACGGGCACCACCACGCTGCACCTGTCGTCCGCCCCGCATCGGCTCGAGGTGCGGAAGGCGGGATACCAGGGCTTCGTTCGCAGCGTCACGCCGAAGCCCGGCTATCCGCAGACCGTGGACGTGCGCCTGTTGACCGAAGAGCAGGTGCGGATGCAGAGCGTCGCGGCCACGCTCACGACCTCGCAGGGGCAGGTGCTGCGCCGCGTCGAGCCGGGCGAGCTGGTCATGGGCTCGTCGCGCAGCGAGCAGGGGCGGCGCGCGAACGAGGTGCTGGTCCCCGTGAAGATCACGAAGCCGTTCTACATCGGCGAAAAGGAAGTGACCAACAAGGAGTTTTCGGCGTTCCGGTCGAATCACAATTCGGGCGGCGACCTGCACCCCGCGTTATCGGGTGACGCCAACCCGGTTACCAACGTCACCTGGGCGGATGCGGTGGAATACTGCAACTGGCTGAGCGCCCAGGAAGGCCTGCCGCTGGCTTACGAGAAGCGCTTCGAACGCTGGGAGCCGATCGTCCCCGCGCCCGACGGCTACCGCCTGCCGACCGAAGCCGAATGGGCGCTGGCCATCCGCTACCAGGGCCGGGAACGGGCCTGGGTGTTCCCGTGGGGGAACGAGATGCCGCCGCGCCCGGACAGCGGCAACTACGCCGACCAGTCGGCCGAAGGCGTGGTGCCCTCGATCCTGCCCGGCTACAACGACGGTTACACCTCCACCGCCCCGGTGGGCTCGTTCCCGCCGAACGCGCTCGGCATCTACGACGGCGGCGGCAACGTGGCCGAATGGGTGCAGGACTACTATTCGGTGCCGACGCCCGGCGAGACCGAGCCGCTCGTCGACCCCACCGGGCCGCGCAGCGGCACGCACCACGTGATCCGGGGCTCGAGCTGGCGCCACGCGGGCATCCTGGAGCTCAGGCTCGCCTACCGCGATTTCGGCAGCGAAGGCCGCTTCGACGTGGGCTTCCGCATCGTCCGCAATGCCCCGGGCGAGGCCGCGGAAGAGGCGCCCGCGCCGTGACCAGCGAAGGAGACTTTTCGGCAGCGAGGCTGTCTAACCCCTCATGTCGCTGAAATCCGGAAGAATCATGCCCGTCGCGGTGGCGCTCCTGTACGCTGTCGCCGCGGCGACGATCCTGGCCGCGCCCATCCGGGCCCAGGAAGCCGGGGATGCCGCGGCCGACGCGCCGGAGGCGTCCACCGCCGGGGAAGAAGCTCCCGGGGAGGCGGAACCCGACCCTGAGAACGGCGCGGTGGAAGCGGGCTCGGAAGGCGCAGCGGCCGGCGAGGCGGCGCAGGATGCGGACGCCGGCGGACCCGTCGTGGTCGATATCGAAGAAGGCTCCGTGCTCGACGACCAGACTTTCGAAGGCGTGGAGGACGACTTCACCCCGAGCGAGGAAATCCCGGTCGACCAGGCGATCCCGTTCCCGACCGACATCTGACGCCGGGAGCATTCGAAAGACCTGTTCGCCGCGCCGGCCGCCGCCGAAGCTGCACGGCAAGCGGATAATCCGGTACAGTAATTTCTCGGCAGGATCAGAACCTTACCAGATGAAAAAAAAGAACATCCCGATCGAATTCGTTTACCAGCTCTTCGCGCTCATCATCATCGTCATCATCGTGCAGGCGTACTACATGTCTGTCGTGCGGCCGAACGCGGCCGAGGCGATAGCCGAGCAGAACCGCCAGATGGACGAGAACCCGGATTACGTTCCCGAACGTTCGGTGTGGGTCCTGATCAAGGACTATGAGCAGGAGGCCTGCTTCATCCTGATGTTCTGGGCGTTCGCGATCATCGGCTACAAGGCGGTCGACCTGTCGCGCGAACGGCGCCTGCTCGAGCAGGATCTCATCCCGATCGCGGAGGGCATGCGCATCCTGCCGGAGGATACGCGCGAGTTCGCGCGGCAGATCCAGGCGCTGCCGGAGGAGCAGCAGCGCCTCCTGCTGCCGCGCGTGCTGATGAGCGCGCTGCGGCGGTTCGCGTCGACGCAGAACATCCAGGACGTCTCGACGATTACGCACTCGGTGGTCGAGTCCGAAGCGGACCGGCTGGAATCCGAGCTGTCGATGATCCGCTACATCGCCTGGGCCATCCCCGCCATCGGGTTCATCGGCACGGTGCGCGGCATCGGCGACGCGCTCGCGCAGGCGAACCGCGCGGTGCAGGGCGACCTCGCGGGCGTGACCGAGAGCTTGGGCCTTGCCTTCAACTCGACGCTGATCGCGCTGCTCATCAGCATCGTCCTCATGTTCCTCATCCACCAGCTCCAGTCCGTGCAGGAGCGCCTGGTGTTCGACTCCGAAGCCTATGCGGACGAAAAGCTCATTCGTCACATGAAAGCCGACTAGTCCCTGGCCATGACGCGGCTCGCGGCACACCTGAACGACGCCGGCATCACCCTGCTGGACGGCGAACGGATCCTCTACCGCGAGCCCGGTTTCGCGTTTCTCGATCGCGACCGGCTGGCCACCGGTAACGAGGCGCTGGCGAACGCGCGCGTTCATCCCCGCAGCATCCAGCACCGCTACTGGAAAGAGCTCGGCATGGAGCCACTGGCCGACCGGCGGTTCGCCCACCTGAGCCCGGCGGACCTCGCCAGCCGCCAGCTCGAGCAGATGTGGGGCGCCGCCGGCAGCGCCTCGGCGCTGGTGCTCGCGGTGCCGGCGTACATGCAGGCCGGCGAGCTCGGGCTGCTGCTGGGGATCGCGGGCGAGCTGAACCTGCCGGTGGCCGCGATGGTGGATGCCGCCGTGGCCGCGACGCGCCGCGAGTACGTGAACGCGGTCCCGGTGCACATCGACCTCGGATTGCACGCCGCGATGCTGACCCGGCTGGGGCAGCACGGGCAGGTACAGGTCGAGCGCGCCGAGGTGATCGACGATTGCGGTATCCATGCGTTGTACGACGCGTGGCTGAATGCCGCGGCCGCGGTCTTCGTGCAGCAGTCGCGCTTCGACCCGCTCTACGACGCGGAAACCGAGCAACTCCTCCTGGACAAGCTGCCGGACTGGCTTGCGGAAGCTGCCGCGCGCGAATCGGTCCCGCTGCAGCTCACCTACCGCGGTGTCGAGCACAGCGCCGTCATCGAGTCGCTGACGCTGGTGGGCGCCGCGGCGCCGTACTACCAGCGGATCGCCAGCCGCCTGCGGGCGCTGTTCCGCGCGGACGAAACGCCCGCGATCCAGGTCACCGACCGGGTGGCGCGCCTGCCCGGGCTGGCCGACATGCTGAAGGCGCGCGTCGGCGGCGAGGTATTTGCCCTGGAACCCGGCGCGACGGCGCGGGGCGCGCTCGCACGCTGCCGGGACGTGGCTCGCCCGGGCAGCGCCGTCGGCCTGCGCCGGCAGCTCCCGTGGGACCAGGCGCCGGTCGAAGTGGCACGGGACGAGGCGGCGGCCGCCACCGGCGGCGCACCGACGCACCTGTTGTTCGGTCATACGGCCTGGCAGATCGACGACGTGCCGCTGGTCGTCGGCTCCCAGGGCGCCGACGGCGAGCGGAGCATCGCGGTCGACAGCGACATGCCCGGGGTGTCGCGCCGGCATTGCTCCGTCCGGCGCCAGAGCGGCCAGTGCGTGCTGGAGGATCACAGCCGCTACGGCACCTTCCTGAACGGGCACCGGATCGAGGGGTCTACTATCTTGAGGATCGGCGATTCCGTGCGCATCGGCTCGCCGGGCTTCGAGTTCCTCCTGATTACGACTGACGAAACGCATGGCACGTAAGCGCCGCACTTTCGAGATCTTCAGCATGTCCTTCCTGGACTGCATAAGCTGCGGTTTCGGCGCCGTGATCCTGCTGTTCATGATCATCAATGCGCAAGTCACGCGGGATACCGACCAGCCGACGCAGCGGCTGATGGCCGAGGTGTCGAAGCTGCAGTACGAGATCCTGGACGAGCGCAAGGACCTCGTGCTGACGCGCAACACCATGCAAAAGCTCGAGGACGAGCGCGCGCAGGCGGTAAACGAGATCGAGCAGGTCACCGCACTGATCGAGAAGCTCAAGATCGAGCTGGCGAAGCACGACCAGGAAACGCTCGCGGAGGTCGAGCACATCGAGAAGCTGCAGTCCGACATCGAGAAGCTCGAGGAGGAGCGGCAGCGCCTGCTGGCTTACGAGGAGAGCGTCGGCAGCGGCGCTGAAGTGCGGACGTTCGTCGGCGACGGCGACCGGCAGTACCTGACGGGCCTCAAGGTCGGCGGCGAGCGCATCCTGGTGCTCGTCGACGCGTCCGCGAGCATGCTCGATCGCCGCATCATCAACGTGCTGCGCCGCCGCAACATGTCCCAGGAAGCACAGCTCAGCTCCGAGAAGTGGCGGCAGGCCGTGAATACCGTCGACTGGCTGTCCGCCAACCTCCCGCCGGAGAGCAAGTTCCAGATCTACGCGTTCAATACCACCCCGTGGCCGGTGCTGCAGGGAACGGAAGGCGTCTGGCTCGACGTCGGCGACGGCGAGCAGCTCACCCAGGCGATCAAGCGGCTGCGCCGCACGCTGCCGCAGGACGGCACCAACATGCGCGCGGCTTTCGAGGTGGTGCGCAGCCTGAACCCGCTGCCCGACAACATCATCCTGCTCACGGACGGCCTGCCGACCATGAACACGCCCGAAACCAGCCGCGGCATGGTGACCGGGCAGCAGCGCCTACAGTACTTCTACGAAGCCGCCGAGCTGCTGCCGAACGGGATCCCGGTGAACACGCTGCTGTACCAGATGGAAGGTGAAGCGAACGCCCCGATCGCGTACTGGATGCTCGCCTACCGGACCAGCGGCTCCTTCATGAGCGTCGCGAGGGACTGGCCGTGAGGAA
>CBFGSB010000100.1:0-10734 GCA_965651325.1 uncultured Chromatiales bacterium | reverse complement strand
CCGGAGACCGCGAGCAGGTCGCAGGCCAGCCACTTCGCGCTGCCGACCGACGCACCGCCTTGCCTCAGCTCCGCGACGGCGATGCGCGACACGCGCTTCCCGCCGCGCGTGTCGACGACGGCATGGCCTGTTCTCACTTCCACACCCTTCGCGCGCGCCGCCTCGAGCAGCGTTCCTGCCGGGCTCCTGCGCGAATCGACGATGGCCGCGATCTCGACCCCCGCTTCGAGCAGGTCCGGCAGCATGCGGTAAACGCTGTCGTTGTTCGTGAACAGGCACACGCGGCGTCCGGGAACGACGGCCCAGCGCCGCAAGTACTGGTGAACGGCACCGGCCAGCATGATGCCGGGGCGGTCGTTGTTGGCGAAGACCAGCGGACGCTCGTGCGCGCCGGTGGCAAGGATCACGCGGCGCGCGCGGAAGTGCCAGAGGCGTTCGCGCGGCGTGCCGGCAGGCGGTACGGCGCCGGGTTCCGTGAGGCGCTGGACGGCAGCGAGGCAGTTGTTGTCGTAATAGCCGAAGACAGTGGTGTGCGGGAGGAACAGGAAATCCTGCGGGTTCGCAGAGTCTGCGCGTATTGCGGCTGCCATGCGGGTATCCGCGTCCGCGGCATCGCGCGCGGTGCGCGCTCCCACAAGGGTGGTGCGGGCGCCCGAGGCCGCGGCGATGCGGGCGGCCATCATTCCCGCTGGGCCGGCGCCGACGACGAGGATGTCGCAGTGGTGATAGCGGCGGTCGTAGGTGTCGGGGTCCGGCTCGGCGGGGGCGCGGCCCCAGCCGCCGGCGCGGCGGATGAACGGCTCGAAAACGTGTTCCCACAGGCGGAGCGAGCCGAAGAAGGTCTTGTAATAGAAGCCGGCCGGCATCAAGCGGGACAGCGCGCCGGCGGCGGCGCCGAGGTCGAACGAAACGGACGGGAACACGTTGACGCTCTGCGCCTCGAGCCCCGCGTACAAGGCCAGCTCGGTCGCCTTGACGTTCGGCGTGGAGCGGCCGCCGCGCCCCACCTGCACCATGGCATTCGGCTCCTCCGCGCCCGCGGCGACGATGCCGCGCGGCCGGTGGTACTTGAAGCTGCGCGCCACCAGGTGCACGCCGTTCGCGAGCAGCGCCGATGCCAGCGTGTCGCCGGGGTGGCCTGCGTAGCGCTTGCCGTTGAACGTGAACGACAGCGTGCGCGAGCGATCGATGTCGCCGCCGCGCGGCAGCCGGAACGGCTGGCTCATGGCGGGGATTCCCCGATGCGGTACACGGCGAGGATCTCGTGCGTCACCGTGTGCCGCTGCACGTTGAACCAGCGGCGGCAGCCGGCCGCGTGCACCCAGCGCTCCGCGAACTCACCCTTGGGGTTGTCGCGCATGAAGAGGTAGTCCGCCCACTCGGCGTCGGGCAGGTCCTCCGGATGTTCGGGCCTCGCGATATGCGCCTGGCCGCCGTACTGGAACTCGGTCTCGTCGCGCACGCCGCACCAGGGGCAAGGAATGCGCAGCATCAGTGCGCCACCGCCGCAGCGCCGTGCTCGTCGATCAGCGCGCCGCTCGTGAACCGTTCGAGCGCGAACGGCGCATTGATCGGGTGCGGTGCATCGTTCGCGATCGTGTGCGCGAACACCCAGCCCGACCCGGGGGTCGCCTTGAAGCCGCCCGTGCCCCAGCCGCAGTTGATGTAGAGCCCGCTGACCGGCGTTTTGCCGATGATCGGCGAGGCGTCCGGGCACACGTCGACGATCCCGCCCCAGTTCCTGAGCATGCGCAGCCGCGCGAACACCGGGAACAGCTCGGACAGCGCCGCCATTTGCCCCTCCACCACGTGGAAGCTGCCGCGCTGCGCGTAGGAGTTGTAGCTGTCGATGCCCGCGCCGATCACCAGCTCGCCCTTGTCGGACTGGCTGACGTATACGTGGATCGTGCCGGACATCACCACCGTGTCGAGCACCGGCTTGATCGGCTCGGACACCAGCGCCTGCAGCGGATGGCTCTGGATCGGCAAGCGGAAGCCCGCCATTGCCGCAAGCACCGAGCTGTGACCGGCCGTCACGATGCCGACCTTGTTCGCGGCGATGAACCCGCGGCCGGTCTCGACGCCGACGACCCGGCCGTTGTCGCGCCGGATGCCGGTCACCTCGCAGTTCTGCACGATATCGACGCCGCGCGCGTCGGCCGCGCGCGCAAAGCCCCACGCGACCGCGTCGTGGCGCGCCGTGCCGCCGCGCGGTTGGTAGGTGGCGCCCAGCACGGGGTACCGCAGTCCCGGCGAGGTGTTGAGCACGGGGCAGATCGCCTTCACCTCCTCCGGCGACAGCCACAGGGAGTCGACCCCGTTCAGCCGGTTCGCCTCGGCGCGGCGGCGCCCGGCACGCACGTCGCCCAGGTTGTGCGCGAGGTTGAGCACGCCGCGCCGGCTGAACATGACGTTGTAGTTCAACTCGCGCGAGAGGGTTTCCCAGAGCTTCAGCGAGTGCTCGTAGAGCGCCGCGCTCTCGTCCCACAGGTAATTGGAGCGGACGATCGTGGTGTTGCGGCCGGTGTTGCCGCCGCCGAGCCAGCCCTTTTCCAGCACCGCGATGTTGCTGACGCCGTGGTTCTTCGCCAGGTAATACGCGGTGGCAAGGCCGTGACCGCCACCGCCGATGATAATGACGTCGTAGGCGGGCCTGGGGTCGGGGCTGCGCCATTGCCGGGGCCAGCGGTCGTGCCCGGTGAGGGCGTTGCGGGCAAGGGTCCAGGCGGAAAACTGTTTCATTCGCTGCAATCGCGGCCGTGTTCGGGGCACCCGCTTGTCGGGAGCCGCCCGACTAGGTTTTAAGGTCCGGGCAGGCACAGGGATAGAACGCGGCCGACAGGAGCGGGAGTAGGAATGCGACATGGCGCGACTTCGTTGACACGGGCGGGAGGGCTCTGCAGACTCGGCACGCATGGAGATCGACGGGGCTCCGATGCCAACCGCGCCCTCGCGGTTCAGCGTCGGGGTGATCATGCTGCGCAACTTCACGTTGCTGCCGTTCGCCGGGTTCATCGATGTGCTCAGGCTCGCAACGGACGATGGCGATCTCAGCCGGCAGCGCGCCTGCCGCTGGACCGTGATGAGCAGCAACGGCCAGGCCGTGCGCGCGAGTTGCGGCACCGAGGTCAACGTCGATGGGCCGTTCCGCGATCCGCGGGAGTTCGACTACCTGGTCGTCGTCGGCGGTTTGCTGCACGAAGCCCCGCAGGCGGACGCCGCCACCGAGGCTTACCTGGGCCGCGCCGCACAAGCCGGTGTACCGCTGGTCGGCCTCTGCACCGCCGTCTTCACGCTGGTCCGGCTCGGCCTCATGGACGGCCGCCAGTGCTGCGTTTCCTGGTATCACTACTGGGATCTGAAGAAGTCCTTTCCCGACGTGACCCCGATCGCCGATCACCTGTTCGTGGTCGACGGCCCGCGCATCACCTGCGCCGGCGGGACCGGGGCCATGGACCTCGCCGCCTGGCTCGTCTCCCGCCACCTCGGCCGGGCCGTCGCGGACAAGGCGCTGCATATCCTGCTCGCCGAAGGCGCGCGCCCGGCGGACGCGCCGCAGCCGCACGTCGTCATCGACCGCCAGGCGCGCGATCCGCGGCTCGAAGCGGCGGTTAACTTCATCGAGCAGAACCTGGCGCAGCCGCCGCGCATCGAGGCGGTCGCGGAACGCGTCGGCCTCTCGCGCCGCCAGCTCGAGCGACTGTTTCGGGACGAGTTCGGCATGTCGCCGTGGAAGTACACGCTTGGCCGCCGCCTCCGGCAAGGCCACCTGCTGCTGACACAGACCACCCACTCGATCACCGACATTGCGCACGAATGCGGCTTCGCCGACGCCTCGCATTTCTCGCGGCACGTGCGCTCCACCTTCGGCGCGCCGCCGCAGACCGTCCGCGACGCGGCCGTGGCGGCCGCCAACTCGGGGGCGAACCGTGTTTGAGCAGGCATCGGAGCAGTTGCCGCAGAGGATCGCGTTCCTGCTGATCCCGCATTTCTCGATGATGGCGTTCACGTCCTGCGTCGAACCGCTGCGCGCCGCCAATCGCCTGAGCGGCAAGTCGTTGTACTCGTGGCGCACGCTGAGCATCGACGGCCAGCCCGTGCAGGCCAGCAACGGCATCGCCATCGTGCCGGACGGCTCGGTCCATGAGGACCTGGACGCAAAGATACTGTTCGTCTGCGCCGGCATTCGCGCCGAGCGCTTCAACGACAAGGCGGTTTTCGGCCGGCTGCGGGAGCTCTCGCGTCGCGGCGTCGTGCTTGGCGGCGTTTGCACCGGGTCGCTTGCGCTCGCCCGGGCCGGGCTGCTCGACGGCTATCGGTGCACGATCCACTGGGAAAACATGGAGGGCTTCGTCGAGGATTTCCCGAAGCTCAAGATCACGGCCACGCTGTTCGAGATCGACCGGGATCGCTATACCTGCTCCGGGGGCACCGCACCTCTCGACATGATGATCTACTCGATCTCGCGCGACTTCAGCGACAAGCTGGCCATCGGCGTCGCCGAGCAGATGCTGCACAGCTTCGTGCGCCAGCCACACGATGCGCAGCGCATGTCGATCCAGTACCGCACCGGCATCAGCAACCCCAAGCTGCTGGCGGTCATCGCCTACATGGAGGCGTACCTGGAATCGCCGGTAACGCTTTCCGAGCTTGCACAGGCGGTGAATCTCTCGGTGCGGCAGCTCGAGCGGCTGTTCCGGCAGCACCTCGGGAAAACGCCGACGCGCTACTACCTGGAGCTGCGGCTGCAGCGAGCCCGGCTGCTGCTGCGGCAGACAACCATGCCGATCCTGCAGGTTGCGGTGGCCTCGGGCTTTGCCTCGGCATCGCACTTCGCGCGCTGCTATCGCGAGTTCTTCGAGTGTGCACCGCGGGCCGAGAGGGCACAGTTCGAGGCGGCAAAAAACGGGGAAACAGCCGAGCGCGAAGCGCTCTACGCGACGGCCAGGTACTCCGACTGAGCGGTGCGGGAGCGCGCGGCGGTCAGTGCGTATCCGCTACCGTAGTGGCGTGCTTCAGCTCCCTGGCGAGGCGCTTCGACTCTTCTGCGCGTGCCGAGGAGAAGCGGGCTAGCATCAGGTAAAGCGCGGGCGTCAGGTAGAGCGTGAAGATCGCCGCGAGCCCCAATCCGCCGAACACTACCCAGCCGATCGACGAGCGCGACTCCGCGCCGGCGCCGCCGGACAGGATGAGCGGCAAGCCGCCCAGCACCGTCGCAATCATGGTCATCGTCACCGGGCGCAGCCGGACGGCCGCGCCGGCCTCGACGGCCTCGCGGACCGCGAAGCCGCGGTCGCGGAGCTGGTCGGCGAACTCGACCAGCAGCACGCTGTTCTTCGCCATGAGCCCGATCAGCAGCACCAGCCCGATCTGTGAGTAGATGTTGACCGACGTGCCGGTAAGGAACAGTGCGAGCACCGCCGCCGCGACGCCGAACGGCACGATCAGGGTCACGACGACCGCGCTCGTGAAGCCCTCGAACTGCGCGCAGAGCACCAGGAAAACGACCGCGAGCGCGATCGCGTAGGTGATCGCCACCTCGCGCGAGGTCTCCTCCAGCGTCGCGGCTTCCCCGAGCAGCACCATGGAGATGTTGGCAGGCAGGACCTCCTCGGCCAGCGCCCGCACGTCGTCAACCGCCGACTGCAGCGGGTAGTTGCCCATGATCTGCATATCGATACGGATCGCGCGCCGCTGGGCCTGCCGGTCGAGCTGCGCCGCGACCCCTTCTTCCTTCAACGTCACTACGCTCGACAGCGGCAGCAGCGCACCACTTTTCGTGCTCACGTAGAGGTTCACAAGGTCGGTGGGATCATTGATGTCGCCGCTGGACGATTCCAGCATGATCGGAATAGCTTCGTCGTCGATGTTGAGGTCGACCAGCTCGTCGCCGTCGATCATGGCACGCAAAGTCGTGGCGAGGTTGTCGAGGTCGATCCCGAGATCGGCCGCGCGGCGCCGGTCGATCTCCACCGAGAGCTGCGGCTGTGTCGGATCGTAGGAAATCTCGGGCTGCTCGATGTTCGGCAGCCGCTCCTCGACCGCGGCCACGAACTCCTGGGTCGCCTTGAAAATCACGTCATAGTCGTTGCCGGTCAGCGCCACCTGGAGATCGCCACCGCCGCGGCGGAGATCCAGGCTATTGGGACTGAAGACCGAAACGCGGGCGCCGGGAATCTGCTGCAGCGCGGGCTCGATCGAGGCGACGATGTCCTGCTGGGTCATGCTCCGGTCGCCCCAATCCGCCAGCGGCATCATGACGCGGGCGCGGTTCGGGTCCCAGCCCCCGATCACCGTGAACAGCGATGTGCCGATCCCCTGGTCGACCAGCGGCTGCATGATCGCCTCCATCTTGTCGGCCTGGCGGTCCATGTAGCCGATGCCGACGCCGTCCGGTCCCTGCGCCATGACATAGATCAGCCCGCGATCCTCGGGCGGTATGAGCTCCTTGTCGAGCGTCCGGAACAGGCCGAAAGCCAGCGCGGCAAAAATCACCGACACGCCGAGCGGAACCAGGGGATGATCCAGCGTGAACGTCAGCGAGCGCCGATAGATCTGCTTGAGGCTGTCGCCGAAGCGGACGATGCCCTGCCGCAAGCCGCGTCCGCTGCCGTGTGCCGGCAAGCGCGATGCCGCGGCCGGCACCAGCGACAGCGACACGAATGCGGAGATGGCCACGGCGACGGCCATGACCGCGCCGAACTCGCGGAACAGCCGCCCGGCCGTACTCGGCAGGAAAGCGATCGGCACGAATACCGACACCAGCACCGCCGTCGTCGTGACGACCGCAAAGAACACCTGGCGAGTGCCGAGCACCGCGGCCGCGCGCGCACCGAGTCCTTGCGCGCGCCGGCGCTGGATGTTCTCGAGCACCACGATGGCGTCGTCTACAACAAGCCCCGTCGCGAGCACGAGCGCCAGCAGGGTGAGCAGGTTGACGGAGAACCCGAACAGCCAGATCGCGGCCACCGTGCCCACGAGCGAGATCGGGATCGCCATGCTGGGCACGAGCGTGGCACGCAGCGAGCCCATGAACAGCCAGATCGCGGCAATCACGATCACGATGGTGAAAACCAGCGTGAACAGGACTTCCTCGACCGAGCTGCGGATGAACAAGGCGTTGTCGTCGGTGATGACGAGCTCGAGGTCGTCGTAACGCTGGTTCAGCCGCTCCACCGCGCGATGCACGCCGTCGGAGATGTTGATCGTGTTCGACTTCGCCTGGCGCACGACGCCGAGGCCGATGACGGAGCGGCCGTCGAGCCGCGTGAACGCCTCGGCGTCCTCCGGCCCGAAGTAAACGTTCGCGACGTCGCCGATGCGCACGTTGCCGTCGATGATGATGTCCGCGGCCTGCGCGGCCGTGGTCACCGAGGCGTCGGCACGCACGATCAGCTCCTGGGCGGCCGAGCGGAAGCTGCCGGCGGGCACATCGAACGGCGCTTGCCGCAGCACTTGCGCGACGTCGGTCACGGACAGGCCGTAGCTCGTCAGGCGCAGCGGGTCGACCACCACCTTCAGCATGCGCTGGCGCGCGCCGAAAAGCTGCACGTCGGCGACGCCTTCGATCGAGATCAGCTCCGGCACGATGTCCTTCTCGACCACGCGCGTGATCTCGTCTTCCATCAGCGTGTCGCTGAACACGGCGAGGTTCACGATCGAGTCGGAATCGTTGTCCGCTTTCACGACCACGACCTGCTCGATGCGTTCCGGCAGTTCGCGCATGACACGGCTCACCGCCTCGCGCACGTCCGAAGCAGCGCTGTCCAGGTCGACGCCCGGCTGGAACTCGATGCGCATCCGCCCCTGGTTTTCCTCGGAAGCGGAGTTGATGTCGTAGATTCCGGACACGCGGGCCACCGCACCTTCCAGGATGCTGATCACTTCCGCGTCCATGGTTTCGGGCGAGGCGCCCGGGTATTCCGCGCGCACACTCACGATCGGGCGATCGACATCCGGCAGCTCGCGAATCTCGACGGACAAGAGCGCGGCGATTCCGGCCAGGAGGATCAGGAGATTGACGACCAGCACCAGCACCGGGCGACGAATCGCCAGGCTCGGCAGGTCGTTCATCGGCGGGCCGGACCCGTCGTCCGCCGAATCGTCGAAGCCGGCGTTCTCCAGGTCCTTGTCGGACTCGGACATAACGGGAACCTAGTCCGTCCCGACGGCGGCCTGACCGCCTCCGTCGGGGCCGCGGTCGGCGAGGCTCGGCTGGTCGTAGGTCACTTCCATGCCTTCGCGGACGCGCTGGATGCCCTCGACCACGATGAGGTCGCCCTCCTCCAGGTCGGGCGCTTCCACGAGCACGTGGCCTTCCTGCCGCTGCACGACGCCAACCGGCACGCGATGGGCGCGGCGCTCGACGACGGACCAGATGTAGGCGCCTTCCGCGCCCCACTGCAGGCCGGTTTCGGGAACGACAGGATAGGGAATCCCGGGCAGGTTCATGGTCACGCGGAAGCTCATGCCGGGCCGCAAGTCGTCATGCTCGTTGTTGACCAGCGCACGTGCCACGAACGTACGCGTCAGCGGATCGATGCGGCTGCCGATATCGACCACTTCGCCGAAACCGCTCGGTTCGCGGCTGTGCCAGGTGGCGATCTCGACGTCGTCCTGCGTGGTCAGTCGGCCGATCAGCGTCTCCGGTACCTCGAAGGTAACCAGGAGCGAGCTGCGGTCGTCGAGAGTGGTGATCATGGTGTCGGGATTCACCCGGTCGCCCGGGTCGATATCCGTGATGCCGACGAAGCCCGAGAACGGCGCTTCGATGGTCCGGTAATCGAGCGCGACGCGGGCGCGGTCGAGCTCGATGCGCGCGGCCTGCACCGCGGTGCGCGCGGCATCCAGGGCCGATACCGTCACGGCGCCGCTGTCGCCGGTACGCTGGTAGCGCTCGTACAGGCGCTCGGCGTCCTCGAGCTTCACCCGGGCAAGCGCCACGGCGAGCTCCTCGTCGCGCTGGTCGAGCTCGACCAGCACCTCGCCCCGGGCGACTTCCTGGCCCGGCTCGAAATTGACCGCAACGACCTCCCCGGCAACGGCCGGATGGATGGCGATCGACTGCACCGCCCGCGAGGTACCCACGGCCTCCACGCGGGTACGCTCGGTGTTGAACTCGAGCGGCGCCACGATGACCCGCACCACGCGATCGCGCTCCGCGACGACCTCGGCCGCCCGGTCCTCGGAGCAGGCCGAAAGCACCGGCGCGCAGAGAATGGCGCCGGTGAGCGCGAGTAGGGGTCCTTTCATGCGGGTCCCGCGGGCAAAGATCATGGAAGCAGAGAATATGACAGGCCAATAGGCAATTTTACTGCACTCCGTCGCCCAAAGGCGTGACGAATTGCCGCTTGGCGCCTCAAAGCGCTACATTGCGGCTCGATATCCGGGGAGAGACCAGTGACCGAGGAATTGTTTCGCGAGGATTCTTATATAAGGGAGTGCACGGCCGGGGTGGTCGCGGCCACGGCAGACGGGATCGTGCTGGATCGCACGGTGTTCTACCCGATGGGCGGGGGGCAGCCGGGCGATACGGGCCGGCTCCGCTGGGACGGCGGCAGCGTGGCCGTCGTGGACACGCGCTACGGCGAGAACCGGGAGATCCTGCATGTCCCGGCGCCCGGCGGACCCCTGCCACGGCCCGGTGACACGGTGCAGGCGGCGATCGACTGGGACCGGCGTTACCGCCATATGCGCATGCACACGGCCCTGCACCTGCTGGGCGCCGTGCTCCGTTACGGGGTCACCGGCGGCAACATCGGCGCGGACCGCAGCCGGCTCGACTTCGACATGGAGGAAGGAGTCGACAAGGACGCGGTAGCGCAGCGCATCCAGCAGTACGTCGACGCGGGCCACGCGGTCGGCTGCCGCTGGATCACCGACGCGGAGCTCGAGGCCCAGCCGGAGCTCGTGCGGACGATGTCGGTGCAGCCGCCCAAGGGTGCGGGCCGCGTGCGGCTGCTGGAGATCGAGGGCGTGGACCTGCAGCCTTGCGGGGGGACGCACCTCCGGTCGACGGCGGAGGTGGGGCGGGTCACGGTCGGCAAGGTGGAGAAGAAGGGCCGGCGCAACCGCCGGGTGTACATCGAGCTGGACTGAGGGCTAAGGCGGCATTGCCGGCATCCGGCCGGAACAATCGCTACGCGGCGCGGCCCAGCACGCCCGGGGGCACGTAGTCGAAAATGAAAGTGATCCGGTCCTCGCTGCCCTTGTTCGCCACGCTGTGCTGTAGCTGGTTGTTGAGCTCGTAGGCCTGCCCCACCTCGAAGCGGTACGGCCGGCCGTCGATGATGAAGCGCACGCGCGGGTTGGTCGTGATCGGCACGTGGATGCGGTGCCCGTGGTGAAAGGACGGGTGGGAATCGCGATGCGGGCGGATCTTGCCGCCGACGAGCAGCTTCGCCGCCATCGCGCGGATTATCGTGCCGCCTTTGGGATAACAGCGCTCGATGATGCCGTGCATTACGGGCACGGCGGCCTCGGCCAGCCGGTCCCAGCCGGACTCCTTGCGCACCTCGATCTCGGGCCAGCCCTGCCCGTCGGTAAAGACCAGGACGATCGATTCCGTCTCCTTGTGCACCTCGTAGGAGTGCTGGCGCACCTGCTCCTCGTGCCATGCCGCCTCGTCCTGCGCAAGGATCGCGCGCGCGAGCTCCGTGGCATCGACGGGCCCGAGCTCGCGGATGGGATCGCCTATGTCCATGGCCCGCTACGTCAGTTGAAGTACTTCCGGTA
>CBFGSB010000099.1:0-10858 GCA_965651325.1 uncultured Chromatiales bacterium | reverse complement strand
CCTGAAAACCCTGGACGAAAATACGCTCGCCCAGACTTGTGCAGAGGCTCCCTAGCTGCCGGAGGACACAGGGCGGTTCTGCAGAACCTGCAGCTCGTCCAGGATCCGGCGCGCTTCAGCGGGGCCACTCGAAAGAAACGCGCGCAGGCCGGCAGCGCGCGCGGCGGTGACGTTGCCGGGATTGTCGTCGAAGAACAGGATCTCGCCGGCATCGCAGCCGCAGGCTTCGCGCACCTGGTCGAAGGCCGCGCGATCCGGCTTGAGCAGCCCGGTGCGAAACGAGAGGAACTCGAGGTCGAATAAGCCGGCCAGGGCGCCCGAGATCTCCTGGCGTCCCCAATGCGCAGCGTTGGTGTTCGAGAGGAGCACGCGCCGAATGCTGGAAGGGATCGCCCTGAGCATTGCGAGCGTTTCCGGGAAGAGTGTTTGCGGCCAGGCGTGGAAGCGTTCGAGAAAGCGGCGCCAGTCCATGGGCAAACCGAGCTCGTTGACGACCGATTGCGCGAACGTCTCGGCGTCGATGGCGCCGCGCTCGAATTCGCGCACCGACGGGGAGTTCAGCCAGACGGCCAGGAACTCGGGCTCGGTGAGGGAAAGCTCGAAGTTTTCGATCGGGTCACGGAGGCGGAGGAGGACGCCGCCGAGGTCGAAGACCACGGCCTTGACGCCGGCGGGAGCGCCCTTCACGAGCGCATTGTTTGCTGCCGCCGTGCCACCCGCGTGGATGGCTCCTTCAGCGCTCATTCGTCGGCCGAAGCGGGTTCGGGATCGGCGAGGAGATCCTCCCAGCGGCGGGTGAGCTGGTTGGCTTTGTATTGCGGGATGCGGTATTCCCAGCCGGCAACGCGGCTGTTGATGGTTTCAGCCTGCTCGGCGGGGAGCGGCGTCCCGGCGTCTTCGGCCGCCCCGGCCCCCGGCTCGGAGGCGGCCGTTTCCGTTGCTTCCTCCTCCGTCGGGCCGCCTGCCTCGTCCGCGGATGCAGGAGATTCGGGACTCGCGTCCGGTGGAGTCCCATCCGCCTGCGCGGTCTGTTCTTCTTCCGCTTCCACCGGAACTGCCGCGGCCTCGAGGCTGATCCAGGTTGCCTCGTTCGCGGTCGTCGAATCGACGGTCAGTTGCAGGCCGTCGAACGTGGTGAAGACGGTCGTTGCGGTGAGCGCATCTTCGCTTGCTTCGCCTGCTGCGGCCGGCCGGACGTCCTCCAGGGTCAAAGCAGCGATTGCCGAGGCGATGCTGTTGCCCACCGACGCGTAGCTCAGCTCCCGGCCTTCCGGGATCCCCTCGAGCTCGAAGTTGGCCGCATCCGCGGTTGCTTTCGACAGGTGGATCGTCTCGCCGTCCGCGTGTGTGATCGTGACCGACCGGATGCGCGATGACGGTATGTCGACGATGTCGGCGACCAACCAGCCGGCGGCGTCATCCGGAAGGTCGGGGTTCCGGTCTATCAGCCAGCTCTGCGCTTCGTCGGGGATGCGGGCATAGCGGTACTCGCGCTGCGCGGAATCGCCGAGAATCAGCGCAAACGCGGCCGCCCCTTCGCCCGCGGTTTCTACCAGGGTGCCGCTGCCTTCTTCTTCGCCCGGCGGCAACAGCCCCAGGCGATCGTAGTACTCGCTGTTCGACGTCTTCTGCTCGACCTTGCGAGCTTCCGCGATGGCGACCAACAGGTCACGCAGTGCGCCGGTGTCCGCCGGGTAGCCGCCCTTGCCGGGCACGACCCACCGGTCGCCTTCGCGCGTGATCGTAACTTCGCCGTCGCCATCGGTAAGGGTGACGTCGGTGATGGCCTCGAGCTGCCCTTTGAGATCCGGAAACAGCAGCTCGTTCGTCTCGCTGCCGCCACTGCCCCGTTGCCGGTCTATCAGGAACACGGCCGCGAACAGTACGACGACGGCGACGCCCAGTATCTTGATGGTGCGCGCGCTCATGCCCGCCGCCTCCGGTTTCGCCGCCAGACCGCGAACAGCACGAAAACGATGAGGAGCGCCGGGACCAAGGCTATGTTGATGATCTTCAGCACGGTACCGAGCCGCTCGATGTCACGGTCGAGGCCGCGCTGCACGGCGCGCAGCTCCTGGCGAATCTCGGCTCGGCGATCGATGAAGCGATCGATCTCGGCTTGTTGTTCCGGCGTCATCAGGATATTGCCGGTGTCCTGGCGCGCCGCCTGCAGCTCGCCCAGGCGTGCCTCGGTCTCGTCCAGTTCCTGCTGCAGCCGCTGTTCCGTCTGCTGGAACTTCGCCTGTGCCTCCACGCGCAACCTCTCGACGCGCGTGAACGGCCGCGAGTAGCTTGCGCGGCTGCGCACGGCGATGAGGTCGTTGCTGCCCGACAGGTTTTCCAGCGCGTTGGCGACGAAGGTTCCGTTGTCCGCGAAAGCGTTCGCAATCTGCTGGCCGAAGAAGCTCTGCACCTGCACCCACATGCGGTCGCTGAGGAGATCGACGTCCGCGACGACGACGAGGTTGGCGGGCTCGGCCGATTCGTCCAGGTGCCCGCCGGCGTCCGCGGCGGAGCCTCCGGACGATTCGGTCGCCGGCGAGGCGTCATCGCCTGTCGTCGTTTGCTCCGCGGCAGTATCTTCCTGCGCCGGCGCATCTTCCGCCGCCTGCGCGCCGTCTTCCGTCGCCTGGTCCCCGGCCGTGCCGGCGGACTCCGGCGGACCGTCGGGGAAAGCACTTTTCAGGTTGCCGCTGACCCTGGCCGCCAGCACGTATTCCTCGCCGGTCGGCGTGAAGTTCTCCAGCAGCGTGGATGGATCGGGCAGGAAGCGGAACTGTGAGGCGGGCAGCGTCGCCGCGGAGTTACTCGACGTGATCAGCGGTTCCACGGTCGGCGCCACTTCCTCGTCGAACCGGAAATGCCCGACCGTGCCCATGTTGATGATCTCGAGGTCGGCGGTCACGACGTCCTCCGAGCTCGTTTGCTCCGCGGTGACCCCGAGCATCCCGGGATGCACCACCGGCCGGCCGCTCATACGCGAGGAGATTCGCAACGCGAGCCCGGCGTCAGCGACAACTTCGTTCGTCGAAAATTCGATCCCCCAGGCACGAAACAGCTTGGGCAGGTTCGAGCTTTGCGCCTGCGGCGGCATGCCTTGCGGCATTCCCTGGGGCATCGCCGACGGGTCGGCCTCGGCCAGAGGGTCCACGAAAATGAGCGCCTTGCCGCCGCGCATCACGAACTGGTCGATGGCATACAGCGTGGTGTCAGACAGGTTCTTCGGCTGCACGATCCAGAGGAGCCCGACGTCCTCATCGATCTCGGTGACGTCGGTACCGAGGTTCCGGATATCGAAGAGCTGCTGCGCCTGGCTGTACGCAACCCAGGGCGACTGCATCTGCTGAGTGCGCGGATCGAAGTCGCCGGTCATGCTCACGCCGGAGATGAGCCCGATCACGGTCGGTTCGGGTTGGGACAGGATGCTCACCAGGCGCGCGATGTCGTACTCGAGGAATTCCTCTTTGTCCGGCTCGAAAAAGCGAATGACCTCTTCGTCGTCGACGCTGTTGGTGCCGGCGAGGCCCATGTAGACCGGGTCCGGCGAAGCCGCCGTCTGGATGCCCTGCAGGCCGAATTGCGCGGCGCGGTCTTCCTCGACCGAGAACGGCAGCGGGTCAACGACCTCCAGCCGGATCTTGCCCTTGGCCTCGGCCTCGAATTCCTCCAGCAGCTCGCGCACGCGATTCGCATAAGCGCGAATGCCTGGCATGTCTTTGGTCGCGGTGTTGGAGAAATAGAAGTAGAGATTGATCGGCTCCTCGATCTTGTCGAGGATGCGCTGCGTGCCGTCGGACAGCGTGTAGAGATTGTTCTCGGTCAGGTCGATGCGCCAGCCGCTGAAGAGTTGGTTGCTGACGATCACGGCGGCTATGAAAGCCAGCGCCAGCAGCAGCAGGCTCGTCGAGCTGAGGCGACGTTGCGATTGGGTCGCCATCAGTCAGCCTGTTTCCATTGCAGGACGATGGTGTTCGCATACAGGAACGTGCCGATCACCAGCGCGAAGTACACGAGGTCGCGGAAGTCGAGAACTCCCTTGCTGATGTCCCGGAAGTGCGTGAGAAAACTCAAGGACGCGATGCCGTCGACGATCGCCTGCGGTGCCCAGCCGGAGAACAGGTCCAGCACCAGCGGGAAGCCCGAGAACAGGAACAGGAAGGACACCACGACGGTAATCACGAATGCGATCACCTGGTTCTGCGTCGTCGCCGACAGGCAGGAGCCGATAGCGAGAAAGCCGCCCGCCATCAGCAGGCTGCCGATGTAGCCGGCGAGGATCGCACCGTTGTCCGGATCGCCGAGATAATTGACGGTCAGCCAGATCGGGAACGTAAGCGCCAGCGCGATTCCGGTGAATGCCCAGGCGGCGAGGAACTTGCCGAGCACCGCTTGCCACGGTGTCAGCGGCAGGGTCATCAGCAGCTCCACGCTGCCGGACTTGCGCTCCTCCGCCCACAGCCGCATCGCGATTGCCGGCACCAGGAACAGGTAAAGCCACGGGTGGAAGTTGAAGAAAGGCGCCAGGTCGGCCTGCCCGCGCTCGTAGAAGCCGCCGAAGTAGAACGTGAAGGCGCCCATCAGGATGAGAAAGATTACGATGAAAACGTACGCCACCGGCGTCGCGAAATAGCTGCGCAGCTCGCGCCGGAAAATCGCGGAGACGAGATTCACGTGTCCTTTGCCCCGGTGATCTGCCGAAACACGTCGTCGAGACGGCCGCCCTGGAACTGCAGGCTCGTGACGGGCCACCGCTGTGCCGCCGCCAGGTCGGAGATCTCGCGCCACGGTTCGATGTTGCCGTTCGAGGCGGGCAGGGCGACGATCGTACGGTGACCGCGGTTCGATTCGGTTGCCGCAACCGACGGCAGCCTGTCGATCGCGGCCCGGATCTCGTCGAAATTCGCTTCCTGCCCCAGCGTGACGCTGACCGCGTTGTGATAGCGCGAGCGTGCCGCCAGTTCCGCCGGTGTCTCGTCCGCCAGGATGCGGCCGTCCGCGATGATGATCGCGCGGCTGCAAACGGCTTCCACTTCCTCGAGGATGTGCGTCGAGATCACGATCAGCTTGTCGGCCGACATCGAGCGGATGAGCTCGCGCACCTCGTGCTTCTGGTTGGGGTCGAGACCGTCGGTAGGCTCGTCCAGGATCAGCACGTCCGGGTCGTGCAGGATCGCCTGCGCCAGGCCGACTCGGCGCTTGAAGCCTTTCGACAGCGTGTCGATCGACTGGTCCAGCACCCGCTCGAGGTGCAGCTCCGCGATCACGGAGTCGAGGCGCCGGCGCCGCTCTTCGCCCGTCAGCCCGCGTACGTCCGCGATAAACGCGAGGAAGGAGCGCGGCGTCATCTCCGGATAGCAGGGGGCCCCTTCGGGCAGGTAGCCGAGGTGCCGGCGGGCTTCCAGCGCCTCGCTGCCGATGTCGTGGCCGCAGACCTTTGCGGTGCCGGAATCAGGCGTCACGAATCCGGTGATCATCTTCATGGTCGTGGACTTGCCTGCGCCATTGGGCCCGAGGAACCCCAATACTTCGCCGGCTTTGCAGTCGAAGCTCAGGCGATTGACCACGGTGTGGGACCCGTAGCGCTTTGTAAGCTCGCGTATCTCGATCATGGCGCATCCAGCCCGGCGGTCGCCGCGGCGCGGCTGCACGTTTTAGCAAAAAGAATTTTGCCTGACAACCGGCAGGCATCGCCTCTCAGACCGATGAATTTCATTTGAAATCAATTTCCCGGCACGGAGCGGTACCAGGTGACGCCATCGTCGCGTGTTTGCGACTCCAGGCGTCCCCGCTTCACCAGGTAATTGAGGTGGGCAATCGATTCGCCGGTCGCCATGATGAGGTTGTTCCGGTCGATCTCGCTGTTGAACAACGCGGGAAATACGTCGACCGCGCGGCGCGGCGTGCGGCACAGTTGCTCCAGCCGTTCCAGGCCGGCATGGTGCTCGGCGGCCAGGGCGTCGATCCGGGGGTGTGCGCCGCGGAACGGCTTGCCGTGCGCGGGCAGCACGAGGACGTCCTCGGGAAGCCGGGCTTTCAGGTCGGCCAGCGACTGCAGCCACTCGGCCAGCGGGTCCGCGGCGGGCTCCGTCGGGTAGACGCTGACATTCGACGAGATCGTCGGCAATAGCTGGTCACCGGAGATCATGAGGTTCGATTCGACCGAGAACAGGCAGGCGTGTTCCGGCGAATGGCCGCGGCCGACGATCACTTCCCATTCCCGCTTGCCGATGGGGATGCGGTCGCCGTCCTGAAGCCGGCGATACGACTCCGGCACCGGCGACACGTAGCGGCCGAACATGCCGAACATCTGCTGGTAGCGATCCAGGGACTCGGCCGGAAATCCGGCGCCGTGATAGAACCGGATGCCCGCCTCCGGTGTCGGCTTGCCGGTATCGGCGACCAGGATGCGGCAGAGCAGGTACTCCTCGCGCGTCATCCAGAGCTCGATGCCGAAATGTTCCGTGAGCCAGCCGGCACAGCCGGCGTGGTCCGGATGCAGGTGGGTCGCGATGACGCGAACGGCGGGGCGGTCCTGCATCGTGCCGGTGAATACGTTCTGCCACACGCCGCGCGTGACGTCGGTATGCACGCCGGTGTCGACCAGCGTCCAGCCGTCGCCGTCCTCCAGCAGCCAGAGATTGATGTGCCCGAGCGCGAACGGCAGCGGCATGCGCAACCAGAAGATGCCCGGCGCAACGGGCATCGTTGCGCCGGCTTCGGGACGGTCGGGGAACTCGTAGCGGATGTCGCGAACAGGCATAGCCGGCATCATACCCGCATCGGCGGGTCGGGAGCGGCGCGCTTGTCGCTCACGCGGCTTGCTGCAGCGCGTTGAAGGACCGCAGCCGCATCGCGATTTCGTCGCGTACCTTCGCTGCTGCTGCTTCTTTCACCGGCCCGTAGCCGCGGATCTCCGTGTAGAGCTGCACGATAGCGGCCGCTTCCCCGATATTGGTCGGCGACAGCGCGGGCAGCAGTGCGTCGACGGCCGCTTCGAGCTCCTTGATCAGCCGGCGCTCGAGCTTGCGCTCGGCCGTCATCCCGAAAACGTCGAAGCGCGTGCCGCGCAGCCGCTTGCAACGTGCCAGCACGTGAAACAGCGGAATCATCCAGGCTCCGAACTCGCGCTTGAGCGGCCGCCCCCGCGCATCCAGTCCGCTGTTCAGGATGGGCGGTGCGAGGTGGAATTTCACCCTCGCGTTGTCTCCGTATTCCTCGCGGATCCGCTCCAGGAAACCGGTGTCGACGTGCAGCCGGGCCACTTCGTACTCGTCCTTGTAAGCAAGGAGCTTGAAATAGCTGCGCGCAACCGCGTCGGTCAGGGGCAGCTCGGCCTTGTTCGTAATCCGCCGTTCGGATTGGCGCACTCGCTCGACGAGCGCGAGATAGCGGTCGGCCAATGCCTGGTCCTGGTAATCGACGAGAAAGGCGGCGCGCCGCTCGATGACCGAGTCGAGCGACTCGGGTTCGGGGGCCTCGGGCCGGGCGCGCCGCGTCCCGATAAAGGCTGGATCGGCGGCTGCGATACGGCCCCAGCCGAAGGCCTTCTTGTTGTTTTCAATCTCGACGCCGTTCAGCTCGATGGCCCGCAGCACCGCCTCGAGGGATATCGGCACGAGCCCCTTCTGCCACGCGAACCCGAGCATCAGCACGTTGGAATAGATCGTATTGCCGAGCAGCTCGTCCGCCAGGGCATTGGCGCCGACGGTCGAGAATTCGCCGACGGCGCGGCGTATCGCCTCGAGGCGCTGGTCCGCTTTCAGGTTCGCATCGCGGAAACGCACGAAATCCGCCGTCGACATCTCGGCGCTGTTGACGACCGCTCGCGTGTGGCCGGCACGGTAGGTGGCGGACGCTTTAGGCGATGAGCTGACCACGAGATCGCAGGCGACCAATGCGTCTGCACGGGCCTTGTCGATGCGCACCTGGTTCAGCGCCGAAGGCGTGTCGGCCAGGCGCACATAGCTCAGCACCGGCCCGAACTTCTGCGCGAAGCCCGTAAAGTCGAGCACGCTCGCGCCTTTCCCTTCGAGATGCGCGGCCATCGTAATCAAAGCGCCGACGGTAATCACGCCGGTCCCGCCTACGCCCGTCACGAGAAGGTCGTAACCTCCGCCGGCTAACGGCAACTCCGGTGGGGCCAGGGATGCGAGCTTGCCGGCCGGGAACTCGTGCGCGTTCGCCGCCGCGATGCGCTTGCGTTCGCCGCCCTCCACCGTGACAAAGCTCGGGCAAAAGCCGTCGACGCAGGAGAAATCCTTGTTGCAGCTGTTCTGGTCGATCTGCCGCTTGCGGCCGAACGGCGTTTCCTTCGGCACGACCGACAGGCAGTTCGACGCAACGGAGCAGTCGCCGCAGCCTTCGCAGACGAGCTCGTTGATGACGGCAAAGCGCTTCGGGTCCTCGAGCGTGCCGCGCTTGCGCTTGCGACGCTTCTCCGTCGCGCACATCTGCGCGTAGATCAGTACCGTCACGCCCGGTATATCCCGCAGCTCGCGCTGGATCGCGTCGAGCTCGCGGCGGTGCGAAATCGTCGTGCCCGCCGGGAAGTCGCTCGGCCGGAAACGTTCCGGTTCGTCCGACACCAGCGCGATCCGCTCGACGCCTTCCGCGCGTACCATGTGCGCAATGGCCTCGACCGTGACCGGACCGTCTACGGGCTGGCCGCCGGTCATCGCGACCGCATCGTTGAACAAAATCTTGTAGGTGATATTGGTTCCGGCCGCCAGCGCCTGGCGGATGGCGACCGATCCCGAGTGGTAGAACGTGCCGTCGCCCAAGTTCTGGAACACGTGCTTGCCGCCGTTGAAGCGTGAGCGCGTGATCCAGTTGATGCCTTCGCCGCCCATCTGGATGAGGCCTTCGGTGTCGCGGCCCATCCAGTTGGCCATGAAATGACAGCCGATACCGGCGAGCGCTTTCGAGCCTTCCGGCACGCGGGTCGAGCTGTTGTGCGGGCAGCCGGAACAGAAATAGGGCGTGCGTGCAGCACCGGAAACCTGGATCGGCTCGCCGGCAGCGGCTGCAAGCTGCGCCGCGCGCGCGGCCAGGTCGAGGCCGGGAAACATGCGATCCAGCCGGTCGGCAACGATGGCCGCGAGCTGCACGGGCGACAGCTCGCCGGTCCACGGCACCAGCCGCCGGCCCTCCCCGTCTTCCTTGCCGATCATGCGCTCGGGCTTGCGGCCGGGGTAATCGTAGAAGTATTCCTTGAACTGGCTTTCGATGATGCCGCGCTTTTCCTCGACGACCAGCACCTCCCGCTTGTCGTGCACGAAATCCAGCGCCGCGTCGTGCGCGAGCGGCCACACCATGCCCACCTTGTAGACGTCGAGCCCGAGCCGGCGCGCCTCGCTACGGTCGATGCCGAGAAGGCGCAGCGCTTCCATGAGGTCGAGATGACCTTTGCCCGTCGTGACAATGCCGAAGCGCGCGTCGGGCGTGTCGAAGATCTTGCGGTCGATCGGGTTTGCCGCGGCGAAAGCGAGGGTGGCCGCCTTTTTCGCTTCCATGCGTTCCTCGATCTGCGGACCGGGGTAGTCCGGCCAGCGGATGTGCAGCCCGCCCGGCGGCGGCACGAAATCCGCGGGTATCCTGAACTGCGGCGGCGGAGGGAGCTCGACGGACATCGCCGATTCGACCGTCTCCGAGATCGCCTTGAAGCCGACCCACATGCCGGAAAAGCGCGACAGCGCGATCCCGTACAGGCCGTACTCGAGGTACTCGGCGACGTTGGCGGGGTTCAAGATCGGCATGAACCACGCGAGGAAGGCGGCATCCGACTGGTGCGGCATGGACGAGGACACGCACCCGTGGTCGTCGCCGGCGACGACCAGCACACCGCCGCGCGGCGAGGATCCGTACGCGTTGCCGTGCTTCAGCGCATCGCCCGCCCGATCGACGCCGGGCCCCTTGCCGTACCAGATGCCGAACACGGCGTCGACGGTCTTGTCCGGGTCCGCCTCGACCTGCTGCGAGCCGAGGATGGCGGTGGCGGCGAGGTCCTCGTTTACGGCCGGCAGGAACTCGATGCCGTGGGCCGCGAGCTCCCGGCGCGCCCTCCAGAGCTCCAGGTCGTAGGCGGCCAGCGGCGAGCCGCGGTAGCCGGAGATGAACCCGCCGGTATTGAGTCCCGCCGCCCGGTCGAGCGCACGCTGCATGAGCGGGATACGCACCAGCGCCTGGGTGCCGGTGAGGAATACGCGGCCTGACTGCCGCCGGTAGCGGTCTATGAGCTCGTAACTGTCGAGCGGTCTCGAGGGATGTTCGAGGGGCGCGGCGCTGGCCATCGTCGCTCCGTGGCAAATCGCAGGTCGACCGCACATGGTGGCAGAATCCCGGCGAAATGGGATGCCGGAATAGCCCGCGCCTGGCGCCCAGTTCGGGAAATCATCTCAACTAAGACCTTTTACTGGTAGAATTTTGCGTTTTCTGCGGAAGAGTGGCAAATGACCCTGGACCGGAAGGACCGCGCCATCCTGAAGGCGCTGCAGCAGGACAGCCGGCTGACCATGCAGCAGCTCGCCCGGCTCACGGGCATGTCGAGCTCCGCCTGCTGGCGGCGCGTGCGCAGCCTCGAGGAGGCCGGCGTCATCGCCCGCTACGCCGTGCTCGTCGATCCGCGCAAGGCCGGTTTCTCCCTGACGTCGATGACCCTGGTGTCGCTCGCCCGCCACGAGGAGAAGAACGTCGAGACGTTCGTCAAGGAGGTCGCGCGGCACCCCGAGGTGCTGGAGTGCTTCGCGACCAGCGGCGAGGCGGATTTCCACCTGCGCGTGGTGGTCGAGGACATGGACGCCTACAACCGCTTCCTCGACGGCTTCATCTTCAAGCTGCCCGGCGTCTCGCAGGTGCGCTC
>CBFGSB010000098.1:0-10888 GCA_965651325.1 uncultured Chromatiales bacterium | reverse complement strand
TGGGGCAGCCCGCCTACCTGTACTTTTACCGGCACAGCACGCCGGCGCAGCGCGCGCGCGATCTCGAGGCATTTCACGGCAGCGAATTGCCCTATCTATTCGGCCAGGTCGGGACATCCGCCGCACTCGGGCCCAACTGGCCGCGCGCACCGCTCACGCGCACTGAATCGCTGTTAACCGAAGCAATGATGAGCTATTGGGCATCATTCGTCCGGGACGGCAGTCCAAAGGCCGCTGGCATGGCGCCCTGGCCGCGTTTCACCAGGAGCGAGCACGGCTACCTGGATATCGGCGACCTGCCGTCTGCCGCGCGCGACCTGCACCCGGACGCGTTTGGCCTTGCCGACAGGCTGATCGAGGAGCGGCAGGAGCAGGGGCGCGGCTGGCGGTTCGACATCGGCTTCTCAGCGTATCGGGCACGGCACGGCGGCGAGGACGGTCGCCCTGACGCAGCGGGGGCATGCGGGCAACCCGAGGCGACCCCGTGAGCAGTGCCAACGAATTACCAACGGTCCTCGCCCGCTTGTTCGACCTGACCGGGCGCGTCGCCATCATCACCGGTGGCTCGCGCGGACTCGGCTTCCAGGTCGCGCGCGCGCTCGGCGAATTCGGCGCCACGCTCGCGCTGGTCGCACGCAAGCAGGCCGACCTGGACGTTGCCGTCGAACGGCTCGAGGCGTCGGGCTACACCGCAGCCGGGTTCGTTGCCGATCTCGGCACGCCCGAGGCTGGTGCCGGCCTCGTCAAACGCGTCATCGGGCGCTTCGGCCGCATCGACATTCTCGTGAACAATGCCGGCACCGTGTGGGGTGCGCCCGCGGAAGACTATCCGCTCGACGGCTGGAACAAGGTCATCGACCTGAACGTCACCGGGCTGTTCGTGCTGACACAGGCAGTGGCGCGCAGCGCGTTCTTGCCGCAAGGCAAGGGCTGCGTCGTCAATGTCGCATCCATTGAGGGCCTGCTGGGTCATCACCCCGATCTTCCGGGAACGATCGCGTACAACACCGCGAAAGGGGCGGTGATCAACATGACCCGGGCGCTCGCGGCGGAATGGGGGCCCCGCAATATTCGCGTCAACGCGCTCGCGCCCGGCTATTTCCCGTCGCGGATGACGGCGGCGACGCTCGCGCACCAGGGTGACGCAATCCTGCATCAAACCCCGCTCGGGAAGCTCGGCGGCGAGACCGACCTGATGGGTGCGGCGTTGCTGCTCGCGTCGGACGCCGGCGGCCATATCACGGGCCAGACGCTCGCCATCGATGGCGGCGCAACGATTATCTGAGGGTGCGTCGACTGCCGCGAACCACAGGCCCGGCGGGGCAAAACGCGGAAGCCCGGCGCCTGTCGTGATATTCACATTCGCGTGAGTGAGTATTGACAACGCACCCCGGACGGGAACAGTATCGACGCGTACGCGCCTTGCTGAACCAGCAACAGTGGAAGGGGGATCTGTTATGGGAAGCCGTTTGATTGCGTCCGCGGCGGTGGCCGTGTTGCTCGCCGCACCTGTCACCGTCATGGCGCAAGCCGCGACCGGGACGTCCGAGACCGCTACCCGGCAAAGCGGGGGCCAGGACCCCGATGACATCGGGGGGCTCGAAACCATCGTCGTGACCGCTACGCGACGCAGCGAACCGCTCAAGGACGTTCCTTTGAGCGTCAGTGTGCTGTCCCAGGATGAGCTCGATGCCAGGGGCATCGTCGGCTACGAAGGCCTCGCCTACGAAACGCCCGGGATCGTGCTCAACCGGGCAAGCGCCAACTTCAACAACTTCACCGCACGTGGCATCGCCACCAACGGTTACGGCGCCGGCCTGCAGAGCACGGTGGCGATCTATATCGACGAGCTGCCGATATCGGCGAACGGCAACTCGACCATCCTCGACCCGAGCCTGTACGACGTGGAGCGGATCGAGTTCCTGCGTGGACCGCAGGGCACGTTGTTCGGGTCGGGCTCACTGGCCGGGGCCCTGCGCATCCTGAGCCATGCGCCCGATCCCGGCACATTCGAGGCGTCGGTCCTGGCCGACATGGGCGTCACGGGGTCGAGCGCCATGCGCCAACGCTACAACGCCATGCTGAACGTCCCGCTGGTCGAGGACAAAATGGCGCTGCGCGTGGTCGGCTTCTCGCGCAACGAGGACGGCTACGTGGACAACCTCGGCACCGGTATCGAGGACTCCAATGCACTGAAAAGCTGGGGCGGCCGCGCCACGCTGTTGTGGGAACCGACCGACCGGGCATCGGCGCAGGTACGGGTCTCGCGGGAAGAGAGCACGCCGGAGGATTCGTCGCTGATCAACCCCGAGAGGGGCCTGGACAAGCGGTATTCGGACCGGCCGGACCAGTTTTCCGGGACGATGACGAACTACAACCTCACCCTCGGCTACCAGTTCGACGGCGCGACGTTGACCAGTTCGTCGACCTGGTCCGACTACGAAGCGCTGTTCAACGTCGATCTTGCCGGCACCTACGGTCAAGCCTTTGCCTTCGCGCTGGATGCCCCCGGCGAGAGCCGCTCCTTCGTGCAGGAAATGCGCCTGGTATCCGAAACCGATGGGCCGTTCGAGTGGGTCCTGGGGGGCTTCTACTTCAAGCGCGAACGCGACGTGTATTTCGGCTACCGCTCCAACGAGGAGTATCTCGAACAAAGCGGCATCACCGGCCTCGCAGACGAGTATTACCTGCGCTACCACACTTTCGACGTGAGCAAGGAGCAGGCGCTATTCGGCCAGCTCACATATCACTTCACGGAGGACTTCTGGGCCACCGCGGGACTGCGCTACGGCAGCACCGAGGCGCAAGGATTCACCCGCGACGGCGGCTTCACCAGCGATTACCTGACATTGGCCTATTACTGCAGTTTCCTCGGCATCTGCGGCCTGCCTGTAACGACGGCGCCGGTCGTGGCGGCCGCGGGCGAGGTCGCCGAGGAGACCGGTCCGTCGTATCGGTTCAGCGCGTCGTGGCGTCCGGTGCCGTCCGTCACCACCTACGCGGCGGTTGCCACGGGCTTCCGTGCCCCGGTGGTGAATAATCGGGCCGGCTCGGTCAGTGCACTCGACCCGACCGACATCGTCATTCCCGAAGGCGCCGACTCCGACAAGCTCACCAACTACGAGCTGGGCATGAAGGGACGCTGGCTGGATGGCCGCGTGGCCGCCAATCTTGCGCTCTATTACATTGACTGGAACGACATCCAGGTGCAGGCCAACCGCGTCTCCGACCAGGTGCAGTTCGCCACCAACATCGGCGGCGCCTACAGCCGCGGTATCGAGCTCGAGCTCATGGCAATGCCGTCCCCGGAGTGGACGTTCATGCTGAACACCGCCTATAACCAGGCGGAAGTGGACACGCTCACGCCCGAGGAGGCAGCGATTTCGGGCGCGGTGAAGGGCGCGCGGCTGGCGGGTCCGAAATTCAGCGGGTCGATGACGGTCAACTACACCTTCGACGCGTTCCGCGACGCTGTCGGTAACGCGTCGCTGGCGGTGATCCACGTGGGATCGTTCCCCAATTCGTTCCCGAACGTACCCGGCCAGCCCGGCGTGGTCAGCCCCACTTTCGACTACACGGACAGCTACACGTTCGTGAACGCCGCCCTGGCCGCGGCTTTCGACCGTTACACCGTCGGCCTGTACGCGGAGAACCTGTTCGATGACCGTTCCATCAACTACATCCATCCGGAATCGTTCGTTGATGGGCGCTACGGCGTGCTGCGGCCGCGCAGTGTCGGTGTGCGCGTCGAGTACCGGTTCTGAAGGCCATGCTGCGCAAGGTCCTGCGCTTGCTGGTCGTCCCGGCGCTGCTGGCGGGCGGCCTGGCCGTCGCGGCGCAGGCAGCGCCTGTCGTCGTCGAAGCGCCGGCGGGCGCGCTGCAGGGCGAGGCGCTGGAAGGTGTCTCCGTCTTCCGCGGCATTCCCTATGCGGAACCTCCTGTCGGGAAACAGCGCTGGCGGCCGCCGGTGCCCGCCGCGTCCTGGGACGGCGTGCGCGATGCGACTCGCTTCGGCCCCGCCTGCCATCAACCGCCGTCCCGCCCGGGCAGTCTCTATGCACCGGCGGAGGCGCCGCGCATGAGCGAGGACTGCCTGTCGCTGAACGTGTGGGCACCGGCCGATGCCAAAGCGGCGCCGGTGTTCGTCTGGATCCACGGCGGATCGCTGGTGGCCGGGACCGGCAGCGACGTGATGTACGACGGTGCAGAGCTGGCCGCGCGCGGTCTCGTGGTCGTGACCATCAACTACCGGCTCGGCGTGCTGGGTTACCTGGCGCTTCCGCAGCTCAGCGAGGAATCGCCGCAGGGCGTGTCGGGCAACTACGGCCTGCTGGACCAGGTGGAGGCGCTCCGCTGGGTCCAGCGCAACATTGCCGCTTTCGGTGGCGATCCCGGCAACGTCACCATTGCCGGCGAGTCGGCCGGCGCACTGAGCGTGATGTACCTGATGATCGCTCCGTCCGCGCGCGGGCTGTTCCACAAAGCCATTGCGCAGAGCGCTTACATGATCTCGACCCCGGCGCTCCGCGAAACCGTGCACGGCACGCGATCGGCCGAGGCATCGGGTGGCGCGCTCAGCCGCGAAATCGAGGTGCGCGGCTTGCCGCGCCTGCGGGCGATGGACGCGCAGGAGCTGACCAACAAGGCCGCGATGGCGCGATTCCTGCCGCTCGGGAACGTGGACGGCAAGGTGCTGCCTTACCAGCCGGTAGAGGCGTTCGATCGCGGCAAGCAGGCGCCCGTGCCGATCCTGGCCGGGTTCAACGACGGTGAGATCCGGTCGCTGCGCTTCCTGTTGCCGCCGCAACCGGCGGACGCGGCGACCTACGAGGCGGAAATTCGCGGCCGCTACGGCGAACTGGCGGACGCCATGCTGCAGCGCTATCCGTCGAGCGACCTCGATGAATCGATGCTGGCAACCACTCGCGATGCAATGTACGGCTGGACGGCGGAGCGGCTGGTGCGCAAGCAGACCGCGCTCGGCCAGCCGTCCTTCCTCTACTATTTCAACCACGGCTACCCCGCGGCGGATACGGCGGGACTGCATGCCTTCCACGCCAGCGAGCTTCCTTACCTGTTCGGGACGACAGCGCGAACACCGCCGCACTGGCCACCGATCCCGGAGACGGCGGAAGAAGCGGACCTGTCTGCGGCCATGATGGAGTACTGGGCGGCATTTGCGCGCGACGGCACCCCCTCGGCGGCGGGATGGCCGCGGTGGCAGCCCTACGGCGATGCGCACGCCTACATGGCTTTCGAGGCGCGCCCCGTGCCGGGAGAGCACCTCGATCGCGGCATGTACGAGCTCGTGGAAACGGTGGTATGCCGCCGTCGGGCGCAAGGCGATCTTCCCTGGCACTGGAACGTCGGCATCGTCTCGCCGCCGCTTCCCGAGGAAACGACTGGATGTCCGTGATCCACGGGCGAATGCAGCACTATGCGTTGACCGTCGACAAGTTCCTGGAGCATGGCGCCAAGTGGCATCCCGACGTGCACGTGGTCACCGCGCGCGAGGGCGGCGGCGCGGACCGGATCGGCTACGCCGCGCTCCGGCAACGCAGCCGCCAGGTGTCGGGCGTGCTGGCCGGGCTCGGTGTCGCCGAGGGGGACCGGGTCGCGACGCTCGCCTGGAACACCCAGGCTCACCTCGAGGCCTGGTTTGCCGTCATGGGCATGGGTGCGGTCTGCCATACGCTGAATCCGCGGCTCTCCGAGACGCACCTCGTCGGAATGCTGGACAGATCGGGTGCGCGCGTGTTGCTAGCCGCCGCGGATCTTGCACCGCTGGCGCGACGCATCGCGGCGCAGGCCGCATCGATCGGGAAGGTCCTGTCGATCGACGGGAACGCCGAAGACGGTGGCGGTACCCTCACGATCGATCCGCTCGAGCCCATGCTCGCGGCGATCGCAAGCGATACGGCCTGGAGCGTACTCGACGAGCACGCGCCCTGCAGCCTGTGCTTCACCTCCGGCACGACCGGCCCGCCGAAAGGTGTGACCTATACCCACCGCGGCATTTTCCTGCACACGCTGCGCGCGCTGCAGGCGGACACGATGGCGCTGTCGATGCGCGACAGCGTGCTGCTCGCGGTGCCGATGTTCCATGCCAACGGCTGGGGCGTGCCGTTCGCGACGCCCGCCGTCGGCGCGCGGCTCGTCCTCCCGGGAAGGCACCTGGACGGCGCTCGCGTGGCCGCGCTGATCGATGCCGAATCCGTGACCGTTGCGCTCGGCGTTGCGACGGTGTGGCTGGAGTTGGTCGAGCACCTGGACGCCACGGGCGGTGAAACGCCCACGCTTCAGCGGGTCATCGTCGGCGGCGGGCCGATTTCGGCGTCGCTGATGGAACGCATCGAGCAACGCCTTGGCGTTGTCGTCCAGACGAGCTGGGGGATGACGGAAATGTCGCCGACCGGAACGGTGGCGCCCCCGGACGACCGCTGCCGGGCGCCGCACCTGTCCGGACGCCCGTCCATCGGCGTGGACCTGCTGCTGACCGACGCGGATGGCGTCGCGTTGCCGGAACAGCGCGGCGCGGAGGGGCACCTGCGGGTGCGTGGCGCGAGCACGATCCAGCGCTACTTCGGCGAGACGGACGACGCCGTTGATGCCGACGGTTGGTTTCCGACGGGCGATCTCGCGCGCATCGACGACAACGGCAACCTGATGATCACCGGGCGGGCGAAGGATTTGATCAAGTCGGGCGGCGAGTGGATCAACCCCGCGGAAATCGAGGAGATCGTGGGCCGGTTGCCGGACGTGTTGCTGGCGGCCGTGATCGGCCGCGAGCACCCGAAGTGGGGAGAGCGTCCGGTGCTGTTGGTGACAATGCGCGAGGGCAGTGAGGTGAGCGATGCGGCGCTGGTCGAAGAGTTGCGCGACAGGGTGGCGTCCTGGTGGATCCCCGACTCGGTGATCCGCCTCGACCGCATGCCTTTGGCAGCGACCGGGAAAATTGACAAAATGCAGCTCAGAGCCGAGTTTGGCGGCGCATGCGGCAAGACCGGAACATGACGTCCCGGCGCAGCGTGCTCGCGACGACGCATTGGAGGCGGCAACTTGCCGAAAGACACGACACCCCGTTCCGCGGCATCGCCTGCTCGCGGAGGTGGGACGAAACGGGCCGGAAAGCGATCCAGGCGTCCGACAAAAGCGGAACAGCGCGCGGAGATGACGGAACAGATCCTCGATGCGGCCGAGCACCTGTTCTCGCGGCACGGGCTCTACGGGGTTACACTCAAGGACGTAGCCGGCCGCGTCGGCGTCCACCACACCCTGCTCAACTACTACTTTAACGACAAGAAGACCCTGTTCGACGCGGTGATCGCGCGGCGCGCGGACGTGACCAGCGGTCGGCGCATGCAGGCGCTCGACGAGTACGAAGCGGCGACCGGCGGCAAGCCCACGGTCGAGGGCGCGCTGCACGCGTTCCTCGACACCGACCTCGATCTCTATATACAGGGCGGGGAAAACTGGAAGAACTATGGCGCGCTCGGCGCGCTGGCGTCCAACACGCCCTACGGCGCCAAGCTGATGGACGAGCACTTCGATCCGGTGGTGCTGCGCCTGATCGACCTGCTCAAGAAGGCGATGCCGGACTGCCCTGAGGAAGACATCTTCTGGGGCTACCACTTCGTCACCGGCGCGTTGATGCTGACGCTGGCGCGTACCGGCCGTATCGACCGCCTTTCGGGCGGTCTCTGCCGCTCGGACGACTATGACGCGGTGAAAGCGCGCATGGCCAGCTTCATGGCCGCGGGCTTCCGCGAGCTTTGCGGACCACGGAAACGTGCGAAACGATCCGTGGTCAAACCCTCGTCGGCCGGTAAATCGCCGCGAAAACCGCCCCGACGATCACCCAGCTAACCACGCTCGTCACGAACCACCACACCGCGACCGCTGAGGTGATGGGGTAGATGGCGTATTGGTCGATCGCCATCGGTATCGACATGAACAGCCCGATCAGCAGGCCGAAGCGCACGCCTTCGCCGATGCCCTTACCCTCGTACCCGCCGACGAATATCCGGCAGAAGAGATAAAGGAACAGCGCCGAGCTCACGTATGTCAGCCACATCATGTCCATCATTTCGGCCTGGGGCCGGAAGACGCCGCCCAGGGTGGCGTAGTGGGGTTGCAGCAGCAGGCCGTGAACCAGGAAGCTGATGATGCGCCAGACGGCGTAGATGACGACGAAGCCGATCCAGAAGGTCTTGTTATACATTGTCGCTTACCTGTGTTTGGGCCTCGCCGATAAGCTAGTTGCGCCAGCAGGTAATAGCAAGCGGCGGGATGCGCGCGCCATTCACGGTGCGGCATGCTCCTTGAAAAACTCACCCATCATCCGGAACTCGTCGACGCGCCCGCTGTTTTTGCGCCACGCGAGGCCGATCATCCGGTAACTGTTGTCGCCGATCGGCATGAGCCGCACCCGGGTGTTGCGCAGGAGCGCCGAGTCTTCCGCCATCTCCGGCAGGTAGGTGAGCCCGAGGTCGGCATCCACCATCTCGACCAGCGTCAGGATGCTGGTGGCCGCGAAACGGCTCACCTTGTCGCTGCCACGAATCTTGCATGCCTGCAGGGCGTGCTCGCGCAGGCAGTGCCCGTCCTCCAGCAGCAGGATGCTGTCGGGATCGAGCCGGTTGAACTGGTACTGCCCGGCGTCGACGCGGTGGCTCCCCTCGCGGAACGCGAGCAGGAAGCGGTCGCGGAACAGCGGCATTTCCTCCACCCCGCGCAGGTCGTAGGGGAGGGCGAGGAGCAGCAGATCGAGGTCGCCGTCGAGCAGTCTTTGGTGGATCCGGTCGGTGCGGTCCTCGGTCAGGTACAGTTTCAGTTCCGGGTAGGCCTTGCGCAGCTTCGGCAGTACCCGCGGCAGCAAGAACGGCGCAATCGTCGGGATGACCCCCAGCCGCAGCGTGCCGCAAAGGGGCTGCCGGCAGCGGCCCGCGAATTCCACCAGGTCCTCGAGCTCGCGCAGGCAGACGCGGGCGCGCGCCGCCACTTCCTGGCCCGCGGCCGTGATGGTCACCTGGCGGTTGGTCCGGTCCACGAGCGGCGTGCCGAGCAGGCGCTCCAGGTCCTGGATGGCCGTGCTGAAGGCTGACTGGGACACGAACGACGCCTCCGCCGCCCGGCCGAAATGGCGCAGCTCGCACAGTGCGAGGAAGTAGCGAAGCTGTTTGACGGTCGGGTAGCGCATTCTAAATAATCGATCGTTGTGATAAGATTAATCTATTTTATATATAAAGAACGACGTCGTAAATTGGGCGTCACCGGCAACCGGCAGGATGCCCGGCCTGGGGGGGTGGTGAAATTATTAGCGCTGAAAACATGGAGATTGCAATGCTGAAGAATCGTGAAGGACAACGGGTGCCCAAGGCGACCTTCCGGACCCGCCGGGATTACGAATGGGTCGACGCCACGTCGGACGACGTGTTCGCCGGCAAGACGGTGATCGCTTTCTCGCTGCCCGGCGCCTTTACGCCGACCTGCTCGTCGGCACACGTGCCGCGGTACAACCAGCTGGCGCCGTTGTTCAAGGCGCACGGCGTCGACGATATCGTTTGCCTCTCGGTCAACGACGCTTTCGTCATGAACGAGTGGAAGGAAAACCAGCACGCGGACAACATCACGTTCCTGCCCGACGGTAACGGTGAGTTCACCGACGGTATGGGCATGCTCGTCGGCAAGGAAGACCTCGGCTTCGGTAAGCGGTCGTGGCGCTACTCCATGCTCGTGCGCGACGGTGTGATCGAGAAGATGTTCGTCGAGCCGGAAGAGCCCGGCGACCCGTTCGAGGTGTCGGACGCGGATACGATGCTGAAGTACCTCGCGCCCGACGTGCCGGCACCGCTCGACGTGACGCTCTTCACGCGGGCCGGTTGCCCCTACTGCGCGCGGGCGAAAGGCCTGCTGCGCGATGCCGGCGTGCCGTTCGAGGAACTGCTGCTGAACCGCGACTACACGGATCGCACGCTGCGTGCCGTTGCCGCCAGGTCGAGCTTCCCGCAGGTGTACATCAACGGTGAGCACGTGGGCGGGAGCGAGGAGCTCGAAAGCTGGCTGGCGCGCCACCGGCAGCAGGTGCAAAAGACGGCGGCGTAATCCCGGCGTTTTCGTGGGGACGGCGGTAACCGTCCCCACGCTTGCCGCCGGGAGGCTGTCCGGCGGGCGCGAGCGATGCCCGCCGCTCCCCATCAAAGTCCCGCACCCCGTGAGCGGACTCCAACGGGTCGGCGCGGCGCGGTATCATCGGCACTTCCTTGCCGTTCATTTGTGCCGCTTATAGCCGCGCGTCATCGCCGCGTTCGGGAGCCCTCATGCCAGCCAAGCTCGAAATTTCGGACCGCAGCCTGCTGAAATCGCAGGCCTATATCGACGGCCGGTGGGTCGACAGCGACAGTGGCGAGACTTACACGGTTGCGAATCCCGCCGACGAAAGCACGATCGCGGAGGTCGCGAAATGCGGCGCCGCGGAAACGCGCCGCGCCATCGAAGCGGCAGAACGCGCCATGGTCTCCTGGCGCGCGAAAACGGCGATCGAGCGCGCCGCCGTGCTGCGCAAGTGGTTCGACCTGCTGCTGCAGAACCAGGAGGACCTCGCGCGCATCATGACGGCCGAGCAGGGTAAACCGCTCGCCGAGTCGCGCGGGGAAATCGCGTATTCCGCGAGCTACGTCGAATGGTTTGCCGAGCAGGGAAAGCGCCTGTACGGCGACACGATCCCGGCTCCGGCCAACGACAAGCGGCTGCTCGTCATCCGGCAGCCGGTCGGGGTCGTCGCCTGCATCACGCCCTGGAACTTCCCCACCGCGATGCTGGCCCGCAAGGTCGCGCCGGCGCTCGCCGCCGGCTGCACCGTCGTATGCAAGCCTGCCAACTACACGCC
>CBFGSB010000097.1:0-11098 GCA_965651325.1 uncultured Chromatiales bacterium | reverse complement strand
ACGTAATGCTCGCGATCGAGCGGGTGCTGCACGTTGTCGACGGGCTCCGGCCCGTCCGTCGTCATGACGTAGCTGATCGAGCGCCCCGGCTTCTGCCCCGACTTGCGCGCTGCCGCGACGTGGGGCGGCGTGGTGGCGGTGTAGGCCTCCGCGGCCTTGCGCAGGCGCTTGCGGTACACGAGCGCATCGTCCAGCGCGCCGCGGCGCAGCTTTGCGACGACCTCCGAGAGGTAATCCTCCACCGGTTCATCCGCGAACAGCCGGCGGTAGAGCTCGCGCTGCACGTCCTTGGCGAGCGCGGTCCAGTCGCTGCGCACCACTTCCATGCCGACGAACTGGATCTCGCCGTCGGTGCGCAGCCCGACGTAGCGCTTGCTGGCGCCGCGGGCACTGTGCCGCGCCGTCGACAGGAACAGGCGGCGATAGAGTTTCTCGAACTGGAGCTCGAGGCGGCTTGCCACGCCCCAGCGTTCGCGGATATGGCCGGCGAGCTCTTCGCTGAGCTTCGCCGCCAGCTCCGCGCCGCGCGTGAGAGCCGCCTCTTCCGGCAGCGCCGACTCGACGAACAGGCTGTCCGTGTCGCCGTACAGCACCCGGAAACCGGCGTCCTCGAACCAGGCCTTGGACCACAGCAGCAGCTCTTTGCCCGTGCCGGTGATCGAGTTGGCGAGCGCCGGGTTGTAGAAGCGGCAGGCGGGCGTGCCCAGCACGCCATAGAACGAGTTCATGAGTATCTTGATCGCGTGTGCTTTCACCTTGTCGCCGGCCTCGATGGCCGCCGCGCGGCGCGGGAACAGGTCGTCGAGCAGCCGCGGCAGGATCGCGTGTGCACGGCGGAACGCGCCGCCCGGGGTGCGGATCAGGTCATCCCCCGGGAGCGGCTCGGCCACGTAGGACAGCGGATCGATGTTGAAGGTGCGAATGACGCTGGGATATAGGCTGCGGAAGTCGAATACCCACACGTTGCGATGCAGCCCGGTGACCGGCTCGAGCACGTGACCTCCCTGCTGCGCGACATGCACGCGCGCATCGCCGGAGCGCACGTTGGGCGCGACGATGCCGATCTTCCTGAGCTCGCCCAGGTAAACGAAGTCGAAGGACGCGATGCTCGCGGCGACCCGGTCGGGCATCATGCCGGCGAGCTGGCTGCGTTCGAACGCGAGCTGCACGAGCGCGAGCTTGTCGACGATCTCGTACGCCAGCCGGGCATCCGTGCGCGCATACAGCGCGAAGGCGGGCAGGTCGTGCCGGTAGTTGTGCACGATCTCCTCGCCGCGGCCGTGCACGTCGCCCTTCAGCGCCTTGCCCTCCCCGAGTACCTCGCGCGCGACGCCCTCCAGGGAGTAATCGTCCATGCGCACGAAAGCGCCGCGCAGCAGGTCGATGCCGTCGAGCACGAGGCGGCCGGGGATGCTCGCCTGGCCACTGCCGAAATAGCCTTCGGCTTTGCGAATGCGGATCGCCCCGTCGCCGCGGCCGAGCTGGAACGGATGCCGCAGGCGTGCGGCGATCCGCTGCAGCACCGTGAAATCGAAATCGATCGTGTTCCAGCCGGTAATGACGTCGGGATCGAAGCTTTGGACGCGTTCGCAGAACAGGTCCAGCGCATGGCTTTCGTCGGCACAGCGCGTGGCCTTCTCCGGCATAGGCCGGCCGCTGCCGTCGACGATCAGTACTTCGTCCAGCCCCTCGCCGTACAGCGAGATGGCCAGGAGCTGCTCACCGGCCATATCCGTCTCGATGTCGAACGACAGCACGCGCGGTGTGACCTTCGCGTTCGCCGGCCGCAGCACCGGGTTGTCGAACACCCAGGTCACGCCGGCACCGCGCACGGCGTTGCCCTCGATCTCGCAGCCGCCCTTGACGCCGCGCTCGATGAGGTAGCGGATCGCGAAGCGCACATCGGCCTCGAAGGTTTCCATGCCCTCGCGCTGCAACCGGTCGCGCAGTGGCGGCACGTCGGAAGGCACCGCCACCGTCACGGTAGCGACCGGCGCGCCCTCGAAGGTGACGTCGGTACAGGCCTCCGGCGCCGGTGCGCCAAGGGCTTGCGCGCGCCCGGCATCGGCCTGGTGGATATAGAAGTGCGGCCGCGGCCGGTCGTCGCGCACGAGGAAAGTCTCGCCGTTCTCCAGCCGGCCGAAGAGGTGCACCACGGGGACGCGCGCACCGTCGTTCCCGGTGATAATGCGATAGCTGGCCTGCAGGAGGGCGCCGCGAAAGACGGTCATGAGCGCATTCTATACGGCCGCGCCACGGCGCCCCGGGTTCCCGTGGGTCACGCCCGGCTCGCGGCACCTTTGGCCCACGGCGCTTTCCGGCCGCTGCAGCGGGCCGGCGTCACGATCTCACGATGGCGGCACGCGTTTCGGCGAGCTGGCGGGCCACGGCGCAGCGTTCGCCCAGGCGGTGCGCCACAGGCCGCGAATCGGCCGCGGATCCAGGCCTTCCGCCTGGAACAGGCGCGCGGTTGCGGCGAGATGCTCCTCGGCATCCCGGATGCGGCCGCGCCGCGCCAGCGCGGTGAGCAGATTCTCGTGGGCCCGCGGGTCGAACGGGGCCAGTTGCAGCCAGCTCTCGAGGTAGCCGAACACTTCGTCGCCGGTCGCGCGCTTCGCGAGGTGTTCCAGCACCGCGAGGTGCCGGCCGTGGAAACGCCGGCGCTCGGCGATGATCCAGGCGTTGAAATCCGGGCTACGGTTGAGCTCCAGGCCCTCCAGGAATTCGCCGCCGAAGAGATCCGAGATAGCGCGCAGCCGTTCCGCGTCCACTCTTTCGATGCCATCGCGGACGGCGCGGGTGACCGCCAGGGCATCGACGAAGCAGTCGGAGAGGTCGAGCCGGATGGTGTCGCTGCCGGTCTCGACCCGGCGCCGGCCCGGCTCGTCGAGCACTCGCCTGAGCTTGCTCAGGCACCAGCGCAGCTCACCGCGCGGATCGTTCGGCAGGTCCCACAACAGCTCGCAGAGATGGCTGCGCGAAACCGGCGTTGGCGAGACCGCGAGGAAAGCGAACAGTGCGCGTGCCTTGCGCGAAGCCGGCAACGGCAATACCGCGTCCTGGCGGCTGATCCGCATCGGGCCGAGCAAGCGCACCCGCACCGACGAATTGCGTATATCCCGCCCAGGATTTTCCACGGGCCCGCCCACGGTGGCTACCACGTTGCGGCGTTACCGTTCCGATCGATGATTATGGCCTGTCCCGCCAACCATCCGAGCCCGCGCAACAAAAGCGCGGCCGCACCACTCCTGTAATGAGAGAACTGCCATGATTGTATCCAGAAGAATGAAGGCCGGAGTCGACCGACCCGGCCGGTCCAGACTGTTCGTGTCGCTCGCCGGCGCGGCGCTCGTCTTCGGTTCCGGTGCCGTCCAGGCGGAGCGGCCTTCCGATCTCCGTACCGCGACCGTCACGTATGCCGACCTCAATCTTGCGACGCCAGCCGGCGTGGAAACACTCTATCACCGGATCAGCCTGGCGGCGCGCGCGGTCTGCGGCTCGCCACATGATCGCAACCTCGATCTGCGGCGGTCGGTACGCACGTGCCAGAAGGCGGCGTTCGACGGCGCCGTCGCGACGGTCGAGCAAAGGGCGCAGCTCCCGCGGCTGCGGGCGCAGCTCGAATCGGCCGCACGCGGCACAAGTAATTGATCGCCTTTGGGGTACGCCCGCCCTGCAGACGTCGCGCCGGGCGGGCGTTCTTTACGGGTGGTGCAACGTCCGCTGCGCGCTGGCGCGTGGAGCCGGGGCGGGGATGCGCTGCCGCGACAGCGAGTGCAAAAGCGCGAACCGGGCGGTCAGACTAAAGAGGCATAGCATCGGGCATCACATGGCACGCCCGTGAACGCATTCTGCGCACGCTGTACCCGTTGAGCGGCTGTGGCAGGAGAGTGCTGTGGCAGGAGAGTCGATCGGAATGCGTTGCACCGGGACTGAGGGCGCGCGGGTGCATGGCGGTAGCGGCGGTCAGAACGCCGCGAGGTAATAGTTCAGCTTCGTGGTCTCGGACTGGATGCGCCAGCCCGTGGCGAGCGAGTAGCTCATCCGCAGGTACCGGACTTCCGTTGCATCGGCCGGCGACCGGTTCAGGTGCCGGTATTCGACGCGCGCGACGATCCGTTCCCCCATCCCGTGGCGGACGACGGAGATTACGTCGAAACTGTCCTCATCCAGGTCGCTCGCCACTTGCGCGAGGTACGCCTCGCTGGCAGTACCGGCGGCCGCCTGCTCCAGGCCCGGCAAGGCGACCCGCACCGCCTCGAGTGCGAGCCAATGTCTCACCTCGTCGATCCCTTCGGCCTGCAAGGCCGCGCTTTGCATGTTGTACCGGATCGCGGCGAATGCGACGACCGCTACGATCGTGAGAACGGCTTTCCAACCGGTGAGCTTGAATGTCATGTCATGGTCCCCCGGCAGTCCCGGCCGGCAGCGGCTGCTGCTGCGCGGAGCGGTGATTTGAAGTCGCGATTATTCGCGCTGCCGGCCGTGGGTAGCGTGACGAAGGCGGCATTTATGCAAGAGGCAGGCGCCTTTCGTGAAAGGCGTCACGAAAACCGTGCAGGTGTCGCCGCCAGCGCCTTGAAACTCCCCTCTCCGGGCGCATGACAGCGGGGTAGAGGATACCGCCATGAGTACAACCCGCCACATCGTCTGCCCGCATTGCGAGGCCGTGAACCGCATCCCCGCGGACCGTCTCGGTGACGCACCGAATTGCGGCAAGTGTCGCCGCGGGCTGTTCGCCGCCAGCCCCGCCGATGTCAGCGGCGAGGCGTTCCGCAAGCACATCAGCCGCAACGACATCCCGGTCGTGGTCGATTTCTGGGCCGAGTGGTGCGGCCCGTGCCGCATGATGGCGCCCGAGTTCGAACGCGCTTCCGCGGAGCTCGGTGCCGCCGCGCGGCTGATCAAACTGAACACCGAGCATGCACCGGACGTCGCCGCGCAGTTCTCGATCCGCGGCATCCCGACATTGATCATGTTCCGGGACGGCCGTGAAGTCGCCAGGCAGTCCGGCGCCGTCCGCGCGGCCGACATCGTCGCCTGGGTGCAGGCACAAAGCAGCGGGGCCTGAGCCTCGGCCTGCGTTGCTTGCGCGCCCGTGCCGCGGGGCATGCAGGACAGGCCTTCAACAGTTTCACAGGAGAGCGAGGCCCTCGACGGTATCCCCGGCCCCGGCTTTGTGCAGCCTGCGTGGACAACAGCAGCCAGCCGCACGGATAATCCGGGCAGCGCCGCTTTGTGCGACATACAATTCGAATAATCCACGATTGGGGAGAGCAGCATGACGTGGTGGGCGTGGATGATCCTGGGGGCCGTGCTGTTCGGCGCCGAGCTTATCGCCATAGACGCACAGTTCTACCTGGTGTTCCTCGGGCTCTCCGCCGCCGTGGTAGGCCTCCTGGCGCTCGCCGGCCTCGAGTCGCCGGAATGGGTCGAGTGGCTGGTGTTCGCCGTGCTGGCGCTCGTCTCGATGGTCACGTTCCGCCGGAGCCTGTACCAGAAGGTGCGCGGCAACGTGCCCGGTTTCCGCGAGGGCGTGAGCGGGGAGTACGTCGTCGTTCCGGCCGATCTCGCATCCGGGGACCACGGCCGGGCGAGCTTCCGCGGTTCCGACTGGACCGTCGTGAACGAGGGGCCGAGCGCCATCCCGGCGGGATCGCGCGCGCGGATCGTGCGCAACGAAGGCTTGACCCTGTACGTCAGCGCCGATCCGGCGCCTGGCGGCTCGCAATAACAACAACCGTAAACGGGAACCGGTAATGACCTCACTCTACGTATCCCTGGCGATCGCCGCCGTCGTCATCTTCGTCATCGCGAAGACGGCGGTGGTCGTGCCGCAGCAGAGCGCCTACGTCGTCGAACGTCTCGGGAAGTTCAGCCGGGTCCTTAGTGCCGGCTTTCACATCCTCGTACCTTTCGTCGAGCGCGTTGCCTACAAGCACACCCTGAAAGAGCAGGCCATCGACATCGTCGAGCAGGTCTGCATCACCCGGGACAACGTGCAGGTTGGCGTGGACGGCGTTCTCTACATGCAGGTGCTCGACCCGGGCCGCGCGTCCTACGGTATCGGCGACTACCAGTTCGCGATCTCCCAGCTCGCGCAGACGACGCTGCGCAGCGAGATCGGCAAGATCGAGCTCGACCGCACTTTCGAGGAGCGCGGCTCCATCAACGCGAACGTGGTCGAGGAGCTGGACAAGGCATCCGACCCGTGGGGCGTGAAGGTGCTGCGCTACGAGATCAAGAACATCACGCCGCCGCCGGACGTGCTGGGCGCGATGGAGAAGCAGATGCGCGCCGAGCGCGAAAAGCGCGCCGTCATCCTGACTTCCGAAGGCGAGCGCGATGCGGTGATCAACCAGGCCGAGGGCGAGAAGCAGCGCGTCATCAAGGAATCGGAAGCCGCGAAGCAGCAGCAGATCAACGAAGCGGAAGGCGAGGCCGCGGCCATCCTCGCGGTGGCCACCGCGACCGCGGACGGCCTCCGGCAGGTCGCGCAAGCGCTGGTCCAGAACGGCGGGAACGAAGCGATGCAGCTCCGGGTGGCCGAGCAGTACATCGAGGAGTTCGGCAACCTCGCGAAATCCGGCAACACGCTGGTCGTACCGGCCAACCTGGCCGACCTCGCCGGCATGATTGCGCTGGCGACGAACATTGCGAAGCAGAAGCCGCCCTCGCCGGGCGTGGCGTAGGCGGACCGGCACACCCGGTTCGGGGGAGACCTCCCCGGAGCGCCCTATCGGCCCGCGGGCGCGGCTCGTATCCGGCGCGTCCGCCCCGGGGTAGAAGCGTGGTTGGGCAGGCCAGGCGGGACATTTCCCGCCCCGGATTTGTCGTATCCTGTCGTCATGGCCCTCGAGCTCTTCCATCCCGCCGTCGCGCGGTGGTTCGAACGCCGGTTCGGCGAGCCGACCGCGGCCCAGGCGGCCGCCTGGCCGGCGATCCGGCAGCGCGGCCACACGCTGCTCGCGGCCCCCACCGGTTCCGGCAAGACGCTCGCCGCCTTCCTGTCCGCCATCGACGATCTCGTCCGCGAAGGTGACGAGCGCGGTCTGCCGGACGAGGCGCGGGTGCTGTACGTCTCGCCGCTGAAAGCGCTGTCGAACGACATCCACAAGAACCTCGAGGAGCCCCTGGCGGGCATCCGCGATGGGCTGCTCGAGGCAGGCCGGCCGGACGTCGAGGTCCGGGCGCTGGTGCGCACCGGCGACACGCCGCAGCACGAGCGCGCGAAGATGCGCAAGACGCCGCCGCACATCGTGGTGACGACACCCGAGTCGCTGTTCATCCTGCTCACGTCCGAATCCGGCCGCGCCATCCTCTCCACGGTGCGCACGGTCATCGTCGACGAGATCCACGCGGTTGCCGGCACCAAGCGGGGCGCGCACCTCGCGCTGTCGCTGGCTCGCCTCGATGCGCTGTGCGAGAAGCCACCCGTGCGTGTCGGGCTTTCGGCAACGCAAAAGCCGATGGAAGCCGTAGCCCGCTTCCTCGCGGGGCCGGAAGACTGCACGATCATCGATACCGGCCACCAGCGCGAGCGCGATCTCGAGCTCATCGTGCCACGCTCGCCGCTCGAAGCCGTCATGGCGAACGAAGTATGGACCGAGCTCTACGACCAGTTGGCCGAGCTGGTCGCCGCGCACCGCACGACGCTCATCTTTTGCAACAACCGCCGCCAGACCGAGCGCGTGGCGCGGCACCTCGCGGAGCGCATCGGCGAGGAGAGCGTCACGTCCCACCACGGCAGCCTCTCGCGCAAGCACCGGCTGGACGCGGAGCAACGCCTGAAAGCCGGTCAGCTCCGCGCGCTCGTCGCGACGTCATCGCTCGAGCTCGGCATCGACATCGGCGACGTCGACCTCGTGTGCCAGCTCGGTTCACCGCGGGCGATCGGCGCGTTCCTGCAGCGCGTCGGCCGTGCCGGCCACGCGGTGCACGCGACGCCGAAAGGACGCCTCTTCCCGCTCACGCGCGACGATCTCGTCGAATGCACGGCGCTGCTCGATGCCGTGCGCCGCGGCGAGCTCGACCGCCTCGAGCTCGCCGACAAGCCGCTGGACGTGCTGGCGCAGCAAATCGTCGCGGAGATCGCCGGCCGCGAGTGGGGCGAGGACGCGCTGTACGAGCAGCTTCGTCGCGCCTGGCCGTACCGCGCGCTGGCCAGGGACGAATACACGGACGTCGTGAAGATGCTCGCGGACGGCTACACCACGCGCCGCGGCCGGCGCGGTGCCTACCTGCACCGCGATGCCGTAAACGGCGTGCTGCGCGCCAGGCGCGGCGCGCGCCTGACCGCCCTGACCAACGGCGGCGTCATACCGGACCAGTTCGATTACGAAGTCATCCTGCTCCCGGAAGGCCTGCGGATCGGCACGCTGAACGAGGATTTCGCCTTCGAGAGCCTGCCCGGCGACATCTTCCAGCTCGGCAACACGTCCTATCGCGTGGCGAAGGTCCAGCAGGGCAAGGTCTACGCCGAGGACGCGAAGGGCCAGCCGCCCAACATCCCGTTCTGGGTCGGCGAGGCGCCGGGCCGAACGGAGGAGCTGTCGCGCTCGGTGAGCCGCTTGCGCGCGGAGCTCGGGCAGCGGCTCGAGAGTGGCCCGGAGGCCGCGATGCGCTGGGCAGAGGAAGAGCTCGGGCTTGCCGAAGCAGCGGCCCGGCAGATCGTCGACTACACCGCCGCTGCGCGCGCCGCGCTGACGGTGCTGCCGACGCACGACACGATCGTGTTCGAGCGCTTCTTCGACGAGACCGGCGACCAGCACCTCGTGATCCATTCGCCCTACGGCTCGCGCATCAACCGCGCCTGGGGACTTGCGCTGCGCAAGCGCTTCTGCCGCAGCTTCAACTTCGAGCTGCAGGCGGCGGCCGACGAGAACACGATCGTGCTGTCACTCGGTGCCACGCACAGCTTCGACCTGGAAGCGATCACGCGCTACCTGCACTCGGCGAGCGTGCGCGAGGTGCTGACGCAGGCGCTGCTCGACGCGCCGATGTTCGGCACCCGCTGGCGCTGGAACGCGAGCGTCGCGCTGGCGATCAAGCGCAACTTCAACGGCAAGCGCGCGCCGGCGCAGTTCCAGCGCTCGGACGCGGAGGACCTGCTGGCCGTCGTGTTCCCCGACCAGCTCGCCTGCGCAGAGAACCTGAGCGCCGGTTACCGCGAGATCCCCGAGCACCCGCTGGTGCAGCAGACCGTGAAGGACTGCCTGACCGAAACGATGGACGTGGACGGTCTCGTCGCGTTGCTCGAAGGCCTGGAAAAGCAAGAGGTACGCATCGTGTGCCGCGATCTCGCCGCGCCCTCGCCGATGGCGTTCGAGATCCTCGGTGCGCGGCCGTACGCCTTCCTCGACGACGCGCCCGCCGAGGAGCGGCGCACGCTCGCCGTGCGCCAGCGCAGCGTGCTGAGCGCCGACGACGCGGCGGCGCTCGGCCGGCTCGATGCGGACGCCATCGCAAAGGTGCGTGCCGAGGCCTGGCCCGAGCCCCGTACCGCGGACGAGCTGCACGACGCGCTGCTGGTGGCGAGCTTCCTCACCGCCCGCGAGGGCGAGGCCGGGCGCACGGAAGGGTTGGAATTCGGGTGGCGGCATCTGTTCGAGGCACTCGTGCACGATCGACGCGCGGCAGTCCTGCGGGCGCCGGGCGGCGAGAACCTGTGGGTCGCGGCCGAGCGCCTGGCGTGGTTCCGGCAGCGGTGGCCCGGGGTCGTCACAGAGCCTGCGCTGGATGCCATTGCCGATGACGCGGTTGCGGATGAGCACGCCGCCCTGCGCGAGATGCTGCGCGGCCGGCTGGAAGTGCTCGGCCCGGTCACCGTGGAGGCACTTGGCAAGCCGCTCGGGCTCGCAGCCGCCGAGCTCGAGCCGTCACTCATCGCGTTGCAGACGGAGGGCTTCGCGATGCAGGGCCACTACACCGGCAGCGCGGCGCCAGAGTGGTGTGAGCGCGGCCTGCTCGCGCGCATCCACCGCTACACGCTGAAGCGTCTGCGCGCGGAGATCGAGCCGGTCACCCCGGCAGCGTATTACCGCTTCCTGCTTCGCTGGCAGCACGTCACCGGCGAGCAGGTGGAAGGCGCGGAGGCGCTCGCCGCGGTGCTGGAGCAACTGGAAGGCTATCCGGCCGCGGCCGCCGCCTGGGAAACGAGCCTGCTGCCTCTGCGCGTCGCGCACTACCGCGCCGACCTGCTGGACAAGCTCTGCAACGCCGGGCGCTTCGTCTGGACACGGCTGAACCCGCCGCCGTTGCCGAGTGAGGGCAATGGCCGCCACGCGGCGCCGGTGCGCAACACACCGATCGCGTTCGTCGCGCGCGCACACCTGAAGCACTGGCGCCAACTCGCACGTGGCGCGAGCGATGAGCAACTGAGCGGCAACGCGCAAAGCGTGCTCGATGCGCTCCGCGAACACGGTGCGCTGTTCTTTACCGATCTGGAAGAGGCGAGCGGCCTGCTGCATGGCCACGTGGAAGCGGCACTCGCCGAGCTGGTCGCGCGCGGGCTCGTGACGGCGGACACGTTCGCGGGCTTGCGCGCGCTGATCGTGCCGCAGGTCCGGCGCGCCGACGCGCGGCGCCAGCGCCGGCGGAATCGCATGCCGGCGGTGGAGGATGCGGGCCGCTGGGCCCGGGTGTTCCACGGCGGCGCGAGCGCAAACGCGCCGGCCGACGGCGAGCATGCGGCGCACATCGCACAGGTGCTGCTGCGCCGTTACGGCGTTATTTGTCGCCGCGTCCTGGAACGCGAACCGCTGCTCCCGCCGTGGCGGGACCTGCTGTACGCGTTCCGGCGCATGGAGGCCCGCGGCGAGATCCGCGGCGGCCGTTTCGTGCAGGGCATGAGCGGCGAACAGTTCGCGCTGCCGGAAGCCGTGGGCGCGCTGCGCGAGGCGCGCAAGGACGAAAGCGATGAGGCGGTAATGATCTCCGCCGCCGATCCGCTGAACCTCGTGGGGATCATCACGCCGGGCCAGCGCCTGCCGGCGCTGCCGGGAAACCGGCTGCTGCTCCGCGGCGGCGTTCCCGTCGCGGTGCGCGTCGGCAAGCAGGTCGAGTTCCCGGGCGAATTCGACGTCCGGGAAGAGTGGAG
>CBFGSB010000096.1:0-11148 GCA_965651325.1 uncultured Chromatiales bacterium | reverse complement strand
CGGAAAAGCTGTTCGACGAAGCCGGCTGCCCGGTGCAGGCGATCCTCGATTTTGCACCCCGGGGCGATCGCCGCATGAGCGCCAACCCGCATGCCAACGGCGGCGTGCTGCTGAAAGGCTTGCGCATGCCGGATTTTCGCGAGTACGCGCTCGAAGTGCCGCGGCCCGGCGGCGTCAAGGGAGAGGCGACGCGTGCACTGGGCCGCTTCCTGCGCGACGTCGTCGAGCGGAACAGGAAAGCGCACAACTTCCGGATCTTCGGCCCCGACGAAACCGAGTCCAACCGCCTGGCCGCCGTCTACGAAGCCACGACCAAGGTTACCGCCGACGAGATCCGCGACGTCGACCGGCACCTCGGGCACGACGGACGCGTCATGGAAGTGCTCTCCGAGCACTTGTGCCAGGGCTGGCTGGAAGGCTACCTGCTCACCGGGCGCCACGGCTTCTTCTCCTGCTACGAAGCGTTCGTGCACATCGTCGACTCGATGTTCAACCAGCACGCGAAGTGGCTGAAGGCGAGCGGCGAGGTGTACTGGCGCCGCCCGATCGCATCGCTCAACTACCTGCTGACCTCGCACGTCTGGCGCCAGGACCACAACGGCTTCAGTCACCAGGACCCCGGCTTCATCGACCACGTCGTCAACAAGAAGGCCGATACGATCCGGGTGTACCTGCCGCCGGACGCCAATACGCTGCTGTGCGTCGCCGACCACTGCCTGCGCTCACGCGATTTCGTGAACGTCATCGTCGCGGGCAAGCAATCGGAGCCGCAGTACCTCGACATGGAGGCCGCCGTGAAGCACTGCGCGGCCGGCATCGGCATCTGGGAGTGGGCGAGCAACGACCGCGGGCAGGAACCCGACGTGGTCATGGCCTGCGCCGGCGACGTGCCGACGCTCGAAACGCTCGCGGCCGTATCCATCCTGCGCGAGCACTTCCCCGAGCTGCGCGTGCGCGTGGTCAACGTCGTCGACCTGATGACGCTGCAGTCGGAGTCCGAGCATCCGCACGGGTTACCCGATCGCGACTTCGACGCGCTGTTCACGAAGAACAAGCCGATCATCTTCGCCTACCACGGCTACCCGTGGCTGATCCATCGCCTGACTTACCGCCGCACCAACCACGACAACCTGCACGTGCGCGGCTACAAGGAGGAAGGCACCACGACCACGCCGTTCGACATGGCGGTGCTGAACGACATCGACCGTTTCGACCTCGTGAGCGACGTCATCGACCGGGTAGAGAAACTCGGCGCCCACGCCGCCTATGCCAAACAGGCCGTCCGCGACAAGCTCGTCGAGCACAGGGAGTACATTCACCGCTACGGCCAGGACATGCCCGAAGTCCGCGACTGGGAGTGGGCGGCCGCCGATGCCCCGCCCGGTTCCGAAGCCAACCCATGACCCGGGCCGGCCGATGAGTACCCGCCGCATCGCCGTCGTCAACGCCGGGTCGGCAACCTTGAAGCTCGCGCAGTTCGAAGCCGGACCCGATGGCCTCCGGGAACGATCCAGCGACCGGCGCGAATGGCGATCGCCCGACGCCATGGAAGGCGCCATCGCCGCCGCTCTCCGCGAGATCGGCGACCCGCCGGACATGCTCGGCCATCGCGTCGTGCACGGCGGCTCGACGTTCATGGATCCCGTGCGCATCGACGGCAAGGTGGAAGCGGCGCTGGAGGAGCTCGTGTCGCTAGCGCCGCTGCATAACGGCCCGGCCCTCACGGCGATCCGCGTCGCGCACGAGGTGTTTCCCGATACGCCGTGTGTCGCGGTCTTCGACACGGCTTTTCACGCCCATCGCCGGGAAGAGTCGATGCGCTACGCCCTGCCCCGCGAATGGGACCGGAGATTCGACTTCCGTCGCTACGGCTTCCACGGCATCGCGCACGCGAGCCTCGCGCAAGCCTGCGCCGAGGCCACTTCGCGGCCGCTGGAGGAGGTCTCCGCGGTGACGTTGCAGCTCGGCGCCGGCTGCTCGGCCTGCGCGATCAAGAACGGCCGGTCGATCGAAACCTCGATGGGCTACACGCCGCTCGAGGGCCTCGTCATGGCCACGCGTTCCGGCGATATCGACCCGGCGATCGTGCTGAAACTGCTGCGCGAAGGCTATTCGGCGGACTTTATCGACGAGCAGCTCAACCGCCGCTCCGGCCTCCTCGGCCTTGCCGGCAGCGGCGACATGCGGGAGGTACTGGCGTTGGAAGAACGCGGGGATTCGGGTGCCGAGCTTGCGGTGAAGCTGTTCGTCTACCGGCTCGTGCTCACGATCGGCGCCTATCTCACGCTGCTGGACGGCGAAGGCGCGATTGTCTTCGGCGGGGGCATCGGCGAGCACGCGCCGGAGGTTCGCGCACGCGTCGCGCAGCGGCTGTCGGCCTGGAACGTCGCACTCGACGACACGCTGAACACGAACGGGCGCCCGGGATTGATATCCACGGCAACGAGCCGTCCGGTGTACGTGTTCGAAACCCGCGAGGAGCCGCTGATCGCGCGCGAGCTGGCCGCGCGCTTCGACAAGCTGGCGGGGCAAGCCTGATGCGCTACCACGTCCTCGCCTGCGACTACGACGGCACCATCGCGCACCACGGCAAAGTGAACAAGCCCACTTTGGCGGCGCTGAAGAAATTGAAGGATACCGGCCGGCGGCTGATGCTGGTCACGGGGCGGGAGCTCGACGAGCTCGCGGATCATTTCCCGGAACTGGAGGTCTTCGACCAGGTCGTTGCCGAGAACGGCGCGCTGCTCTACACGCCCTCGACGCACACGGAGAAGCCGCTGGCGGAGCCGCCACCTGCCGCTTTCGTGCAGGCGCTGAAGGAGCGGAACGTTACGCCGCTGTCCGTCGGGCGGGTGATCGTTGCCACCTGGACGCCGCAGGACAAGGTGGTCTTCGACGTCATCCGGGAGTTCGGGCTCGAGCTGCAGGTCATCTTCAACAAGGGCGCCGTCATGGTGCTGCCGCCTGGCGTGAACAAGGCGAGCGGCCTCGCTGCCGCGCTCGCGGAAATGAAGCTGTCGCCGCACAACTGCGTTGGCGTGGGCGACGCCGAAAACGACCATGCCTTCCTGGCACTGTGCGAATGCTCCGTGGCCGTCGCCAACGCGCTGCCGGCGCTCAGGGAGCGGGCGGACTTCGTCACCCGGGAGGATCACGGCCGCGGCGTCGTCGAGCTGATCGAACGCCTGGTCGAAAACGACCTTGCCGACCTCGAACCGCGCCTGGCCCGCCACGACGTGCTGCTGGGCGCCGATGCAAACGGGCGGGAGCTGCGCCTTAGGCCGCACCTGGAGTCCGTGATGGTGGCGGGCACGTCGGGCGGCGGCAAGTCGACGCTGACCACCGGTCTCCTCGAACGCTTCATCGAGAACGGCTACCAGGTCTGCATCGTCGATCCCGAAGGCGACTACGAGCATTTCGAGCAATCGGTCACCCTCGGGACGAGCGACAACCCGCCGGCCGTCGCCGAGGCGCTCGCGGTGCTGAAAGACCCGCGCGAAAGCGTGACCCTGAACCTGCTCGCGATCGGCGTCGCGGAACGCCCGGCCTACGTCGGGGAACTGTTCCCGCAGTTGCTGCGCCTGCGATCGGCAATGGGCCGGCCGCACTGGCTGGTGATCGACGAGGCGCACCACGTGTTCCCGGCGGACTGGAGCCCGAGCAGGGATCTCGTGCCGGAGGAGCTGCACGGGCTCGTCCTCATCACGGTGCATCCCGATCGCGTCGCCGTGCCGGTGCTGAAAACCATCGACACCCTCATCGCCATCGGCTCGGATCCGGACGACACGCTCGCGAGCTTCAGCGAGCGTATCGGGCGGCCGCCGCCGGCGCGCACGGACGCTACCCTGGAAGCGGGCGACGGCCTGCTGTGGCGGGCCGCGGCCGACAGTGAACCGGCGTGGTTTCGCAGCGTGCCGCCGCAGCACCAGCTACGCCGCCACTTGCGCAAGTACGCGGAAGGCAAGCTCGGCGAAGACCGGAGCTTCTACTTCCGCGGCGCGGACGAGCGGCTGAACCTGCGGGCGGCCAACCTCGCGTCATTCATCGAGATCGGCGGCGGCCTCGACGACCAGACCTGGCTTCACCACCTGAAGAACGGCGACTATTCGCGCTGGCTGGCGACGGCGATCAAGGACGAGGAGCTGGCGGCGGAAGTCGCCGACATCGAGCGCACCCCGGATATCTCGGCGAGCGAAAGCCTCAGCCGGATCCGCGAGGCGATCGACAAGCGCTACACGCTGCCCGCCTGATTCGCCGGGTGCCTGCCCGGCGCCGGGGTATTCGCCGTGATGACACTAGCTCCCCTGCGGCATTGCCTCGATGAAGCTGTTGGCCTCGGCAATCGCCGCCTCCATCTCTTCCACGAGCGTCGCCGTGGCCTCCTCGAGGCTCGCGAGCTCGCTCTCGAGCGCGCCGATCGCGCGGGCGTTCAGGTTGTGCCGCAGGAACATGACCTGGTCGTTGAACAGCGTCAGCACCGGCTCCATCGACTGCTCGGCGCGCCGCATGGCAGCAAGAACGTCGCGGTAATCGGCGCGCGTCTCCGTTAGCAGGACCCGGCTGCGGCTGGCGAGGTCGGGGTTGGCGTAGGCGTCGATCTCCTCTTCCCACTCCTCGAACAAATCGCCGGCCACCCGCTCCACGCTGTCGATACGCTTCCGCACCTCGTCCGCGCGCTCGGCGCTGTCCTCGTACTCGGCATTCAGGCGGTCATAGATATCCTCCAGGTCGCCGCCGTCGACGCTGACGACGCTGCGGTATTGCTCCAGCGCCGAGGTGAACTGCTCCTTGGCCTCCGCCTGCGCGTCGCGCGTGTCCTCGAGCCGGTCGGCGAGGATGTCGCGCTTCTCGATGCCGATCGACTCGAGCGCGCGGTAGTAGGTGCTCGTGCAGGACGCGAGCACGAGGAGGCCGACGAGGCTGGCCACCGGCCGCAGGATGTTTCCGTGTCGCATTTGCTGTTCCTTCGCCGTTGTTGTTGTTGTCAGGCCCCGAACGGGTTGCACTCCGCGGGGTCTCCGCTTTCGAGGCCTCGCTGCAGCCATTGCTGGCGCTGTGCCGAGGAGCCGTGCGTGAACGAATCGGGCGTCACGCGCCGCCCGGCATTCTCCATGAGGCGATCGTCACCGATGGCGGCCGCTGCCGCCAGCCCTTCTTCGACGTCGCCCGGCTCCAGGACCTGGTAGCGCTGGTTGGCGTGCCAGGCCCAGACCCCCGCGTAGCAATCGGCCTGCAGCTCCATCGCGACCTGCAGCGCGTTGGCTTCGGGTTCGCCGCCGGCGCGCGCCTGCGCGGCGCGGACCTGGTCGGCCGTGCCCATCAGCTTCTGCACGTGATGCCCGATCTCGTGCCCGATCACGTAGGCCTGCGCGAAGTCGCCCGGCCCGCCCATGCGCGCGAGGTCGTCGAAGAACGCGGTATCGAGATACACGCGCCGGTCGGCCGGGCAGTAGAACGGGCCGACCGCCGCACTTGCATAACCGCAGGCAGATGAGACCGCGCCGTCGAACAAGGTGAGCTGCGGCGGCGCGTACTGCCCGCCGGCGCTTTCGAAGAGCCTGCCCCAGACGTCTTCCGTGCTGCCGAGGATCGCGGCCGTGAACTGCCGCTCCTGGTCCTGCACGCCGGAGGGCGCCGGTGACGGCCGGCCGGTGTCGAGGCCGCCGCCCAAGAGCTGGAAGACGAGCTCCGGCCCGCCGAAGATCGCGGCCACGATCAGGATCACGATGACACCGATGCCGCCGCCGCGGCCGATCCGCAACGGGATGCGCATGCCGGTGCCCCGGCCGCGTTCGTCGCGCACGTTGCTGCTACGTCTGAGATCTTTCCAGCGCATCGACGTCCTCCCGCAAGCCGCTACTCGCGGTGTTATGCAAAAGCCATACCGTCGCGAAGCCGGGGCAGCTCCAGCCCCCAGACCATTCCCGCGACGCCCGGTCCGGAATCCGTTACCAGGTGAAACCCGAGGCGGCGCGGCACGGCAGCGCTCGCGGTATTGCGGGGATTGCAGTGAATCTCCACCAGGCCGATCCCCGGCAGGTTCCGGGAGACATCGAGCATGGCCCGCGCCGCTTCCGTCGCCAGGCCCTTGCCGGTGACGTCGCGGCGCAGCCAGTAGCCGATCTCCACCCGGTCCGCCGCCCGGATACCCACCCGGCCCTCCGCGGAACGCGGGAACAGGTCGACCTCGCCAAAAACCTCCTGCCCGTCCGGCGACAGGATCGCGTAACGCCAGGAACGCCGCGCCTCGAAATCGGCGGCGAACCCCGCGAGGCGAAGCTCGAGGTCCTCGATCGGCGCGGGCGCGGCGACGTGCGCCGGTATCCAGCTCCCGAGGTGATCCACGTTCGCGACGAGGATCGGCAGCAGTCGCGCTGCATCGGCTGCCCGCCACGAGCGCAGGAAGAGGCGATCGGTGTAGATCTCGGCGGGGGCCGTCCCGTTCATCCGTTCGCACCGGCGCCGTTCACGATGCCGTAGACGACGAGGCTGTGGAACGCGCCGTCCTTCAGTACCTCGTCGACCAGTTCGCCTTCGCGTCGCATCCCCGCTTTGACCATCACCCGGCCGGATGCAGGATTCCCGCTCATGTGCTGCGCCGTGATCCGGTGCAGCCCCAACTCGTCGAAGCCGTAGCGGATCATGGCGATGGCCGCCTCGGTCGCATAGCCGCGGCCCCACCAGGGAACCCCGATCCAGTAACCCAGCGACGCGCGCCGGTGCGCGGCGGCGACGCGCAGCGTGATCGAACCGACCAGCGCTCCACCTTCAGAGAGCGTTACGGCAAGGGACACCTGCTCGCCGGCTTCGAACTTCGCGCCCAGCGAGGCAATCCACTCCTCGGCCATGCCGTCCTCGTACGGGTGCGGCACGTTTTCGGTGGTCGCGTAAACCTCGCGGGCGCCGGCAAGCTCCTGCACCTGCGCGGCGTCACCGGGCCGAAACGGCCGGAGCACGAGCCTTTCCGTACGGATGGTGGGTAGCCGCGCCACTGGAGCCTCGATTCAAAAGCAAGAAGCGGAGTGATCCGCCCGAGCCGTCATCATACCCTGCCCCCGTCCGGTTCCAGACCAGGAGATCACGATGACCGACCTGCGCTTTCGCGGCATCCCCGATGCCATCGCTGCCGAGGTCCGGGCAACCCTGCGGGCGCCCGGCTACGGCCATCCCGCGCATCGTGAAACGGCCGGCGGCTATGGCCCTTGCCGCCAGTGCCTGCGCACGTTCGCGATCGGCGAGGAGGAACGCATTCTCTTCACCTACCAGCCGTTCCGGGAGCCCGGCAGCCTGCCCGCGCCCGGCCCGGTCTTCATACACGCCGCGCCCTGCAGCCGGTACGACGCGCCCACGCTGCCGCCCGACTTCCGCTCCCTGCCGCTGGTTCTCGAGGCTTACCGGGATGGCGGCCGGTTGCTCGCGCAGGAACGCGCCGGCACGGAGGCCTCGGAAGACCGGTTGCGGGAAATGTTCGAGCAACACGGCGCCGACTACATCCATATCCGCAACGGCGAAGCCGGCTGCTTCATGGCGCGCGTGGAACGGCTTGCGTAGCGGCCGGCGCGGCGCTAGTGTCTCCTGAGCACTGGAGGCACGATCATGCGCACCATGCAGCAGTGGCTCGACGAGTACGGCGAGAGCCACCGCCATCCCACGAACAAGAGCATTCACTGGATCTGCGTGCCGGCGATCCTGTTCAGCGTGCTCGGCCTCTTGTGGCTGGTCCCGGTGCCCTCCGGAATGGCGGCGCTCGGCGCCTGGGTCAACTGGGCGACGCTGGTCGTGGCGCTCGCGGTGATTTATTACCTGGCGCTGTCACCGGCACTGGCCGTCGGAATGGCCGCCATCGTGCTGCTGATGCTCGGCGCGATCGCGTGGCTGACGACCGCGCTTTCGTTCCCGCCCTGGACGTTGTTCGCCGGTATATTCGTCATCGCGTGGATCGGCCAGTTCATCGGCCACAAAATCGAGGGCAGGAAGCCGTCCTTCTTCAAGGACGTGCAGTTCCTGCTGATCGGGCCGGCGTGGCTGCTCGCGGACCTGTACCGGCACTTGGGGATTACGTACACGTCCCGGTCGGAACGCCCGGCCGGATAACGCGGGCCCGAAGGAGCAAAGGACATGCTCAGGATTTTTCGCACGGTTCTCTTCCCGGTAACGGCGCTGCTGGCGCTCGCGGCCTGCGCTGGCCTCTCGCAGCGCGATCCGCTGTTCATCGACGTCGCCGGCATCGAACAGCTCCCCGGCGAGGGCATGGAGCTCAACCTGGCCGTGCGCATCCGGGTGCAGAACCCGAACGACACCGCGGTCCGCTACGACGGCGTCGCCCTGGCGCTGGACGTCAACGGCCGCCCGCTCGCCTCCGGCGTCAGCGACGATATCGGGACCGTGCCGCGCTACGGGCAAACGGTCTTCACCATCCCTGTCACGATCTCCGCGTTCAACGTCGCGCGCCAGGTATTCGGCGCCATGAATACCGACGATCCGTCCGAATTCACCTACCGGGTGCGCGGCAAGCTCGAGGGCGGACTCCTCGGCACGCGGCGCTTCGAGGACGAGGGCACGTTCAGGCTGGCGCCGCCGGCGGGCACGGCGCGCGAGTAACGCTCTCCTCTTTTGCTAGCTCGCCTCGCTTCGGGGCTCTTCACCGGCCTCTTCGGCCGCCGGCAGCGGCAGCCGCACCGAGAACTGGCTGCCCTTGCCCTCGCCTTCGCTGCGCACCTGCACGGTGCCCCCGTGCAGCGTCACGAGGTGCTTGACGATATTCAGCCCGATGCCGAGTCCCCCTTGCGATTGCGACCGGGACGCTTCCACCTGCGTGAACAGCTTGAAGATGCGCGGCAGCAATTTGGCCGGCACGCCGATGCCCGTGTCCTCGACGCGCACGACCGCCTCTTCGCCCTCGGTCGTGCACTTGATCCAGATCGTGCCGCCTTCCGGCGTGTACTTGGCCGCGTTGGTCAGCAGGTTGACGAACACCTGCTCCAGGCGCGCCGGATCCGCCTCGACGAAAACCGGCGCGGAAGAGAGCAACATCTCCAGCTCGTGCCGGCGCTGCACGATGAAAGGACGGACACTCTCGACGGCGCGCTCGATGACGTCCTGGAGCGCCACGGACTCCATCTTGAGCTCGATCTTCCCGGCGTTGATGCGCGACACGTCCATCATGTCGTCCACCAGGCGCCGCAGGTTCTCGACCTGCCGGTTGATGATCCTGAGCGGTACCTCCAGCTCGGGCGAATCGGGCGCCGCCATGCGGATGATCTCGGCGGCATTCGTCAAGGCGCCGAGCGGGTTGCGCAGCTCGTGCGACAGCGTGGAAAGAAAGATGTCCTTGCGGCGGCTGCCGGTCGCCGATGATTCGGCCCGGTTTTTCAGTACGGCGAGTTGCTCTTTCAGGTCCGTGCGGTTGCGCAGGATCTTGCTGAACCCGATCAGCTCGCCGCTTTCGTCGTACAGCGGAATCATCACGCCGACCGCCCAGAAGCGCGAGCCGTCGGCGCGCACGAGCCAGCGGTCGTCGCCCGCGGCGCTGCCGGCGCGGGCGACCGCGATCTCGTGCTCGGGGACGCCTTGCGCGACGTCCTCCTCCGTGAAGAGCCGGTGCGTGAGCTGTCCGACGATTTCGCGGGCCGGAATCCCGAAGATCCGCTCGGCTCCCGGGCTCCACCACGTGACCCGTGCGTCCAGGTCGAGGAACAGTATCGCGTGCTCCTTCGATTGCTCCGCCATGAGTCGCAGGAGCCTGTCGAGGTTCGCCGGCACGTCATCGGGCATCGTCCATGTCCTCCGAGTAGGGTGCCCAGCTCCCCTCCCGGGACCTTACCGCGGCGGCCCGTGCACGGGCAAATCGGGCCGCGACCTCACAACGATTCCAGCGACAGCCAGGCGATCCCGCCGCTCAATGCTGCAAGCAGCGCGCAGATGACGGCGAGCACGCGGAACGTATCGACATATGCCGAGGCCACGGCCGTGGAGACCGCCGCGGCAACCGCTGCAGGAGCACCGCGCGGCGCCTGCAGCTCCGCGAGGCGCGACGCGTGCTGCGCAAGCTCCTCGACGACCGGCGGCGCAACGCCCTGTGCCTGCAGGTCGCCGGCGAGCGCGTCGCCGAAGCGCCATATCGCGACCGCGGTCAGCGCCGCTATCGCGATGACGCCGGCAACGCGCGCGGCGGTGTTGTTCACGCCGGACGCGAGACCGGACTCGTCGGCGTCGACCGTGCCCATCACGACGGTGGTCAGCGGCGCGACGGCCAGCGTCATGCCCACCGCGATCAACAGGATGCCGGGCAGGAAGCCGGTGACGTAATCGGCATCGGTGCCGGGGATCGCGAGCGCCGCGAAGCCGAGCGCCGCGATCACCGGGCCGACCGTCAGCATCATTCGCGGATTGCGCTTGCGGATCTGGTCGCCGGCGAAGGTCGAGCCGAATCCCATGATCAGGCTGAACGGCAGGAAGGCGGCGCCCGCTGCGGTCGCCGAGTAGCCTTGCACCTGGATGAGGTTGAACGGCAGGAAGAACAGCACGCCGTTCAACGCCGCGTACAGGAGCAGCGTCATCGCGTTGGCGCCGCTGAACACGGGCGAGCGGAACAGGCGCAGGGGCAGCATCGGCGCATGGAAAGTCCGTTCGCGCCACAGGAACGCGGCACCGAGGAGAGCCGCCAGCAGCAGGCATAACGCCCGCTGGGGACCCGACAACGACGCCACCAACCCGTAGATCAGCGCGGCGAGCGCTGCCGCGAGCGCCAGCGCGCCCGGGTAATCCAGTTGCTCCTGCGTCCGCGACGGGCTCACCGGCACCCGCCACAGGCAGACCAGTATCGTGACGATCGCGAACGGCACCACCAGCAGGAAGACCGCCGGCCAGTTCCACTGGTCGACCAGCCAGCCGCCGAGCACGGGGCCGAGCGCCGTCGTGAGTGCCGAAGCGCCCGCCCAGGTACCGATCGCCCCCCCGCGCTCGTGCTCCTCGAAGTGACTGCCGATCAGCGCGAGGCTCGCCGGCACGAGCAAGGCGCCGCCCAGCCCGTGCAGCAGGCGCGCGGCCACCAGCCACGGCAGGGACGGCGCCAATGCCGACGCCAGCGCGCTGGCGCCGAAGATCGCCGTGCCGATGACGAAGATCCGGCGCAGCCCGTAACGATCG